>NZ_BAAGPS010000031.1:0-63407 GCF_054783935.1 Streptomyces pseudoechinosporeus
GTAGCCGCCGGGGCCCGCGCCGAGTACGACGACGTCGAAGTGCTCACCCTGCTCGTCCATGGGGTGTCCTTTCCGATGAGGGGTGGCGACCCGGCGCCTTGCCGCGACCGCCCTCGGCCTCAAACAGCATGCGCCATCGGGGGCGACGGCCCGTCACCCTGGTCACCCGTACGGCGCAAGCGCCCGGTGGAGCCACCCCCGGCCACGGTCACCTACAACCCGCCCCCGGCCGGAGGCGCAGCCACACCGTAAGAAAAGATCACGCCCGGTTCCGACGGTGCCTGGTTGAGGACCCAGAGGCCGATCAAGGTGGCGAGGGTGAAGACCACCGCTATCAGGACGGCCAGGACCAGGCGGCGGCGGCGTTCGCGGCGGAGCCAGTCGCCGCGGGCCGTGCGGTAGGCGTCGGGGGCGGCGCGGACGCCGCCGGCCAGCGTTCCCAGCGCTTCGCGCAGCGCCTGCTCCGTACGATCCACGTCTTTGTCCATGTCTTTCATCGCCGGGCCTCCATCGCCTGGGTCAGGGCGGCGATACCGCGCGCGGTGTGGGTCTTGACCGATCCGCAGGAGATTCCCATCGCGGCGGCTATCTCACTCTCCTTCAGACCGAGCCAGTGCCGCAGCACCAGCGCTTCCCGCTGCCGGGCGGGCAGTTGCTGCAGGGCGTCGATCAGTACGCGCTGGTCGTCGCGGAGCAGCGCCGTGCTCTCGGCGGAGGCGACGACCTCGCTCGGCGGCTGCTGGACGTGCTTGCGGGCGACCTGGAGGTGGCGGATGCGCATACGGGTCAGATTGCACACCGTGGAGCGCAGATACGCCTCCGCCGCCTCGGCGTCCCTGAGGCGGCGCCACTTCCGGTAGATCTGGTAGTACGCCTCGGCCACCACGTTCTCCGGGTCGTCGGCGCCGAGCAGCACGGCCAGACGCAGCATCGAGGCGTAGTGCAGCTCGAAGAGGCGGGCCAGGGCGGCCTCCCGCTCGAGGTCGGCCGGATCGCTCACGGGTGGGGACAGCACCTCATCGGCGGTCGGCATCTCGTCGCCGGCCGGCGGGGATGCCGTCGTCTCGCCGGTGGCGGCGGGCCGCGGGATGCGGGGATCCGGGATACGGGGATCGGTGACGGCGGCCGGAGCGGCCTGCGGCGCCGGCAGTCGCGTGTGCTGTCTGCGTCTCACGGGTTGCTCGCTCCCGTCTCGGGGCGCCGCCTGACGGTCAGGCGGGACGGTAGGTCGGTGAGGTCGGCGCCACGCGGGACGCCGAGGCGTTCGAGGGCCGCGGTGCCGGCCACGGCGACGGTCAGGTTGAGCAGCAGGGCCACGAGCCCGGCGTAGATCTCCAGCGGCTGGTCGCCGCCGCCGAACGGCACGATGGACGAGAAGCCCTCGCGGACCACCAGGAACGTTCCGGCCGCCATGCCCACCGCCCACCCGGCCAGCAGCGCCCGCGGGTGCAGCCGGCCGGTGAACAGGCCGACGGCCACGGCGGGGAAGATCTGCAGGATCCATACGCCGCCGAGGAGTTGGAGGTTGATGGCGTCCTGGTCGCGCAGCCCGAACACGAACGCGACCGCCCCCACCTTCGCGGTGACCGAGACCGCCTTGGCGATGCGCACCTGTCGTTTGGGCGTGGCAGTGGGGTGGACGTACTCGACGTACACATTGCGTACGAAGCAGGTGGCGGCCGCGATCGACATCACGGCCGCCGGGACCAGCGCCCCCACGGTGATCGCCCCGAAGACGAGTCCGGCCAGCGGTCCCGGCATCAGGCGGTCGACCAGCATCGGTACGGCGGTCTCGGCGCCGCCCTCGGGTGCCCGTACCCCCGCCGCGAGTGCCGCGATGCCGAGGAGGCCGAAGAGGGCGAGCAGTCCCGTCCAGGCGGGCAGCGCCACGGAGACCTTGCGCAGGGTGCGCGGGCCGTCGGCGGCGAACCCGGCGGTGAGGACGTGCGGATACATCAGCAGGGCCAGCGCCGAACCCAGGGCGAGCGTGGCGTAGGCGGGCTGCTGCTCGGGGGAAAGGAGCAGGGCGGAGTCCGCCACGCCGGTGCCGCCGAGCCGTCGCGCCGCGCCCTCGAAGACCGCGCCGGGTCCGCCGAGCCGGGCGAGGACCAGCCAGCACACGGCGGTGAGCGAGACGAAGACGGCCACCGCCTTGAACGCGGAGATGACGGTCGGCGCCCGCAGCCCGTGCCGGTACGTCGCCACCGCGAGCCCCGCGAAGAGCGCGACCAGCACCAGATCGCCGCCCGCGCCCCGCGGGTAGACGCCGCCGGCGGTGAGCACCGCGCGGATGCCCAGCAGTTGGAGCGCCAGATAGGGCATCGTCGCGAGGATCCCGGTCAGCGCCACCACCAGGGCGAGCGGCGGCGAACCGTACCGTCCGCGCACGAAGTCGGCGACGGTGATGTAGCCGTGCCGACGGGCCACCGCCCACAGCCGGGTCAGCAGGACGAAGGCGAGCGGGCAGACGATCACCGTGTACGGCACGGCGAAGAAGGCGGGCGCCCCGTTCCCGTACGCCAGTCCCGGTACGGCGGTGAAGGTGTACGCGGTGAAGATCGTGCCGCCGAGCAGCATCCAGGTCCAGACGGGACCCAGGCTCCGGTCGGCCAGTGCCCAGCCCTCCAGGGACGGCAGCCGGTCGGTGGGACGCAGCCGGCGCGCGGTGACGGCGAGCAGCGACGCTCCGCCGATCACGGCGAGGAACGTCGCGGTCATGGCGCCGTCCGCCATGGGTCACCGTCCTTGGTGTGCCTGAGGCTGCCTGAGGCCATTGCCCGAGCCCTTGCCTGAGAGTTGCGCGGGCTGCCCGTCCGGATGACACGGGTGACGGGAAAACCGGCGGGAAATCTTCTGGAAATTCCCTGTCAACCAGTTCCGGCCGGCGGGCAACTCTTGCACAGACCGACAGCGAGCGGGAGAGGGAACGGGAGGGGAGCGCAGGTCATGGCATCGACTGGCACTGGTCATCACCGGCTACGGCGAATCGCGATCGCCGTACTACTTCTCGCGCCGGCCGCGGGACTGCTGTGGGTCCCCTGGTACGCCGGGGCGGACCCGCGGCTCGCGGGGACGCCGTTCTTCTACTGGTACCAGCTCGCCTGGGTGCCGGGGTGCGCCCTGTGCCTGCTCGCCGCGTACGCGCTGACCAGGCACGACCGCGACGACCAGCACGATCGGTACGACCGGCCCGATCCCTGAGCCGCTTCCCCACCGCGTACTGCCCGGCACCACCACCCAGTAGCGCCGCACACCATCACCCAGCACCAAGGCCAGGAGCCGCCATGCCTACGTCAGCCATGCCCGAATCCGCTCCCCCGCCGCCGGAGGACTCACAGGACTCGCCCTCAGTCCGGCCCCGTATGACCCCGCGGTCCATCCTCCTGTGGACCACCGTCGCCCTGGTCGGCGCCGTCTGCTGGGGCGTCCTCGCCCTCTCCCGGGGCGAGGAGATCTCCGCCGTCTGGCTGGTGCTGGCCGCCCTCGGCTCGTACGCCATCGCCTACCGCTTCTACGCCCGCTTCGTCGCCCGGCGCGTACTGAAGCCGGACGACCGCCGGGCCACTCCCGCCGAACGGCTCGAGGACGGCGTCGACTTCCAGCCCACCGACCGCCGGGTGCTGCTGGGCCACCACTTCGCGGCGATCGCCGGGGCCGGACCGCTGGTGGGGCCCGTACTCGCGGCGCAGATGGGCTATCTGCCCGGCACGCTCTGGATCGTGGCCGGAGTGATCTTCGCCGGGGCGGTGCAGGACATGGTGGTGCTGTTCCTGTCGATGCGGCGGGACGGGAAGTCGCTCGGGCAGATGGCCCGTGACGAGATCGGCCGGGCGGGCGGGGCGGCGGCCCTGATCGCGGTCTTCGCCATCATGATCATCCTGCTCGGTGTGCTGGCTCTGGTCGTCGTCAACGCCCTCGCGCACTCCCCCTGGGGCACGTTCTCGGTCGCCATGACCATCCCCATCGCCCTGTTCATGGGCTTCTGGATGCACGTCATCCGTCCTGGCCGGGTCGTCGAGACCAGCCTGATCGGTGTGGCGCTGCTGCTGCTCGCGATCGTCGGCGGCAGCTGGATCCAGGAGTCCTCGCTGGCCGACACCTTCACCCTGAGCCCGACGACCCTGGTGTTCTGCCTGGTCGGGTACGGCTTCGTCGCCTCCGTACTCCCCGTGTGGATGCTGCTCGCGCCGCGCGACTACCTCTCCACCTTCATGAAGATCGGCACCATCGCGCTGCTCGCGGTCGGAGTCGTCGTGGCCGCGCCCGTCATGCGTGCGGAGGCGGTCAGTGACTTCGCGTCCTCGGGCGCGGGCCCGGTCTTCGCGGGCTCCCTCTTCCCCTTCCTCTTCATCACCATCGCCTGTGGCGCGCTGTCCGGCTTCCATGCGCTGGTCGCCTCCGGTACGACTCCGAAGCTGATCCAGAAGGAGTCGCAGGTCCGGGTGATCGGCTACGGCGCCATGCTGATGGAGTCGTTCGTCGCGATCATGGCGCTGATCGCCGCGGCCACCCTCGAACCCGGCCTGTACTACGCGATGAACGCGCCCGCCGGACTGCTCGGTACGACTGCCGAGTCCGCCTCGCAGGCGGTGGCGGGCCTCGGCTTCACCATCAGCCCCGACCAGTTGACGCAGGCGGCGAAGGCCGTGGAGGAGCAGACGCTCATCGCCCGCACCGGCGGTGCGCCCACCCTCGCGGTCGGTATGTCGGAGATCTTCTCCGGGGTGTTCGGCGGCGCCGGGATGAAGGCCTTCTGGTACCACTTCGCGATCATGTTCGAGGCGCTGTTCATTCTGACGACGGTCGACGCGGGCACCCGGGTCGGACGCTTCATGCTCCAGGACATGCTCGGCAACGTCTGGAAGCCGATCGGCCGGGTCAACTGGAAGCCGGGCATCTGGCTGTGCAGCGGACTCGTCGTGGCCGCCTGGGGCTACTTCCTCTACACCGGCGCCACCGACCCCCTCGGCGGAATCAACCAGCTCTTCCCGCTCTTCGGCATCGCCAACCAGCTGCTCGCCGCCATCGCCCTCACCGTCTGCACCACCGTGCTGGTCAAGTCCGGGCGGCTGCGCTGGGCGTGGGTCACCGCGATCCCGCTGGCCTGGGTGGTCGCGGTCACCTTCGTCGCCGGCTGGCAGAAGATCTTCTCCGACGACCCGCGGATCGGCTTCTTCGCCCAGCGGACCCGGTACGCCGACGGCATCGACGCCGGCCAGGTCCTGCCGCCCGCCAAGACCCTCGACGACATGCACACCGTGGTCACCAACTCCACGGTCGACGGCGTCCTGATCGCCGTGTTCCTGCTGCTGGTCACCGTGGTGATCGTCAACGCGGCGGTGGTCTGCGTACGAGCCATCCGCTCTCCGGGGTCGCTGCCGACGACGGAGGCGCCGTACGTCGAGTCCCGTATCGACATCCCCGAGCAGGCCGGCGAACCGCTGGTGGGAGCCCGTTCATGAACGCCCGGCACTGGGCGCGGACCGCGCGTTGGGTGCACTGGTATCTGCGCGAGCTGACCGGCGAGGCGGAGTACGACCGCTACTGCGAGCGCCACCGCCGCCGGCACCCCCACGCTCCGCTGCCCAGCCGACGGGAGTACGAGGTCCTGCGGACGCACCACCGGGAGAACCATCCGCAGAGCCGCTGCTGTTGACGCACAGCACCGACCACGGTCCGCGGGGCCGGGCGCGCCTCCTGCCGCCCCGGTCCTGCGGGCCTGGTCCTGCGGGCGTGGGCCGGGAAACACTGTCCCGCATGGATTTCGAACCCGAAAAGCAGCCGTCCGTCCGGTATTTCGACCACTGCCCCTGGGTGTTCGCCGACGAGGCGACCGAGGAGCAGCGCGCCGCGCAGCGGAAGCGGCAGGAGGCGATCGGTGGGGAGCGTGAGATCGGTGAGCGGTGTTACGTCGCCGATTCCGCGGCGGTGTTCACGGACCGGCTGTCGCTGGGGGACGACTCGTACATCGCCGCGCATGCCTATGTCACCGGGGAGTTGACGACCGGGACGGACTGCACGCTGAACCCGTTCAGCGTGGTGCGCGGCACCGTGACGCTGGGGGACGGTGTGCGGATCGGTGCGCACACCTCGTTGCTCGGCTTCAATCACGGCATGGCCCCCGATCGGCCGGTGTTCCAACAGCCGCTCACCAGCCGGGGGATCACTGTCGGCGACGATGTGTGGATCGGTTCGCATGTGGTCGTGGTGGACGGGGTGACCATCGGCGATCACTGTGTGGTCGGCGCGGGGGCGGTGGTCACCAGGGATCTGGCGGACTGGACGGTGGCCGCCGGGAATCCGGCACGGCCGCTGCGCGACCGGCGGGACACCACCCGGCACTCCGCTGTCCGGCCGGCCGCCGCCACGGACCATGCCGGTGACGCCCTGGCCCGGTTCGCCGACACCGCCCGCGCTCAGGCCGCCGACATCCTCGGCCGGTGCTGGGACGGCGAGAGGTATGTCGACCGCCCCGGCGAGGCGCCCACCGTACGGGCGCACTGCGACGCCGTCGAGATCGCCGGCCTTCTGCTGGGCGCCACCCCCGGCCAGTTGACCGCCGAGGAGCATGCCGAGCGTCTGAGGAGCGTCCAGGATCCGTACACCGGACTGGTACCGGAGTTCGACGAGCCGCTGCCGACGGCGGACGAGGACGGCTTCATCAGCGAAGGACCCGCCCTGTACCACGTACTGTCCGTCGGCTACGCCCTCGATCTGCTCGGCACCTCCTTCCCGCATCCGGTGCGCGGCGTACGGGAGATGACCGCACGGCAGTTGGTCGCACGCCTGGAGGAATTGCCCTGGCGGGACGGTGCGTGGGGTGCCGGGGCCTGGATCGATTCCTGGGCGACTGCGGCCCATTGGAACCTGCGGCACGCACACGCCGACGACAACCGTCCCGGCGTCGAACCGGGCGCGCTGGAGGCGCTGTTCGGCTGGCTGCTGACGAGGGCCGATCCATGGACCGGCATGTGGGGCAGCCCCTCCCCCGCCGCCGGACGGCTCCAGATCGTCAACGGCTACTACCGGCTGACGCGGGGCTCGTTCGCCCAGTTCGGGCTGCCGGTACCGCATCCGGAGCGGGTGGTGGACGCGGTCCTGGACCATGCCCGGGATGTGCGCCACTTCGGCGAGGGCCGGGAGAACGCCTGCAATGTGCTGGACGTCGCGCATCCTTTGTGGCTGTGCTCCCGGCAACTCGGTACGGGCGTGGGCAACGACGGTTACCGCTCGGCCGAGATCCGCACCTGGGCCGAGCGGCAGTTGGCCGCCGTCCTGCCCCGCTGGCACCACGGCGAGGGCTTCGCCTTCGGTCACGGCTCCGCAGGCCCGGGCCCGGAACCCGGCCTCCAGGGCACCGAGATGTGGCTGGCCATCATCTGGCTCCTCGCCGACCTACTCGGCCACTCGGACACCCTCGGCTACCGGCCACGCGGCGTACACCGCCCGGAGCCGGCCCGCGTCGGCGACCGCTGATCCCGGAATATCGCGAAGGCGCCGCCGGTTGGGCCTGCTGCGCCACAGCGATACGAGCGATACGACAGACAACAGCCTTCGGAGGGAACGGAAACCGATGGACGACGACACGGCCGTGGACCGTCACAGCTCACTGAAGAACGCAGTCGGGCGATACGGCATCTGGAGTGTCGGGCTGCGTTCGGAGGACCCGGCACAGCGTGGCGAGCTCGCCGAGGCCGCCGCCGAGCTCGAACAACTCGGCTTCGGCACCGTCTGGTTGGGCGGCAGCAGCGGCGTACAGCACGCCGTGCCGCTCATCGAGGCGACCTCCCGGCTCACCGTGGCGACCGGCATCCTGAGCATCTGGCAGTACGAGGCCGCCGACACCGCGGCGCGTTTCGCCGAGCTGGACTCGGCCCACCCCGGCCGGTTCCTGCTGGGCCTCGGGGTGAGTCACGCCAAGCTGGCGGACCAGTACCGGCGCCCCTACTCGTCCATGGTCGAGTATCTGGACGCCCTGGACGCGGCCGGAGTCCCCGCCGAGCGCCGGGTCCTGGCCGCCCTCGGCCCCAAGATGCTGAAGCTGTCGCGCGACCGCGCCGCCGGCTCGCACCCGTACCTGGTCACTCCCGAGCACACCGCGGACGCTCGCGAGATCCTCGGCGAAGTCCCGCTGCTCGCACCGGAGTTGAAGGTCGTCCTGGAGACGGCCCCGGACCGCGCACGCTCGCTCGCCCGCGACAGCCTCGCCATGTATCTCACCCTGCCGAACTACACCAACAGCTTCCTGCGGTTCGGTTTCACCGAGGACGACTTCGCGGACGGCGGCAGCGACCGACTGATCGACGCGCTCTTCGCCTGGGGTGACGACGATCGCATCCGCGAGCGGATCGACGCCTTTTACGCCGCCGGCGCGGACCATGTGGCCTTCCAAGTGGTCACCGACCAGGACCGCTCAGCCCTCCCCCGCCCCGAATGGCGCCGCTTGGCCGGGCTGTTGGCCTGATGACGTGAGCGACAACTGGGCAACAGTCGTCGCACCCCGCTGAAGTCGGTCCGGTGCGGATGTGAGGGTGAGGCGCATGAAGTCTCGTATCGCCATGTCAGCCCTCACCGTCTGCGTCGTCCTCGCCCCGCTCACCAGCTGCGGCAGCGACGGAACGGGCCGCGAGCCGTCCCCCTCGGACGGTGGGTCGTCGGCTGCCCCGGTGCCCAGCGCGCCTGCCGAGAGCCGGGCGCCGACGCCGGGGAAGGGGTCGAAGGACCCCGACGACATCAACGGCGACGGGTATCGCGATCTCCTGGTGCCCGTCCCGGTCGGCGGCGAGCCGGGAAACCCCGGCAACGAAGAGCGGATCGGTGTGGTCTACGGATCGGCCAAGGGACTCGACCCGGCGACACGCACGGTCTACGACCGCGGCGATCTGGGCCTGCCCGGTCTGCCGCCGGGGTCGGCGGGTCCCGGCAGCGTCCTCGCGAACGCCACGGTCACCGCCGATCTGGACGGCGACGGCTTCCCGGACTTCGTCACGACCGTCGCGGGCGAGCGGGTGTCGGACGGGCAGGTCACCGCCCCTCGTACCGTCCCGTACGTGACGTGGGGCGGACCTGCCGGACCCAGGACGGGTGCCGAGGCAACCGAGGTGCGGCTGCCGCAGAACGTGTCCAAACAGGGCGTGGGCCCCGTGGTGCGCGGCGACTTCGACGGCGACGGACACCACGACCTCGCGGCACCCGCGCAGAACCAGTCGTCCCTGGTCGTGCTGTACGGCCCGTTCACGCGGTCAGGTGCGCCCGCGCGCACCGACACCAGCCTGCCCTGGTCGGACGGCTGGCTCATCGCGGACGACATCGACCCCACGGGCAAGCCGCGCGCGACCTCTCTGCTGCTCCAGGGGACAAACGACGGTGAGCAGTCCGCCAACACCCTCCACACGGCCCGCCGCGGCGAGGGTCTGTCCGCAAGCAGCCGACAGCTGCGCCTCGGGAGCGCCCACGCCTTCGGCGACTTCGACGGCGACGGGCTGCGCGATGTGGCCGTCGGGGACGACGGCGGCCGCAACAACGAGCCCGGCTACGAGACGGAGGCCCCGGACGTCGACGGCTCGCTCTCCGTGTACCCCGGCAGCGGCGGCGCACCGGTCACCCACCGGCTGCCCGAGGCACCCGAGGGCGCGAAAACCGACTACGGCCCCGGCGGTTTCGCAGCCGCCGACCCCGACGGCGACGGCCGCGACGGCATCCTCGTCGCCACGTACGAGAACGCCACGCTCATCGACGGCGACCAGCGCACCCCGGTCCTGCGCGAAGGACCGGCGAAGGTGGCCGGCGAGAAGGTCCCGGCGAAGTGGCGCCATGCCCGGCCCGCGGGAGCCGCCGACTTCGACGGCGACGGCAAGGACGAGCTGATCCTCAACTGGGCGGCCGACACGCTGTTCGGCTTCTACGGCCAGCACCCCACCCACTGGTGGATCACCGACGGCACGACGTCCCGCGACAAGACGTCCTTCACGACGATGGGCTTCGCCCCGCCCGGCTCTTGAGTACCGCCGGGCGGGGCTTGGATCCCGTTGGGGGCCTTGGTGAAGTGCGGTGCGATATGGCGCCCTTTAGGGGCGCGGGGCTGTATCAATTTGCGGCTCCGCCGCGCGGGCGCGACCAGCCCCCACCGACCCGCGGGTGAATCACTGCACTACCAGCGGAGCTACTCCGCGTAATACGTCGCGTCCTGCCGGTCGAGAGTCGTGCTGATCGGCTGGATGTGGAGCAGGTTCTCGTAGTGCCGGATGTAACGGCCCGGGAAGTTGTACGACTCGAAGGAGACGCCGCTCGCGGAGTCGGCGAGGCCCGCGCGCTGCGAGAAGCTGGCGTCGTTCTTGAAGGTGGTCGAGCCGTCGTTCTTCTCCACCCACATCTCGTAGTTCTTGTGGCGGAGGTAGTAGCCGGGGAAGTTCGCCGACTCCAGGGAGACGGTGCCGCTGCCGGCGAGGCCGGTGACGACGCGGAACTGCGAGTCGGCGAGGTTGGTGACGTTCGGTTCGAGCTTCGCCCGGTACTCCCAGTGGCGGATGTAGCGGTCGGGGAAGTTGTACGAGGAGAAGCGGACCGGAGTCAGGCCGTCCGCGACCGGGATGCCGAAGTTGGGTGTGCCGTCGGCGTTCCAGTACAGCTTCTGGTAACGGGTGCGGCGGTTGGGGTCGTTGAGCGGATCGCCGCTGATGTCCTTGTAGTTGCGGGCGTGGTAGACGAGTACGTCCGACTTGCCGTCCTCGGAGACGGTGAAGCAGTTGTGGCCGGGCCCGTACTGCCCGGTGGCGTCGTTGCTCCTGAAGACCGGCTGTGAACTCTTCGTCCAGGATGCCGGGTTGAGCAGATCGGCCGAGGCGGAGGCGGTCAGCAGGCCGAGGCAGTAGTTGGCGTCGGTGGCGGCGGCGGAGAAGGCCATGAAGACCTTGCCGCCCCGCTGGATGACCGCCGGGCCCTCGTTGACGCGGTGGCCCACGGTCTCCCAGGCGTGCGTCGGCGTGGAGATCCGTACCGGAGTGCCGGAGATGGTCCACGGGTTGGACAGCTTCGCGAGATAGAGGTTGGTTCCGCTGCCCACGGCCGGATCGTTCTGTGCCCAGCTCAGATAGCGGCTGCTGCCGACGACGAAGGTCGTCGCGTCGAGCGAGAAGGTGTCCAGCGGCAGGGCGATCCGCCCCTTTTCCGTCCACGTCCCGGTCAGCGGGTTGGCGGAGCTGCTCTCCAGGACGTACGGCCGGATCTTCCAGATGTCGCTGGTGGAGCCGGCGGCGAAGTAGACGTACCACTTGCCGTCGATGAAGTGGATCTCCGGTGCCCAGATGTGGGCACCCATCTCACCGCTTGAGTGCTTGGTCCAGATGGTGGTCTCCGAGGCGGTCGAAAGGCCCTGGAGGGTGGTGGCCCGGCGCATCACGATCTTGTCGTACGCGGGCACGGTGGCGGTGAAGTAGTAGTAGCCGTCGGTGTGTTTGTGGATGTGCGGGTCGGCGCGCTGCAGGGCGATCGGGTTGGTGAAAGTCACGGCGGGTGAGGCGGGGGCGGCGGCGTGGGCGGGGGTTCCGGTGGCCAGTACGGCCGGCCCGGCGGCCATCGCCGTGGCCGCCCCGGCGAGGAAGGTCCTGCGTCTCATGGGAGTCTCCTGATCAGGGGGTCAGACGGTGGTCAGGCCGTGGTGGGCTGGAGGCGCCACTGCTGGCAGTTGTTGTTGAGCCAGGTCCACTGGCGTACGTCGGTGCCGTTGGCCGTGCCGCACTCGGCGACGTCCATGACCTTGCCGGTGGCGGCGCTGACGATCCGCACGTAGTCACCACCGAGGTAGACCATGCGGAACTTCTGGCAGTTGTTGTTCAGCCAGGACCACTGCCGGACGTCGGCGCCGTCGGCGGTGCTGCAGTCGGCGATGTCGGCGACCTTGCCGGTGGCGACGTTGACGAGGCGGCTGGTGTCGTCGGCGCGGTCCTCGATGCGCCACTTCTGGTTGGCCCCGCCGTTGCAGGTCCACTGGAAGATGTTGGCGCCGTCGGCGGTGCTGCCGCCGTTGACGTCGAGGCACTTGCCGCTGTTGCGGTTGACGATGGTGTAGGCGGTCGGGGTCGTGGCCGTCTCACCGGAGGGGCCGGCCATCGTCGTACCGAGTGCGACCGGGGTACCGAAGTTCGGGGTGCCGTCGGCGTTCCAGGTGAACTTCTGGGCGCGGGTCGTACGGCCGTTGTCGCAGCCGTCGCCCGCCGCGTCGTTGGCGTGGTAGACGATCCAGTTCTCCGTGCCGTCGGGCGAGGTGAAGAACCCGTTGTGCCCCGGCGCGTACACGCTGTTCGCGTCGTTGCGCTGGAAGACCGGGGTCTGCTTCTTCGTCCAGGAGGAGGCGAGGAGCGGGTCGGAACCGGTCAGCTCCAGCTGGCCGAGTTTGTAGTCGGGGCCCCAGCAGGCGCTGGCGGAGTAGACGAGGAAGGTGCGTCCGTTGCGGTAGAGCGGCTCGGGCCCTTCGTTGACCTCACCGCTCTGCGTCTCCCAGCTGAGCGTCGGGCTGGAGATGACGGTGAAGGTGGAGCTGGCGAGCGTGTACGGGTTGCTGAGCGGCGCGATGACGAGGCTCTGCTTGCTGCCGCCCGCCGAACCGCTGCCCACCAGGTACAGCTTGTTGTTGTGCTTGAGCACGCTGGCGTCGATCAGCCAGCCGTTGGGATTCAGGTTGGAGCCGGTGAAGGTGTTCTTGTAGGTGTACGGCCCCATCGGGTCGGAGCCGGAGCTCTCCAGCACATGGGTGCGCTGGTCGTCGCAGCAGGCGGAGCCGCGCGGCCCGGCGGAGTAGTACAGATACCACTTGCCGTCGAAGAAGTGGATCTCCGGGGCCCACATGTTCCAGTTGCGGCTGGAGGTGCTGTCCGACCACACCTGCACGCTGGGCGCGGTGTTCAGCCCGGCGAGCGTGGGCGACTTGCGCATGGTCAGCTCACCGGTGAACGAGGTCGTCACCAGGTAGTAGTTGCCGTTGTAGTACTCCAGCCAGGGGTCGGCGCCTTTTTGTTCCTTGACGGGGTTGGTGTACGGCCGGCCTTCGGCGGTGACCCCGGGCTGAGCGGTGACGAGCGAGCCCAACAGGGCGAGCAGTGCCGCCCCGAGGATGAACCAGTGGCGTGTGCGGAACACGGTGAGTCCCTTCTGGGGCGGCAGTGCACCAGCTCGTTCGAGATCACGAACACTGTGCGTAACTTCGACCAGAAGGTAAAGGTGGGGCGTATGGAGCGTCAATGGATGCGGCGGGTTTGGTTTCGATCAGTTTTCCGGAGCGTGTCGCTGATTTTTTGTTATCGCCCGCGAGACCACGCGTCTCCTATTCGAACTCGTACGCAACTTCGAACTCGTACGCATCGGCACGCACCCCACACCTGAGGACCGAAGCCGTGAGAGCAGAGATCAACCGCCGGAGCATGCTGAAGATCGCCGGTACGGCCGCGGGCGCGGCAGCCATCGGCGCCGCCGTCCCCGCGGCCCCCGCGTCAGCGGCAGGCACGGCGTTCGCGCACCCCGGGCTGCTGCACACCCGAGCCGACCTCGACCGCATGGCGGCCAAGGTGAAGGCGGGCGCGACCCCGTACACGGCGGGCTTCGCCAAGCTCACCGCCAACCGCCACTCGCAGACCGACTGGAGGCCCAACCCGCAGGCCACGGTCTACCGGGGCGTGGGCTCGCCGCAGAACTACGCGATCCTCTACAACGACATCCACGCGGCGTACCAGAACGCCCTGCGCGGCCAAGTCACCGGCGAGGACGCGCACTTGGACACCGCCGTCGCCATCCTCAACGCCTGGTCCGCGAAGTTGACCAGCGTCGAGGGTTCCGCGGACCGCTTCCTCGCGGCGGGCCTCTACGGCTACCAGTTCGCCAACGCGGCCGAACTCGTCCGCGACCACGCCGACTTCGACCTGCCCCGCTTCCAGAAGATGATGCTGGACGTCTTCGCCCCGCTCAGCGAGGACTTCCTCAAGAACCACAACGGCGCCGTCGTCTCCAACTACTGGACCAACTGGGACCTGACGGCCATGTGCTGCGTCCTCGCCATCGGCATCCTCTGCGACGACAAGGCCAAGGTCGACACCGCGGTCGAGTACTTCAAGCACGGCGAGGGCCTGGGCGCCATCAAGAACGCCATCCCCGTCGTGCACTCCGACGGACTCGCCGAGTGGGTGGAGGCAGGCCGCGACCAGGGCCACGCCCTGCTGGGCATCGGCCTGATGGGCACGTTCTGCGAGATGGCCTGGAGCCAGGGCATCAATCTGTACGGCTACGACGACAACCGCTTCTTCAAGGCCGCCCAGTACGTGGCGAAGTGGAACCTGGGCGGGGACGTGCCGTTCACGCCCAATACCCGCGACAAGGGCGCGATCAACGGCTGGTCGGGCACGGAGACCGTGAGCGAGGAGGCCCCGGTGGACCCGGCCATGACCCGCCCGGTCTGGGCCATGATCGCCAACCACTACACCAAGCGCCGGGGCCTGTCGGCCTCCTACCTCACCCGGATAGCGGCGAAGTCGGCTCCGGAGGGCGGCGGTGGCGACTACGGCCCCAACAGCGGCGGCTACGACCAACTCGGCTTCGGCACCCTGGCCTTCACCCGCGACCGCTCCACCAAGCCGGAGTCCCCGGCCTCCCCGTCAGCGTCACCTTCCCCCGCATCCGGCTCCGGCCCCGACTCCGGTGCCGCGCCCGCCAACCCCTCCCCCTCGTCCACCCCCCAGGGCGGCAGGGACGGCGACTTGGCCGCCACCGGCTCCTCGGACCTCCCTGCCTGGACCGCCGCGACCGGCATCACCGCCCTCGCGGGCGGCCTGCTCCTCCTACGGCGCCGCGCCCGCGCGAACCGCGACGCCTGAACGCTCCGCTGGAAGGGCCAGTTCGAAGCTGGGCTCTGCCGAGGCCGTACGACCTGGGCAGAGCCCTGCGGCGTGACCTGCGCCACTTCCCGCTGCCTGACAGTGATGTTTCACGGATGGGACGCGCTTGATCCACTGCCACCTGAGTGACAGGTGGTTCCTCTGTGAGGCATTTCTAGGGGTGGGGCAAGTTGAGGCCACGCAAGACCCATGCGTACACACCGCTGAGTTTGAAGCGAAGAGCATGGCTGACGATCGGTGCCGTCCTCGTGGGTGGCGCGGGAGCCATCACGTACGCCATCGCCGACCCGGTAGCGAAGCCGGACGATGCCCGGGCCGCGCGCAAGCCCGCCGTGCACACCGTGAAGCTGAAGGACAAGGGGGCGGGGCGCAAGGGCCTGGACAAGCAGGGCACGGACCGTTACAGCGCGGTCATGCTGACCTGGGACAACCCGCACGCGAAGCTGAAGGGCACGCCCGAGGTCCGCTACCGGGCCACCGAGACCGGTGACTGGTCCGGGTGGCAGAAGGTCGCGGGCGAGGAGTTCTCCGCTGACGGAGCGGAGGCCGAGCGGGCCGGCACGCGCGGCGGCACGGCCTCCGTGTGGACGGACGACGCGGACGGTCTCGAGGTGCGGGTCGTGAACGCGGACGGCACGCTCGCCACCGGCCTTCCGGCCGGTCTGGACGTCAAGCTGCTCGATCCCGGCACCGACCCCAAGGGCACCGCGGAGGTGAACGCCGAACCCGCCGCGTACGCCGAGGACATCACCCCCACGCCCACGCCAACGACGACCGACGCGCAGACACCCGGCGACCCGGCCACGACCACGCCCACCAGCGACGCCCCGACACCCACGGACTCCGTGACCGGCTCCCCGACCGAGTCCGCGAGCGAATCCCCGACGGCCTCCCCGTCGCCCTCCGACACCGTCCCGGCCCCCCGCCCCTCCACGGTCGTCAAGCCGCCGATCATCACCCAGGCCGAGTGGGGCGCCTCCACCGACTACGACGGCACGCCCGGGTACGGCGCCGAGATCAAGGCGGCCGTCATCCACCACACGGGCGTGAACAACGACAACACGATCTCCTGTGGCCAGTCCCGCGCCCGGATGCGGACCATCCAGCAGGAGCACTTCTCCCGCGGCTACTACGACCTCGGCTACAACTTCGTCGTCGACAAGTGCGGTCAGATCTTCGAGGGCCGCAGCGGCGGTATGGACCTGCCGGTGATCGGCGCTCACGACGTGGGCTTCAACACCAACACGGTCGGCATCTCGTTCATCGGCAACTACGAGACCGCCAAGCCGAGCCGCGCCGGCCTCGAGGCCATCTCCCGGATCGTCGCCTGGAAGTTCGGCATGTACGGCATCGACCCGAACGGCAAGGTGACGCTGACGTCCGGCAGCGCCAAGGGCCAGGACGGCAACCTCGTCGCGAAGGACACGTCGATCACGCTGCCCCGGGTCTTCGGCCACCGTGACACCAACGCGACGGCCTGCCCCGGCGCCAACCTCTACCCCAAGCTCGCCGAGATCCGCCGGTACGCGGCAAGCGCCGGCAAGAACTCCGCGATCCCGACCGCCGACTTCAACCGCGACGGCATCACCGACCTGGTCGCCGGAGTGCCGAAGGCATCGGGCAGCGTCGGAAACGTCGTCGTCGTGCCCGGCGGTCTCGACGGCCCGGTCGCCGGCGCCAAGGTGAGGCTCACCCAGTCCAGCCCGGGCGTCCCCGGCGGCTCCGAGACCGGCGACAGCTGGGGCGCGTCGACCGCCTGGGGCGACATCAACGGCGACGGCCACGCCGACCTCGCCATCGGCGCGCCGGGCGAGGACGACACCTCCGGCAACGCCGACCGCGGCTCGGTCACGGTCCTGTACGGCCCCGGCCTGAACTCCGGCTCCTCCTACACCACTTCGGGCGTCACGGCGGCCGGCGCCAAGCTGGGCTCGGCCGTCACGGTCGGCGACTTCAACGCCGACGGCAAGGCCGACGTCTTTGCGGCCGGCACCGGCAAGGGCGGCAACTGGAACGTCCACCTGACCGGCGGCGCCACCCAGTCCGGCACGCTGACCACCGCGACGTGGGGCGTCGCCTACCCGGACGCCGCCACGGGTGACTTCAACCGCGACGGCTATGCGGACGTGGCGCTCAACTACCGTGACACGTCCGGCATCGGCCGCGTCACGTGGTTCAAGGGCTCGGCCGCCGGTCTGGTCAAGGTGAGCACGATCTCCGTCAAGGGTGGCCGCTCCCTCGCCGCGGGCGACGTGAACGGCAACGGCTACGACGACATCGTCATCGGCCAGCCGTACGCCGGGGAGTCCGGCGGGGTCTCGGGCGGCCAGGTCACCATGGTCCCCGGCACGTCCACCGGCTTCACCACCACCGGCATGCGCACCGTCCACCAGGACACCACGGGTGTCCCGGGCGCCAACGAGTCGGGCGACGCCATGGGCTGGTCCGTCTCCGTCGGCGACTACAACCTCGACGGCTACGCGGACGTCCTCACCGGCCTCCCGAACGAGGACATCACCCGCAGCGGCGCCAACCAGACCAACACGGGCGCGGCGCTGCTCCTGAAGGGCACCTCGACCGGCCTGACCGGCTCCGGCGCACTCGAGTACACCCAGGACACGTCCGGCATCACCGGCTGGACCGAACCCAACGACAAGCTCGGCTCCTCGGTCGTACTCCAGGACCTCTCCGGCTGGGGCCGCGCCGACCTCGCAATCGGCGCCGAGGGCGAGAACGGGTACGACGGCACGATCCTGCAACTGGACTCGGGCAGCACCGGCGTCGACACCACGAAGGGCGTGTACTACGGCCGCGACGGCCTGGGCACGCCTGGCGGCGCATACCTTGGTCAGACCCTGACCCCGTAAACAGCACCCGCACACAACGCGGCGAGCAGTCACCGGATGGGGCCCTCCGCTACGGAGGGCCCCATCCTTGCCAGCGGGGCTTGCCTCGACGGTCAACTGCAGGCCATCCCCTGACGCAAAGCCCTTGACACGCTCTGGGAAACGAGCCGATAGTACCAAGACTTAAAGCGCTTTAAGCAGAGGTCACCGGGAAGCCCGCCCCCTCCAGAAGCCGCAGATCACCGGCCCTGCTATCGCCACCTAGTTGCACAGTGAGGTGCACGAACCATGAACCGAACGTTCCCTCCCCGCCCCCGCAGAATCGCCCCCGTCATGGCCGTGGCCGCCGCGGCAGCGCTCGTCCTCTCCGGCTGTTCCAGCAGCTCCGGCGGGAAAGAGGCCGAAGAGGCAGCCGGCAACATCTCCGCGGGCAAGGCCGACACCCCCCGTATGACGATCGCGATGGTCACCCACGCGCCCTCCGGCGACACCTTCTGGGACATCATCCGCAAGGGCGCCCAGGCCGCCGCCGCGAAGGACAACGTCAAGCTCATCTACTCCAACGACGAGAGCGCCGCCAACCAGGCCAACCTCGTCCAGAACGCGATCGACCAGAAGGTCGACGGCATCGCGGTCACCCTGGCCAAGCCGGACGCCCTGAAGAGCGTGGTGGCCAAGGCGGTGAAGGCGGGCATCCCGGTGGTCGGCTTCAACTCCGGAATGGACCAGTGGAAGGCACAGAACCTGCTGTCGTTCTTCGGCCAGGACGAGGGTGTCGCCGGCGAGGCCTTCGGCAGGAAGCTGAACGAGACCGGTGCCAAGAACGCCGTCTGCGTGGTCCAGGTCCAGGGACACGTGGGCCTGGAGGCGCGCTGCGCCGGCGTGAAGAAGACCTTCAAGGGCAAGACGGAGAACCTGTACGTCAACGGCGCCGACATGCCGTCCGTGAAGTCGACCATCACCGCCAAGCTCAAGCAGGACAGCTCCATCGACCAAGTGGTCACGCTCGGCGCCCCGTTCGCGCTGACGGCCCTGCAGTCCGCCTCCGACGCGGGCAGCGACGCGAAGGTCGCCACCTTCGACCTCAACAAGGACCTGGTCAACTCCGTCAAGGACGGCGACATCGAGTTCGCGGTCGACCAGCAGCCGTACCTCCAGGGCTACCTCGCGGTCGACTCCCTCTGGCTCTACAAGAACAACGGCAACTTCCCCGGCGGCAGCGAGCAACCGGTCCTGACCGGACCGGCCTTCGTGGACAAGTCCAACGTCGACGCGGTGGCGAAGTTCGCCGCGAACGGCACGCGCTGAGCCGCCCGCCCGAACCGGGCCGACCACAGACCCGAGGCCCGTTCGTTCCGGTCGGCCCATCAGCTCGCCGCCTGATCCCTCCGTCCTTCGAAAGGCACCCGCATGCCCACGTCCGCCAAGCCCCTCTCCGTCGCGGTCATCGGAGCCGGCATGGCCGGCCGCAGCCACGCGGCCGGTTACCGCAACGTCAACACGGTCTTCGGTGCCGGTCTGCCGCCGGTCCGGCTGGCCGCGATCGCCGACGCCAATGTCGTACTCGGCGAGGACGCCGCCCGTCGTTACGGGTACGAGAAGGCGCTGCCGAGCTGGGAGGCCGTCGTCGAGGACCCCACCATCGACGCCGTCAGCATCGTCGTGGGCAATGACCTGCACCGTCCAATCGCGGAAGCTCTCATCGCCGCGGGCAAGCATGTGCTGTGCGAGAAGCCGCTGGCCGGGTCGCTCGAAGACGCCCGTGCCATGGCCGAGTTGGAGAGGGGTGCCGAGGTTGTGACGGCCGTCGGGTACTCCTTCCGGCGTTCGCCCGGCATCGCCGCGATCCGTGAGCATGTGCGTGCCGGTGAGCTGGGCGATCTGACGCTGTTCAGCGGCCGGTACTGGTGCGACTACGCCACCGACCCGAACGGCCCGCTGGCCTGGCGGTTCAAGGGTCGCCCCGGCTCGGGCGCGCTCGGGGACGTCGGCTCGCACGTCATCGACGTCGCCGAGTACGTCGCCGGGCCCATCACCTCCGTCTCCGGTGCCACGCTGTCGACGCAGATCCCCAAGCGGCCCCTGCCGCTGGGCGCGGTGGTCGGGCACAACGCCGCCCCCGTCTCCGACGAGGTCGGTGAGGTCGAGAACGAGGACACCGCGTCCTTCACCGCCCGCTTCGAGTCCGGGCTCGTCGGCACCTTCTCGGTGACGCGCACCGGCTTCGGCCTGCCCAACGGGCTCTCCTTCGACGTCCTGGGCCTGGGCGGGCGGGCCGCGTTCGACCAGCACCGGCCCGCCGAGTACCTCTTCGACGACGCTCAGCCCGAGGCCCGTACGCGCGGCGCGCGGCAGATCATCGCCGGCCCGCAGCTGCCGTACTTCGCGGGCGGAGTCCCGATGGAGGCGCCGGGGGTGGGCGTCAGCAACGCCGACAACTTCACCTACCAGGCCCGGGCCTTCCTCGACCAGGTCGCGGGGGTCGCCGATCCGCGGCTGGCCTGCGCCACGTTCGCCGACGCGCTGCGGACCATGGAGATCATCCAGGCCGTCGTCGAGTCCTCCCTGGGCGGCGGCTCCGCCGTCACGGTTCCGCCCGCCACCTGATCTCCCGTATCCAAGGAGTACGCACATGGCCCTCAAGCTCGGCGCCTACACCGCCTGCCTGCACGACCGCACCCTCACCGAAGCCCTCGACATCCTCAAGGAGAACGGTCTGACCTCCGCGGAGGTCAACACCGGCGGCTTCATCCCCGCCCCGCACTGCCCGGTCGACCTCCTCCTGTCCTCGGCCAAAGCGCGCGAGGAGTACCTGGCGACCTTCGCCGACCGCGGCATGGAACTGACCGGCCTCAACTGCAACGGCAACCCCCTCAACCCGCTCCCCGGCGTCGGCCCGAAGCACGCCGACGACCTGCGCCGTACGATCCGCCTGGCGGGCCTTCTCGGGGTGAAGCACGTCGTGACGATGTCCGGCACCCCGGGCTCCGACCCCGACGCCAAGTACCCCTCCTGGGTCGTGAACCCGTGGGACGGCGTCTACATGGACGTACTGGACTACCAGTGGGGCGTGGCCGTCGAGTTCTGGAAGGAGATCGACGCGCTGGCCCGGGAGAACGACGTCCGGGTCGCCATCGAGATGCACCCGCACAACGTCGTCTTCTCCCCCGTCACCCTCAAGCGTCTCGTCGACGAGACGGGCGCGACGAACATCGGCGCCGAGATGGACCCCTCCCACCTGATGTGGCAGGGCATGGACGTCATCGCCTCCATCAAGTGGCTGGGCCCGCTGGTGTTCCACGCCGCCGCCAAGGACGCGACGCTCTGCCCCGGCGCCGACATCCGCGGCGTACTGGACACGTCGTTCACGCGCGTACCCGCGGACGCGCCCGACAAGGTGCCCACAGGCTACGGCTTCTGGTGCAACGCCTGGCCTCAGAACCCCGCCTGGAAGTTCGTCGCCGTCGGCCTCGGCAATGACGTCCCCTACTGGACCGAGTTCCTGCGCGCCCTCGCCGAGATCGACCCGGACATGGCGGTCAATATCGAGCACGAGGACGCTGCCTACTCCCAGACCGAGGGGCTGGCTCTGGCGGCGAAGAACCTGCATGGTGCGGCGGCGGGGCTGTAAGGCACGCCGGTACGTGGCCCCGGTTGTCGGGCCGCCCCGACCGTGGGGGCGCCGGGGTCAGCGTTTGACGCGGTTACGGACGGCCAGGACCGCCAGGCCCAGTAGGACGGGCTCGGTCACGCGGGACGCCATCTCGAGGTAGGTGCCGGTGGTGGTCAGGTCCTGGCCGGAGGAGCGGAACACCACCGAGTTGAGTGTGACGTTCAGGGCCTTCTCGAAGCGCTCGCCGGTGAACCGGTCCCCCGTGGGATTCTGGGGATCAGCCTTGTCGATCTCGAAAGTGACCCTGCCGCCGCCGGGCGGCACGGTGCCGGTCGCTTCCTGCTTCGGGGAGTCCTTCGGGAGCCCGAAGCCCATCAGCAGCACGACGGTGACGAGCATGGCGGCAGCGAGCCAGCCCAGGGCCCGGGAGGCGCGCAGGCCATAGCCGGACAGCATCCAGTAGCCGTGCAGCAGTCCGCGTTCGGCGCGGGAGGTGCCGGTGCGGTCGTGGCGGCGCATCTCCATCTCGCCGTAGTAGAAATCCGCCGCCCCCGGCTCGTCCTTGCCGTCCTCGAACGCCTTGCGCAGCGCCCGGTACACCGGCGCCAGCTGCGCCGGTCCGACGTGTCCGGCGCCGAGCACCGCCACGTTCCAGCCCCGGACCGCTGTCGGCCGGCTAGCGCGCCAGTGGTGTTCTTCGGCGAGAGTGCGGCGCTGGGTGAACCGTACGGGGTGCCAGCGCAGCGTGTTGAGCGGGACCTTGTCGAAGGAGCAGGTGCCCTCCAGGCGTAGCTGGTCCAGATGCACGGTCCCGGTGAACAGGCAGCCCGACAGGTCGACGTCGGCGAGGACCAGATGGGCCGCGTCCACGCCACGCAGCGAGGCTATGCGCACCGCGGCGTCGGGCGCATCGGCAAGAGTCTGCTCTGCCACCGGCTGCCCGTTGGGGAGCACAAAGGGGTCGGCCTCCGCGGCGATGGTGAGGGGGTATTCGAAGACCGCGTGGGCGAAGTCCACCGTGGCGTAGCGCAGACGCAACTCGGCCGTTGACGACCAGCGCGTCCGCCGACACTCCAGGCGGCGCGCGGCGAACGAGAGGGTCACCGGGCCGCCGAACACCGCCCCGGACAGCACCACCCGCCCCGCGCACACCAACGGCCCGAGGTTGGCCGACCGCTCGAAAACCGCCTGCCCGAACCACGTGTCGCCCTGAAAGGTCGCCGCCAGGAACCCGGCGTCGCTATGAAAGGTCGCCGAATCGAACCAGGCGCGGCCCTGAAAGGTCGCCGCCAGGAACCCGGCATCGCTATGAAAGGTCGCCTCGTCGAACCGGGCCAGGCCCTGGAAGGTTGCCGACCTGAACCAGGCGTCGCCGTGAAAGGTCGCCGAATCGAACCAGGCGTCGCCCTGGAAGGTTGCCGACCTGAACCAGGCGTCGCCCTGGAAGGTCGCCGACCTGAACCAGGCGCCGCGCTCGAAGGTCGCCGACTCGAACTCGGCGCCACGCTCGAAGGTCGCCGACTCGAACTCGGCATCGCCCTGGAAGGTCACCGACCCGAACCCGGCATCGCGCTCGAAAGTTGCCGACCCGAACCGGGCGCCGCGCTCGAAGGTCGCCGAGCTGAACTCGGCATTGCCCTGAAAAATCGCCGACGCGAACACGGCGCCGCCGAGGCGGGGGTGTCCGGTGGCGGGGTCGTGGAGGGCGTTGAGGAGGGCATGGAGAAGGGGTCCGGTGAAGGTGGTGCCGCGGTGGTCGATGTCGCTGCCAGGGGTCAGGCCAGCCAGGTAGGCGTTGCGGTCGGCGTCGTCCAGGTGGGCGAGGCATGCGGTGTGACCGGGGACGTGGATGCCGCGGCAGCCAATCGGGTCCTCCGTGGTGGTGCCGTGGCCACAGTGCGGCCAGGCAGGCGGAGTTGGGGACGGTTCGGGGCTCGGGTGTGGCATACCCGGAGGACGATCGAACACGGCCGGATAGTTGCCGTCCTCGTCTCCGAGGCCGCAGCACTGAAATCTTCGCTGCGGCACTGAAGGGCGTACTGAAATGACTCGGGCGCTACTGAAATCTTCCCTGCGGTCCGACACCGGTCCCGGCGCCGGGACCGGGGCATGGCGTTGAACGCCCCGTACGTCCTGCCGCGCATGCTGGACCGGCTGGTCAGCCAAGAGCCGGGCTGACCGCGTCAGTTGTAGGGCTGTGCAGGGGCCGCTCTCCCAGGGATGTCGCACTCTGCCCAGATCGTCTTGCCCGGGCCGTCGGGGCGCGGGTGCCAGTCCCAGCGGGTGGCGAGGCGGTCGACCAGGAGGAGTCCCCGGCCGGTTTCGTCATCTGCGGGGTCAGGGAGGGCTCCTGGCCGGGGCGGTACGCGTTCGGTGCGGGTGTCGGTGACCTCGACGCGGGCGGTCCCGGTCCGCCCCGTGTGGCACAGGCGGAGGTGGAAGTCCCGGCCGGGGACGTGGCCGTGCGTCACGGCGTTTGTGCTCAACTCGGCGACGATCAGCACGATCGCGTCGTGGGCTTCGGTGTCGTACGGGACTCCCCAGGCGTCCAGCCGGACGGCTGCCAGGCGGCGGGCGAGACGGGCTCCGCGGGGTGTGGAGGTGAAGCGCATCTCGAAGGTGTGGTCGCGGGGGTCGGGGGCGGAGGTCAAGTACGGGGTGAGGGTGGTGAGTTGGGTGGTGCCGGTGGGGCTGTCGGGGTTGGTCGTCATGGTCACCACGGTCCTCGTGGTGGCGTAGCGTGACCAGAGGTGACGCACCGACGCGGACCGGCTGTACGCGCTGTGTGTCCACGGGTACGAGGCGCGCGGCGTGACGGCGTCCACTGCGGGGGCGTTGGGCCGGGGAGGAGGTAGTTGATGGCGGAGCGTACGGGTGCGGAGGCCGAGGCGGTCCAGGACGGTGGCGGCGGAGCGGTCGTGCACCTCGGGGACGGCTGGGAGGGCGACGACGGGGGCGAGCGGCGGCCCGGGGACGAGGCCGGGAAAGGCGTGGTCATCGCGTTCGGGAAGAACATGAAGACGCTGCGTCTGCGGGCGGGGATGGACCGCGCGGAGTTCGGGAGGCGGATCGGGTACTCGGCCTCGACGGTCGCGTCGTTCGAGCAGGGGCGGAGGATTCCGTCGCCCCGGACCATCGACCGGGCGGACGAGGTGCTCGGGGCGGACGGGTTGCTGAGCGTGTGGAAGGAGGAGTTGGAGCAAGCTCAGTATCCGGTGTTCTTCCAGGGGATGGTGGGGCTGGAGAAGGAGGCCATTGAGCTGCTCTCGTACGACACCCTTGTGGTCAAGGGCCTGCTCCAGACCGAGGAGTACATGAGGGCGCTCCTCTCCATGAGGCGCCCAGTGCTGGACCAGGAGACCATCGAGCAACGAGTGGCAGCGCGGTTGGCCAGGCAGGACATCTTCGACCGGTGGCCCGCGCCGCTGCTGAGTTTCGTGATGGACGAGTCGGTGTTGCGGCGCCCGTACGGCGGAAAGGACGTGCTGCGTGGGCAGTTGGAGCAGCTTCTCTTGATGGGACAGAAGCGGAACGTCGAGATCCAGGTCATGCCTCTCGACTGCGAGGAGAGCGCCGGCGTGGACGGGCCGTTCACGCTCGTCACGCGCAAGGACGGCAAGAGGTTCGTGTACGCCGAGGCACAAGGAACCAGCGCTCTTCAGACCGACCCAGAACAGGCAGCTCTTGCCGCTGCGCGCTATGGGATCATCCGATCACAGGCTCTCACTCCGCGAGAGTCACTGGAACTCGTCGAAGGGTTGCTGGGATCGCCATGAACAACGCTGAGTCCTCGACCGTCGCATCCGGCCGCGTCTGGTTCAAGAGCAGCTACAGCGGAGCCGAGGGCGGCGATTGTGTAGAGGTCGCGGCCGGTACGGCAGTTGTGCACGTCCGGGACTCCAAGGCCGTCGCCGGGCCGGTCGTCACGGTGTCGCGGGAGGCATGGGCGGGGCTCGTCGGGCTGGCCTCGTCGGGACCGGGCGCCTGACGCTCGTACGATCGCGAGAGCCCTGCCGGTTCCTTTCGGACGGCAGGGCTCTCGCGTGGGCGGCGCGCAGCGTTTCGCAGGAAGGGACGGTGCGAATCCCTGTCGTCTGTGGCATGCGCGGCCCGGCCCGGATCGAACCATCCTGGGACGGGCCTCGTTTCGCCGGCCGGTCAGCTCGACATACTGGCGAACATGCCGGGCTCGTACGAACCCCCCGGGTTGTGCACGATGACGCTCATCCGGGTGGCCGCGTTGATCAGGGAGACCAGGCAGACCAGCGCACCGACCTGGTCGTCGTCGTAGTGCTTGCGCACCTCGGCCCAGGTGTCGTCGGACACGCCGTGGTCGCCGAGCCGGGTGCCCTCCTCGGCGAGCGCCAGCGCGGCCCGCTCGGCCTCGGTGAACACGGTGCTGTGGCGCCAGGCGGCGACCAGGTTGAGCCGGAGCGCGGTTTCACCGGCGGCCGCGGCCTCCTTGGTGTGGATGTCGACGCAGAAACCGCAGCCGTTGATCTGGCTGACCCGCAGTGCCACCAGTTCCCGCAGGGTCTTCGGCAGCGTCGACTGTTCCAGGGGCAACGAAGCGTTGTAGAACCGCTTGGCGACTTTCGCGGCGGTCGGGCTGTCGAACAGGTTGAAACGGGGTTCCATGACGTCGTCCTCACTCGTGGTGTTGCGTGCTGCTGCACTGGACGAACACAAGATGCCGACGACCTGATCCTTGTGACGGCGCGGTGATGTGGCGTGCGTCACCGGTCGCGGGTGTCACAAAGCGGTGGAGACCGGCGTCTCGTGTGTGGCGCAGTCGAGAGCGAACGGGCAGGAGCCGGCGATGAACGACCGAACTACGAGCGACTCGACGAGGGACACATCCGAGCCGGTCGCTCGTGGCGACCGCATGGACAGCGTCACCCAGGCGTTCATCGCCCACCGCAACCTGCTGTTCACCGTCGCCTACGAGATGCTCGGCTCGGCCGCCGACGCCGAGGATGTTCTGCAGGAGACCTGGTTACGGTGGGCGGGCGTCGATCTCGACACCGTGCGGGATCAGCGTGCGTACCTGGTCCGGATCACCACCCGGCAGGCGCTGAGCCATCTGCGCACGCTCGGCCGGCGCAAAGAGTCCTACGTCGGCCCCTGGCTGCCCGAACCGCTGCTGACCGCGCCCGACGTGGCCGAGGACGTCGAGTTGGCCGACAGCGTCTCGATGGCGATGCTGCTGGTGCTGGAGACCCTCACCCCGACCGAGCGGGCGGTGTTCGTACTGCGCGAGGTGTTCGACCTGGCCTACGACGAGATCGCCGAAGCCGTCGACAAGAGCCCGGCCGCGGTCCGCCAGATCGCCCACCGGGCACGGGCCCACGTCGCCGCGCGCCGACCGCGCGGGGTCGCTTCCGCTGCTGAGACTCGCCGCACCGTCGAGGCGTTCCAACGGGCGGTCGAAACGGGCGACCTGCAACACCTGCTCGACATCCTCGCGCCGGACGTCGTCCTGCTGACCGACGGCGGCGGAGTCGTGCAGGCCGCACTGGCGCCCGTCGTGGGGGCCGACCAGGTCGCCCACGTGCTTGGCAGGATCGCCGCCGCGATGTCGCTGCAGCCGACACAGGTCAACGGCGACCCGGCGCTGATCGTCCGGCTGGGCGGCGAGATCGACACCGTCATGGCGATGCGCATCGACGACGGCCTTGTCACCGGGCTCTACGCCGTGCGCAATCCCGAGAAGCTGTCGCATCTGGAGCGGGAGACCACCTTGCGCCGCTAAGCCCGAGGCCTTCTTGACAGCGGCAGGAGGTCAGCGTGTCGGCTCGCCCTGGCATCCGACTGCCGATGGTCACTACGTTCGGGCCATGACGATCACGTATGAGTGCTGAAGTCGACGTCCAGGTGCGGGTCGTAGGCCTCTTCCTCTCGTACAGGAATGAGGCAGGTCGGGACGGGAGTTCAGGACCGGGAGTCAGAACTGTGCAGACGCCGTGGACGGCGCGGGGGTGAGCGACGTGGCGGCCTCCCAGGCGAATCCGTCCGGGTCGGTGAAGGAGCCGGCAGTGCTGCCGAGGACGATGCGGTGCGAACCGGTGCCGTCGGCGGGGACGCCGAGGTCCTTGGCCAGGCCGCGGCGCTTGTACAGCGCCAGCTTGACGGGGCTGGACTCGTCGGAGGCGAACTCGGCGTACTTGCCGCCGAAGCTCCTGGCCACGGTCAGGCCTCGGCCGACGTAGAACTGCTTGCTGGCCTTCACGTCCTCGACGCCGAGCAGAAGGACGATCTCGTCGATCTCACGGGTGGCCGGGCCGGTGTCCTTCTTCGCCGAGGTCGCGACCTTCCAGATCGTCCCGTCCGGCGCCTGGACGACGCCGCCGTAGCCCCACAGCGACTTCGCGGCGGGCTTCAGCACCGTGGCGCCGACGTCCACGGCGGCGCTGATGAAGCTGTCGACGGTGGCCGGCCGGGACACCGTGAGCGCCAGGGTGAAACCGCGGAATCCGGTGGAGTGCGCCTCGGACGCCCGCAGGCGTATGTGCGTGTCCACTCCCAAGAGGGTGTGGAAGCGATGGGCGGCCTCAGGGTCGGCCACCTCGAGGGTGACGGATGTAATGGACGTGGTGGTTGCGGTGGTTGCCATGGCCATCACGCTATGGGCTGCTCGGCGGCCGTGGCTTCTCGATTCCTGACCGGTGTTGTCACCTGCTTCGCCACGCACGCCGGCATCCCCTCCACGGTGGACGACCCAGGCGTCATCGAGGTCCTGCGTCCCGTTCTCCGCCGCGCCGCCCAGGGTCACCCCTGAGGGGGAGGCACCGGGAAGAGCATGCAGCTACTGGTGGCGTGGGCGAGCAGACGGTCCGTCGCGTCGACCAACTGCGCCTGGGCGAGGGCGGTTTGGCGGCCCTCGCTGACGACCGTGCCGATGGCGCGCGTGCTCCCGGCCGCGACGCCCTCCCTGCTCATGAGGTCGATGGCCGCTTTGATCAGTTGAGGGCGACGCTCGGCCGCTGAGACATGAGCCATGAGGGCCATATTGACTCAGTCATACGATTTCGTCACTCAATCAAGTCGGACCCAGCCCTGGTCCGACCGCGACCGCACAGGTAAGAGCCGGGTCCAGGTCGGGCAAGTGCCTCAGCACTGCATCCCTGCACCCGCATGTCACTCAGTACAGTCAAGCCACTACTCACATTTCACATACTATGGTGGACTTGAGTATGCTCTACACGAGCATCTTCGAAAGGTGACCCATGCCAGGCTTCATCGGCCGCAAATCCGAGCTGACCGCCCTGAACCGCCACCTCGCCTGGGTGCGCGAGGGCCGCGGCGACCAGCGCGGCCGGGCCCTGCTGCTCCGCGGCCGACGTCGGGTCGGGAAGTCGCGGCTCGTGGACCTCTTCTGTGAGCGCGCCCAGGTGCCGTACGTCGTACACCAGGCCACCCGAGGCGAGGACGCCCAACGAGAACGCACCCGCTTCCTCACCGAGGTCCGGAACTCCTCACTGCCCGACACCACCCTCCTCGCCGGCGTCACCACCGTCGCCGAATGGGACACCGCCCTACGCCAGCTCGCCGCCGTGCTCCCGGACGACGCCCCCAGCATCGTCGTACTCGACGAGCTGCCCTGGATGCTCGAAGGCGACCCGGTCCTGGAAGGCACCCTGCAGACCGTCTGGGACCGGGTACTGAGCCGCAAACCCGTGCTGCTCATCCTCATCGGCAGCGACCTGGCGATGATGGAACAGCTCTCCGCCTATGGCCGCCCCTTCCACCAGCGAGGGGTCGAGATGGTCCTCGCACCCCTCTCCCCCTCCGAGGTCATGGCGATGACCGGGCTCCCGGCCGCGGAGGCCTTCGACGCCCATCTGATCACCGGCGGCCTGCCACTCATCTGCCAGGAGTGGCAGGAAGGCGAGAGCCGCACCGACTTCCTCGCCCGCGCCCTCGACGACCCCACCTCCCCCCTCCTCGTCTCCGCCGAGCGGGCACTGGCCGCCGAGTTCCCCACCGCCCTCCAGGCCAGACACGTGCTCTCCGTGATCGGAAGCGGTGAGCGGACCTTCGGGACGATCGCCGCGAAAGCCGGGACTGCCGACCGACCGCTCCCGCCCGGCTCGCTGAACCCCGCCCTGCGCACCCTCGCCGACAAACGACTCGTCGCCGTCGACACCCCTCTCTCCGCCCGCCCCGGAGACCGAGACCGCCGTTACCGGGTCGCCGATCCCTACCTCCGTTTCTGGCTCGCCTTCCTGGAGCAGGGGCTCCCGGAGATCGAGCGCGGGCGCAGCCGGATCGTCGTCGATGCCATCGAACGCGGATGGACCTCATGGCGCGGGCGGGCGATCGAACCCGTCGTGAGGGAGTCCTTGGCCCGGCTGCTCCCCGACGACACATGGCCGCAGGTGCGGGAAGTGGGCGGCTGGTGGCCTCGTACGAACAACCCCGAGGTGGACCTGGTGGGGGCGGACCGTTCGCCGGCGCGCGAGATCGGGTTTGTCGGCTCGATCAAGTGGCACGAGCGCGGCTCCTTCGACCGTCGCGCCCTGGCATCGCTCGCTCGGGACGCCCTGGCCGTCCCCGGCGCTGACGAGGACACCCCGCTGGTCGCGGTGTCCCGCTCCGGGGTCACGGTGGACGGGCTGGCAGCGACGTACGGGCCTGAGCAGCTGATGGAGGCGTGGGGTTCCGTGCTCGACGGAAGGCTGGAATCAAGCGTCTCGCTGCTGACCGGGCTGTCGCCCGAGCGCATCAAGGAACTCGGCGGAGTGGGCGAGGACGACTGATACGTGCACCCCGCCCGCCAGCCCCTCGACGAGATCGACCACCATCTCCAGTCCGACTCTTCATGGCTACTTTCGTGGCTACGTACGTAGCCGTGCGACCCCGTTTGAACCAGTACGGAACGGGGTCTTATCCAGTCTTCTGATCTGCGAAAAAGGGCCAATGACCAGCACTTTCGCTGGTCAGCGGCCCTGAGTGGCAGACGAGTCGGGCTGTACGCCGGGTTCTGTTCCGGAGGGTTCTCGCGAACCCTCCGGCGACGGCCATCCATCTAGGGCCGACGTTGCCGCCGGCCTCGTGCGGTCTACCCGCGGACTCGGGCGGGCAGCCCTCGGACGTCCGCGCAGAGTCGCCCTTCTTTCGAAGAGGCGGCTCCTCTTGACCTTGCTCCGGGTGGGGTTTACCTAGCCGCCTGAGTCACCTCAGGCGCTGGTGGTCTCTTACACCACCGTTTCACCCTTACCGAAAGCCGGAGCTCTCGGCGGTCTGTTTTCTGTGGCACTGTCCCGCGGGTCACCCCGGGTGGCCGTTAGCCACCACCCTGCCCTGTGGAGCCCGGACGTTCCTCGGGGAGGTCCACAGGGACCTCCACGCGACCGTCCGCCCGGCTCGTCTGCCGTGTCGACCATGGTACCGGGCGTACGCCCCGCCCCGGTTCCGAGGTCGACGGGAGCGACGACGCTGTGGCCAGGAAGGAGCCGAGCAGGATCAGCGTGAAGGCAGCCACCACACCCGCGGTCAGCTCTTCGTCCAGGAACACCACGCCGGCCGAGACCGCCACGGCCGGATTGACGTAGGTGAAGACCACCGCCCGCGTCGGTCCTGCCTCCCGGATCAGTTCCAGGAAGACGACGAAGGCGAGGGCCGTGCAGATCACGCCCAGCCCGGCCAGGGAGGCCAGGACCTCGGTGGAAGGAAGCTCGGAGGGCCACGTCACGGCCGCGGCGGGGGCGTACACCAGCGCCGCGAGCAGCAGACACGGGGCTATCAGCTGGAGGGTCGGGACCGGCTTGAGGTAGCGGGTCATGATCAGGGGGGCCGTTGCGTAGCCCACCACCGTCACCAGCATTTCCGTCAGCGAGCGGGCGTTGCCACCGGTCAGGTGGGGGACGGTGAGGACCGCCACTCCGCCCAGGCCCAGCGCCAGGCCGGTCGTGCGGCGGACGCCGAGCCGTTCCGTGTCGCCGAAGTAGCGGGCCAGGAGCACGCCCACGATCGGTACGCCCGCGATCAGCAGGCCCGCCGTCGAGCTGGAGAGGTGGCGTTCGGCGTCGGTCAGGGTCCACCAGGGGCCGATGATCTCGATGCAGGCGAAGGCCAGCATGGGGCGCCAGTGCGTTCGTACGACGTCGGTCAGGCCCCCTTGCCGGATGGCGAAGGGCAGGAGCAGTGCCGCGCCGAGCGCGCATCGCGTGAACACCACCATGGACGGGGACAGACCACCGTCCATGGTCACTTTGATCATCAGGTAGGGGATGCCCCAGAGCACTCCCATGAGGGAGAAGAGGAACCAGCCGCGTGCAGTCATGCGCGCAGTCTCGGCCGGGTCAGCGGCGTGCGTCTTGAACGCTGTTGCGGTACGCCGCCGGGGTCACCCCGAGCACCCGGCGGAACCAGCGCGTCAGGTGCGCCTGGTCCGCGAAGCCCACGAGCGCTGCGGCCTCGGCGGGGCGGTGGCCGGACTCCAGCAGCCCGCGGGCCCGGTTCACCCGGTGCTGGGCGAGCCATGCGTACGGCGGCATGCCCGTGCTCGTACGGAAGGCGCGCAGGAGCTGGTAGCGGGACAGGCCCAGGTCGGCGGCCAGGTCGGAGAGGGAGGGCGGGGCGAGGAGTTCGTCGGCCAGGCGGTCGCGTACGGCCTCGGCCAGGCGGCCCGCGCCCGGGATCGTGTCGCACACCGGGCGGGCGGAGGAGTGGCGGCGGGCGAGGGCGGTGAGCAGCCAGGGGATGCGGGACTCGGCCTCCAACGGGTCGGGGCAGGCGCTGAGTTCGGTGTGCGTGAGGCGCAGGGCGGCGGCCAGCTCGGGGTCGTCGAGGACGGGTTCGCGGAAGTGCGGGACGCTCCACGTCCCCTCGGTGAGCAGGGCCGTCTCGGCGTACAGGGCGCGGTAGGCGTAGCCGTCGGACGCGGCCGGGGCGCCGGTGTGCGCTTCTCCCGGGGCGAGGACGACGATCGAGCCGGGGCCCGGCTGGAGCCGGCCGCCGCGGTAGTCGATGATCTCGGAGCCGCCGACGCAGACGCCGATGGTGAACTCCTCGTGGGCGTGGGGCGCGTAGCGGTGTCGGTCGAAGCGAGCGGTGAGGAGATCGAGCGGACGGCCGGTGCGGCCCAGGGTCGCCCTGGTCCAGACGGCCTGCTCACGGCTGATCGCTGTCTCTCCTCGCACGCTCCGTGCAACACCCGCGCGGGCTTTCTCTATGCCCGGTGCGGCTCGCCGTCCCTTGACCCCGCCGCAACGTCAACGTTTCTACTGACCGCATGCGAATCGGAGAGCTAGCCGCAGCCGTCGGTGTTACGACGCGGACCGTGCGGCACTACCACCACCTCGGGCTGTTGCCCGAACCCGAGCGGCGGCCCAACGGCTACCGCGACTACGGGCTGCGGCACGCCGTCGCGCTCGCCCGGATCCGGCGGCTGACGGAGTTGGGGCTCGGGCTCGCCGAGGTGCGGGACGTGCTCGCGGACGACGCGGGGCGCGACCTCGCCGAGGTGCTTGCCGAGCTTGACGACGACCTGGCGCGACAGGAGGCGGCGATCCGGGAGCGGCGGGCGCGGCTGCGGGCGCTGCTGGCCGACGCCGAGGCGGGGCGGCTGCCCGTCGAGGGGCCGGTGTCCCCCGAACTGGCCGTGCTCTTCGCCGACTTGGCGCAGACCTCGACGGGGCTGCCCGAGTCCCCCATGGCCGCCAAGGACCGCGAGATCATCGCCCTGCTGGACACCGCCGCGCCCCCGGAGGAGCGGGAGCGGCTGCTGTCCGCGCTGGGCAGCTTTGCCGGCGAGCCGGGTGCGGTGGACCGGGCGCACGAGGCGTACGCGCTGCTCGACGCACTCGTCGACGCCGACCCGGGCGACCCCCGCGTGGACGAGGCCGCCGAACTGCTCGCCTCCTGCCTGCCGGACTCCGCTCTGGACGGGCTCGGCATCGGGAACGTAAGCGACGAGCACAGCTTCCTGCGGGCCTTCCTCGACGACTTCGCGCCCGCGCAGGCGGAGGCGATCCGTCGCACGATGCGGCTGCTCGTGCAGCGCCACGCAGGAGGTGCGCGGTGAAGGCCGTCTGGCTCGTTCGGCGCCTGGCCGAGCACGAGCTGCGGCTGCTCGCGAGCATCGCCCTCTGGACGGCCCGGCGGACGCACGGCACCCGGAGCGGGAAGGCGTTCGGGTACGCGCGGGGTCAGGGTGCGCCCATGTTGGGATTCGGCTTCGTGTGTGTGCTCGAGACGGTCGCCCTGGCGGTGCTCCTGCGGCCCTGGCCCGTCGTCGAGCGGCCCGTACTCGTCCTCGACCTCTACGGCGTGCTCATGGTCGTCGGCATGCACGCGGCCTCCGTGAGCCGCCCGCACGTCCTGGACGACACTTCGCTGCGTATCCGCCGGGCCGCCCACGTGGACCTCCGCGTCCCCCTGGACGTCATCGCGTCCGTACGCCGCGAGACGCGCTACACACACGAGAAGTGCGAAGGCGAGCTCGACCTGGCCATCGGCTCGCAGACCACGATCACCCTCGAACTGACCGAACCCATACAGCACTTGACCTTCCTCGGCCGCCCCAGGGACGTACGCCTGATCCGCTTCCACGCCGACGAGCCGGACGTACTCGTTCGGGCGATACGCGAGATGCGTACGCTGGCGCCTGCCCCTCGTACGTACTGAAGGAGAACCACCGTGCTCGTGCTGCTGCCGCCGTCCGAAGGAAAGGCACCCTCCGGGCGGGGCGCGCCGCTGAAGCCGGAGTCGTTGTCGCTGCCGGGGCTTGCCGAGGCGCGGCAGGCGGTGCTCGACGAGCTGGTCGAGCTGTGCGCGGGCGATGAGGAGAAGGCGCGCGGGGTGCTCGGGCTGAGCGAGGGGCTGCGGGGCGAGGTCGCCAAGAACGCGGCGCTCTGGACCGCGGGGGCGCGGCCCGCCGGGGAGATCTACACGGGGGTGCTGTACGACGCCCTTGACCTGGCCTCGCTCGACGCGGCGGCGAAGCGACGAGCGGCGCGTTCGCTGCTCGTCTTCTCCGGGCTGTGGGGCGCGGTCCGCGTGACGGACCGGATTCCCTCGTATCGCTGCTCGATGGGCGTGAAGCTGCCGGGCCTTGGGGCGCTGGGCGGGCATTGGCGTACGCCGATGGCCTCCGTTCTGCCCGAGGCCGCCGGGAACGGGCTCGTGCTCGATCTGCGTTCCTCCGCGTACGCGGCGGCGTGGAAGCCGAAGGGGGAGGTGGCGGGGCGTACGGCGAGTGTGCGGGTGCTGCATGCGCCGACCCGGAAGGTGGTCAGCCACTTCAACAAGGCGACGAAGGGCCGGATCGTACGGAGCCTGCTGCTGGCCGGGGCCGCGCCGAAGGGGCCGGCGGAGTTGGTGGAGGCGTTGCGGGACCTTGGGTATGCGGTGGAAGCGGAGACGCCGGGGCGGGCGGGGACGGCGTGGGCGCTGGATGTGCTGGTGGACGAGGTCCATTGAACTGGCATTGCAGCATGCGCAATGACCTTTGCGTATACTGCCTGCCACGGGCAGCATGGAGCGCATGACCCCGCATGCGCCCTCGCCCACACCCTCGGCATCGCCCTCCCTCCCCATACCGTCTTCCCTGCTGGACCTCGCGCCCGTCATCCCCGTGGTCGTCGTCGGCGATGTCGCCGACGCCGTTCCGCTCGCGCGGGCGCTGGTCGCGGGTGGCCTGCCCGCGATCGAGGTGACGCTGCGGACGCCGGCCGCGTTGGACGCGATCCGGGCGATCGCCGGTGAGGTGCCGGACGCGGTGGTCGGGGCGGGGACGGTGCTTACGCCGGAGCAGGTGACGGAGTCGGTGGCGGCCGGGGCGCGGTTTCTGGTGAGCCCGGGCTGGACGGACGTACTGCTGGAGGCGATGCGGGCGTCGGGGGTGCCGTTCCTGCCGGGGGTGTCGACCACGTCGGAGGTGGTGACACTGCTGGAGCGCGGGGTGCGGGAGATGAAGTTCTTCCCGGCTCAGGCGGCGGGCGGTACGGCCTATCTGAAGTCCCTGTCGGGGCCGTTGCCGCAGGCTCGGTTCTGCCCGACGGGCGGGATCGGGCTCGCGTCGGCGCCCGACTATCTGGCGCTGCCCAATGTCGGCTGTGTGGGCGGGACTTGGATGCTGCCGGAGGATGCCATCGCCACGAAGGACTGGGCGCGGATCGAAGGGCTGGCCCGCGAGGCGGCAGCGCTCAGCCCAGATGGGACTGGTCGTTGAGCAGCCGCAGGCTCGCATTCCCGTCCGCGTAGTACGCCACCTCCGAGAGGGAGGCGGCCGACAGCTCCATACGGAACAGGGACTCGGGCGGAGCGCCGAGGGCCTGCCGTACGAGGGTCTTGATGGGCGTGACGTGGGAGACCACGAGAACGGTTCGGCCCAGGTGGGCGGCGAGCAGCTTGTCCCGGGCGGTGGCCACGCGCTCGGCCACCGCCGCGAAGCTCTCGCCCCCGCCGGCCGGCTCGGCATCCGGCGCCGCCAGCCACTCGTCCAACTCCTCCGGATACCGCTCCCGAACCTCCCCGAAGGTCAGCCCTTCCCAGGCCCCGAAGTCGGTCTCCCGCAGCCCGTCCTCAAGCCGTACGTCCAGCCCGAGCCGCGCGGCGACGATCCCCGCGGTCTCGCGACAGCGGGCAAGGGGCGACGAGACGATCTCCTGAACGCTCCCCCGCCCGGCCAGCGCCTCCGCCACCCGTTCGGCCTGCCCCCGCCCCACCTCCGACAGCCCCGGATCGCTCCCACCGCTCCCGGAAAACCGCTTCTGAGGCGTCAGCGGCGTCTCCCCATGCCGCAGCAGTACGAAGGTGACGGGCGCCCCGAGATCAGGAGGCGCGGCGGCCGAGGCGACGTTCCGAGCCGCCCGCACGGACTCACGCAACGCGCAGCCCCTACAGCCCGGACTCGGAGGTACGGACCAGAATGCGGCGGCAGTTCTCGCAGCGCAGCACCGCGTCCCGTGCCGCCGCCTTCACCTCGTTCACCTCGGTGATGTTGAGCTCCAGGCGGCAGCCCTCGCAGCGGCGCTGGTAGAGGCGGGCCGCGCCGATGCCGCCCTGCTGCTCGCGGAGCTTGTCGTAGAGCTTCAGCAGGTCGGCGGGGACCGAGGCCGCGATGACCTCGCGTTCCTTCGTCGCCGTGGCGATCTCGCTGTCCAGGGACTCCTGGGCCGCGTCCCGCCGCCCCAACGCGTCGTCGGTCTTCGACTGGACGGAGGTGACCCGCCCGGTCAGCTCGGCCACCCGCTCCTGCGCGGACTCGCGGCGCTCCATGATCTCCAGGACCACGTCCTCCAGATCACCCTGCCGCTTGGCTAGGGAGGCGATCTCGTGCTGGAGGTTCTCCAGGTCCTTGGGGGACGTGACGGCGCCGGAGTCCAGGCGCTGCTGGTCGCGGGCGGCGCGCTGGCGCACCTGGTCGACGTCCTGCTCGGCCTTCGTCTGCTCGCGGGTGCAGTCGCTCTCCTCGGTCTGCGCGGCGACGAGCAGGTCACGCAGCTGGGTGAGGTCCTTGTTCAGCGATTCGATCTCGGCGTGCTCGGGCAGCGACTTCCGCTTGTGCGCCAGCTGCTGAAGGCGTACGTCGAGGGCCTGGACGTCGAGAAGTCGGATCTGGTCGGCGGGCTCGGCGTTCAGTTGGGGGCTCCAGGGGTGTGCGAATCGGAGGGGGCGCGCGAAGCGCTCCTTGGAAGGGCGGTGGTGGGCGACGGGTGGGCGGACGCCGCGTGGGTCGTCCAGGGGTCGGTGACCGTCTTGGAGACGTGGACGCGAAGTCCCCATCCGTTCCGGTCGGAAATCTCGTCGAGCTGGGAGGCGGCCAGCTCGCACCAGGGCCATTCGGTGGCCCAGTGCGCCGCGTCGAGCAGCGCGAGAGGACTGTGGGCGCGGGCCTCTGAGGCCGGGTGGTGGCGCAGGTCCGCAGTGAGGAAGGCGTCGACACCGGCGGCGCGTACGTCGTCGAAGAGGATGTCGCCGGAGCCGCCGCTCACCGCGACGGTCCGTACGAGCGCCTCCGCGTCGCCCGCGACCCGGATGCCCTGCGCTGTGGCGGGCAGCCGCTCGGCGGCGCGCTCGGCGAGTTCGCCGACGGTCAGCGGATGGTCCAGCTCGCAGACGCGGCCGAGGCCCCGGCGGCCCTCGGGATCGGTCGGGTCCGGCACGAGGGGCCGTACGACCCGGACGTCCAGCGCGCCCGCGAGGGCGTCGCTGACCCCGGGATCCGCCCGGTCGGCGTTCGTGTGGGCGACGTGCAGCGCGATGTCGTTCTTGATGAGGGTGTGGACGACGCGGCCCTTGAAGGTCGAGGCCGCCACCGTCGTCGTACCGCGCAGATAGAGCGGATGGTGGGTGATCAGCAGGTCCGCGTCCAGCTTCAGCGCCTCGTCCACGATCTCCTGGACCGGGTCGACGGCGAACAGTACGCGCGTGACCTCCTGGTCCGGGTCTCCGCAGACCGTGCCGACCGCGTCCCAGTCCTCCGCCCTCTCGGGGGGCCAGAGGGATTCGAGCGCGGCGATGACTTCAGACAGACGGGGCACGTAGGAAAGGCTACTCGCCTCTCCCGCGTGCCCCGTCGGCGCCGGCTCACTTCACGAGGTAACCGCGCAGGTCGTCCAGTACCTTGTCCGCCGCGGTGACCCCGAGCCCGAGGTACCAGGTCTCGTCCGGTACGTCCTTCGCCTGGCCGTTCTCGACCGCGCCGAGCTTCTTCCAGAGCGGGTTGTCCTCGGCGCTCGCGCGGTCGGTCTTCTTCGCGTCGCCGTAGACGCCGGTGAAGACCCAGTCGGCGTCGGCCTCGTCGATCTTCTCCGGGCTGATCTCCACGGCGAGATCGTTGATCTGCTGGTTCTTGGGCCGCGGGATGCCGGTGTCGTCGAGGATCGTGCCGATGAAGGACGCCTTCGCGTACAGGCGGATCATGCCCGGCATGTAGCGGAGCATGGTGACGGTGGGCTTGTCGGCGCCCAGGTCGTCACCGAGGGCCGTGGCCTTCTTCTCGTACGCGGCGAGCTTGGCCTTCGCCTCGGCGGTCTTGTCGAGGGCGGCGGCGTTGAGGAGGTAGTTCTCCTTCCACGTGAAGCCGGGGCGGATGGAGAAGACGGTGGGCGCGATCTGGGAGAGCTGCGGGTAGAGCTTGGCGGCGCGCAGCTCGCTGCCGAGGATCAGGTCGGGCTTGAGGTTCGCGATCGCTTCCAGGTTCAGGGCGTTGATCGTGCCGACGTCCTTGGGGGTGCCCGCGTCCTTCTTCAGGTACGAGGGGATGGCGACCGAGCCCTCGGTGGGCGCGTAGCCGACGGGCTTGACGCCCAGCGACACGACGTTGTCCAGCTCGCCGACGTCCAGGACGACGACCCGCTTGGGCTCGGCCTTCAGCTCCGTCTCGCCCCTCGCGTGCTTGATGGTGCGCGGGAACTCGCCGGGCTTCGCCGTCGTGCCCATCTTGGCCGTGTCCTCGGCCGCCTTCGCGAAGTCCTCGCCGCCCTGCGCGACGGACTTGCTGCCACTGCCGTTGTCGGACTTTCCGGAGCCGGAGCCGGAATCGCCGTCACCGGAGCCGCAGGCCGCGAGTGAGAGCGCGGCGGCCACGGCGAGGGCGACGGCGGCAACACCGCGTCGTCGAAGGGACATCAGGCACACACTCCACGGGATCGGGCCCAGGGCTCAGCCTCAAGGGTCGGTCTCGGGCAGCACACAGGCCATACTTAGGTGAGCCTCACCTTAAACCGTCAAATCCCGGCCAGCACACAGGCCTTGATTTCCTCAGGCGAATCGCCACATTGCCACCCGTATGTGTGAAGCGTCTGTCTGTCGATGCTCCGTCTGTGCGTACGAAAACTACCTTCATGGCCGGAGGTGACCCAGACGATGACGGCCTGTGCCATCGAATCCGCCGCCGAGAACGGGACGCGGGCAGGAGGTGTGATCACCGCCGACGGGTCCTACGCGGCCCGTCTCGCCCCGCACGGCGACTCCTTGTTCCCGGAGCGCTGGACCCTGGACGGCCCCGAGCCGTACGCCGTACCGCTGCCGGGCAAGCAGCCGGAGGAGCCCGGCACGGAGGTGCAGCCGATGGCGGACGGGCGGGTGCTCATCCACCGGGTGCCGGAGGGGCGGCACACGTTCGCGCTGCTGTATCCCACAGGGCCGGGGACGGGTGAGATATCGCTCGGCGCGGTGGAATGCCGGGACGGGACAACGGAGTTGCGGTTGCTGCCGCCCGCGCCGGGCGGCCTTCGGGCGTACGCCGTTGCCGTGGGTCCCAGTTCCACCTCCGTGTGGCTGGTGGCGGGCGGCGCCTTCGGGCCCGAGCGTCTCGCCACGGTGCCGGGGCGCTGCTCGGGCGGGGTGTGGCTGTCCGGCGGGGACCGACTGCTCGCCCTGGATCGGGAGTTGGACGGCCGGACCAAGACGGTGGTGGTCGACCTGGAGCGCGGCGGCGAGGTGTCGCCACTGCTGCAGATCGCCGAGGAGAGCAACGACCGGCTGCTGCTCGCGGACGCCGACAGCGGGCTGCTGCTGATCCGCTCGGACGCGGCGTCGCCTGGTCAGGACCGGCTCGGGTGGGGTGTGTTGGGCAGCACGCTGCCGGTGCGCTTCCCGGACTCGCTGCGGTTGGCTGGCCACACGGTGGCGCCGTTCGCTATCCAGCCAGGGCAGATGCTGACGCCAGAGTGCTGCGCGGTAGCGCTGCGGATCGATGGCGCGGGCGGTGGCAGTTGGCTCGGGGTGTGGCGGCCGGTCGAGCGACGGGTGCACCAACTGGCCGCGCCTGAGGGGTGGTTGACGGGGGCCGGGCTGTGGACCAGGGACGGGGTGCTTCGACTGCCGTACGCGACGGTGGCGCTGCCGTGCGGGGTGTCACGGGTGGTGGCGCCTGCGGAGGGGGCGGAGGAGCCGTCACTGGTTACGGGTCCCTCGGAGTCGTCGGATTCGCCCGGCTCCCCCGATTCCCCGGGTTCCTCAGATCCCGTGGGATCCATGGAGGACCCCGCGGAACCCTCGGATGAGCTTCCCTCCTCGGCCCGTCCCGTGCCCCTGCAACAGGCGCCGCTCACCGTACGGAAGCTCTCGAGCGCCTTCGCCGGACGGCGGTTGGCACAGGCCGGCCGCGCCGGTCGAGCGGGCGCCGAAGAAGTGACCGTCGAGTAGATCCCCACCACCCCTCACCGGCCAAAAGAGCGCCCACTAGACTCGCCCGCGCTGCAAAGAAGGATCTTGTTGACGGGGTGAATTTCCACATGAACGACGTAAGCGACACGGCTACCGACCCGCGTGTGGCGGGCGGCGATCCGCGGGACCCGCGGATGGCGATGTCCCAGTCGGCCGACGGTGGCCGTGGCCGGCATCGGGGGCCCGTTTCCGCGTCGGATGACGAGGCTGCGCCTCGTGGCCGGCACCGTAAGCCGGCCGGGCCGAGCGAGGACTGAGCGCTCCGCAGGTGCCTCCGGCGGTTGAGCGGTTGGGTTCGTTGTCGGGTGCGGGTGCGTTGTGGCTGGTCGCGCCGTTCCCCGCGGGGTGCCTCCGGCGGTTGGGCGGCTGCGGGTGCGTGGTGGCTGGTCGCGCCGTTCCCCGCGCCCCTTAGGTGCGTGGTGGGTCGGGGCCGTGGGCCGGTGCGTCAGCCCGTCGCAGGCCGGGCATACGACCCGGAGCTGGTACACGGTCCTGGTTCTCCGAGACCGAACCTAAGCGACGGGCATACGACGCACCGGACCACGGCCCCTCCCGCCGGAGGGAGGCTGCGGGTAGTTGGGGGTACGGGCTCTTCCAGGGCACGTGCTTTCCCGGGGCGCGGGTAGCCGCAGGCTTTTTAGGGGCGCGGGGAACTGCGCGACCAGCCACGACGGACCCGCAGTCGCCAGCGAACCGAACCCACCCACCCGGTAGGCGTCAGGTGAACGTTTCGTGCTTGAGGCCAAGCACCTCCGCCGCTGCGAACGTCTCGCTCGGTGGGCGTTCTGCGTAGTGCGGGGTGAGGAGGGTGTCCAACTCGTCGTAGCTGAAAGCGTCCTGCTTGGTGTCGAACTTGGCTGTTACCCGGGGGCGTTCGACGATTGCGACCATGCCGCTGTGGACTACCAGGAGCTGGCCGTTGATGCGTGAGGCGGCGGGTGAGGCCAAGTAGCCGACCAGCGGGGCGACATGCTCGGGGGCGAGTGGGTCGAGGCCGTCGGTCGGCTCCCCGGAACCGGCGAAGACGTCCGCGGTCATCCGGGTGCGGGCGCGGGGGCAGATCACGTTCGCGGTGACGCCGTACTTCGCGAGTGCCAGGGCCGTGGAGGTGGTGAGGCCGACGATTCCGCCTTTGGCCGCCGCGTAGTTGGGTTGGCCGGCGGAGCCCGCGAGGAACGCCTCGGAGGAGGTGTTGACGATCCGCCCGTACACCGGGGCGCCTGCCGCCTTGGAGCGGTTGCGCCAGTGTGCGGAGGCGAAGTGGGTCGTGTTGAAGTGGCCTTTCAGGTGGACGCGGATGACGGAGTCCCACTCGTCCTCGGACATCGAGAAGACCATCTTGTCGCGCAGGATGCCCGCGTTGTTGACGAGGATGTCGAGCTGCCCGAACGTGGCGACCGCCAACTCGACCAGTCCCCAGGCCTGTTGGTGATCGGCCACGTCGCCGGTGTGGGCGACGGCGCGACCGCCGGCCTGACGGATCTCGTTCGCGACCTCCTCGGCCGGTCCGGCCGAGGCGTCGCCGGAGCCGTCCCGGCCCGGCTGGCCGAAGTCGTTGACGACGACGGCGGCGCCGAGCCGGGCGAGTTCCAGCGCCTCCGCCCGGCCGAGCCCGCGGCCCGCACCCGTGACGATCGCGGCCCGGCCCTCAAGCGGCAGTGACATCAAAGTCCTTTCGGGTAGCGGCAGTTGGTGGTTCGGAGGTCAGATTTCGATGCACGTACGGAGTGCGACTCCCGTACGCATCTGGTCCAACGCCTCGTTGATCTCGCTCAGCGGCACCCGGTGGGTGATCAGCCCCTCCAGGTCGATGCGTCCGGCACGCCACAGCGCGATGGTCCGCTCGTACGAACGCAGGACGTCCCCGCCGCCGTACATGCTCGGCAGGATCCGCTTCTCGTCGAAGAACAGCTCGAACATGCTGAGCTGCAGGAAGTCGTCCATGGCGCCTGCGCCGACGACGACCAGCGTGCCGCCGCGGCGGGTGTTCTCGTACGCGGTGCGGGCGGTGGCGGACTTGCCGACGACCTCGAAGACGTAGTCGAAGCCCTCGCCCGCCGTCAACGACTGCTTGGTGTCGGGGAGTTCGTCCGGCGACACGGCCCTGGTGGCGCCGAACTTCAGCGCGGACTCGCGGCGTGAGGCCACCGGGTCGACGGCGACGATCTCGGCGGCGCCCTTGAGCCGCGCGCCCTGGATCGCGGAGATGCCGACGCCGCCGCAGCCGATGACGGCGACCGACGAACCGGCTTCCACATCGGCGGTGTTGAGGGCGGCGCCGAGTCCCGTGGTGACCCCGCAGCCGATGAGGGCCGCGATGTCGAAGGGCACGTCGTCCGGGATGGGCACGGCGCAGCCCGCGTCGACCACGACCTCCTCGGTGAAGGTGCCGGTGCCCGCCATGCCGAAGACATCTCCTGCGGGGCGCTTGAAGTTGGGCGTGCCCGCGTTCATGAATCCGGCCAGGCACAGTTCGGTCTGGCCGCGTTTGCAGGCGGGGCAGGCGTTGCAGGCGGGCAGCCAGCAGACGACGACGCGGTCGCCGGGTTTGACGTTCGTGACGCCTTCGCCGACGTCGAGGATCTCGCCCGCCCCCTCGTGCCCGGGCACGAACGGCCCCGGCTGCGGCAGGACCCCGGACATCGCCGAGAGGTCCGAGTGACACAGTCCGGTGGCCCGTACCCGGATCTTCACCCGGCCGGGGCCGAAACCTGCCGCCTCGACGTCGTCGAGTACCTCCAGCTTGTCCTGGCCGATCTCGTGCAGTACGGCTGCCCGCATGGTGCGGCTCCCCTCAAGAGTTCAAGCGTGTTCGACGATGGTGTCGGCCAGCACCGGCGCGTCGTCCCGCTCGACCGCCGTCACCGTCACCTGGACCCTGCCGTCCTGCTGCCACATGCGGATGCGGAGGGTCTCACCGGGGAAGACGACCCCGGCGAAGCGTGTGCTGTAGGAGCGGACCCGTGCCACATCGCCGCCGAGCAGCGTGTCGACGACCGCCTTGAGCGTGATCCCGTACGTGCACAGCCCGTGCAGGATCGGCCGGTCGAACCCGGCGCGCTTGGCGAACTCCGGGTCGGCGTGCAGCGGGTTCCAGTCGCCGGAGAGGCGGTAGAGCAGGGCCTGGTCCTCGCGGACGTGCCGCTCGACTTCCCTGCTCGGGTCGCCTGTCGGCGGGTCGAGGCGGGTGGAGGGGCCGCGTTCGCCGCCGAAGCCGCCTTCGCCGCGTACGAAGATCTGGGCGTCGTTCGTCCACAACGGACCCTCGTCGTCGGCGACTTCGGTGCGCATGACGAGGATGGCGGCCTTGCCTTTGTCGTACACGGCCGCGATCCGTGAGGTGGCGAGCGCCCTGCCCTCGGCGGGGATCGGGCGGTGCAGCTCGATGCTCTGGCCGCCGTGCAGGACGTGGGCGAGGTCGACCTCGACGCCCGGCATGGACAGTCCGCCGATCACGCCCGGGGAGCCCGCGCCCGCGACGGTCGCGAAGCTCGGCAGGACGTGCAGCCTGGACTCGAGGGTGTAGCGCAGCTCGTCGGGGTCGGTCGCCGGGACGCCCGCGCCGATTCCCAGGTGGTAGAGCTGAACGTCCTTGTGGCTCCAGGCGATCTCGCCGGTCCGGGGCTCGGCGGCGAGGGCCTTGGCGGGGTCGATGGGCATGCGGCTCCTGACTGCTGGCGGATCTTCGGCGGAGAAGACCTCGGTGCGGCCGTCCGCACCGTCGGACGCACCGAGGTCGACCTCGGGCCGCGGAACCCGCCCGTTCTAGAACGCGTTCCAGTACGGCGACCCTCTGTATAGCCCAGCTCCCAGTACTTGTGAAGACTTCTGACACCATGTCAGATGAGCTGACTCGGGCTAAGCGGTCTCGGGGAGGTGGGGTGCGTTCCCGCGTCGTCCGGTGCGGTGCATCGGCGTGCTGCCGCATCGCCCTCGTACTGGACGTACTTGGGTGATGCGGCAGTGCGGCGAGGTGCCGTGCCGGGCGGCGTGGGGGCGTGCCTCACCTCCCCGAGACCGCTTAGGGAGCGGGCAGTGACATTTGTCCCGCTCGAGTCCGTACAAGCGCATCTGCCGCACCCTGCCCCCGGATTCGTAGCGTCACACCCATGACGAAAACGACTGGGACACATCAGGCCGTGTCCTTCACGGGGGCGGTCAAGACCTTCGGCTCGGTACGGGCCGTGGACGGGATCGATCTGGAGATGGCGCGCGGCGAGACCGTCGCGCTGCTCGGCCGCAACGGCGCCGGCAAGTCCACCGCGATCTCGCTGCTCCTCGGCCTGAACGAGCCCGACGAGGGTGTCGTACGGCTCTTCGGCGCGGCGCCGGAAGAGGCCGCACGCGCGGGCCGGGTGGGCGCCATGCTGCAGGACGGCCGGCCGGTGCCGCGGGTGACCGTGGGCGAGCTGGTCGGATTCGTCGCCCGTACGTATCCGGCGCCGATGCCCGTCGCCGAGGCACTGGAGCTCGCGGGTATCGCCGAGTTGGCCGGCCGGCGCGTCGACCGGCTCTCCGGGGGCCAGACGCAGCGGGTGCGGTTCGCGGTCGCGCTCATCGGGAACCCTGCGCTGATCGTGCTCGACGAGCCCACCGCCGCGCTGGACGTGGAGGCGCGGTACGCCTTCTGGGACTCGATGCGGGCGTACGCGCGGCGCGGCCACACCGTCCTGTTCTCCACGCACTACCTGGAGGAGGCGGACGCCAACGCCGACCGGATCGTGGTCATCGACCGGGGCCGCATCGTCGCCGACGGCAGCGGTGAGCAGCTCAGGCGGGCGGCGGGCGGCAACCTGGTCGCCTTCGACCTGGCGGGCCGCCCCACCGAGGGTCTGACCCTGCTGCCCGGAGTGGTGTCGGTGGAGGTGCGCGGGGACCGGGCCCGGCTGCGTACGGAGGACTCGGACGCGACAGTGATCGCGCTCGCCGGGATGGGTGCCATACGCGGCCTGGAGGTCGCGCCCGCGTCGCTGGACGACGCGTTCCTGGCGCTGACGTCGGGCTCGTCGGGTGTCCTGGAGTCGGTGTGATGTGGGACTACCTGCGGCTCGAAGTGCGCCGGACGCTGCGCGACCCCGGCTTTGTGATCGGCACCGTCGTGATGCCGGTGACGATGTACATGCTGTTCACCAACCTCGGTGACGGCGCCGACAGCGGCTGGAAGACCGTCTCGATGGTCGGCATGGCCGCGTACGGCGCGATGGGCTCGGCTCTGAACACCGGTGCCGGGGTCGCCGAGGACAAGTCGACCGGCTGGCTGCGGCAGTTGCGGATCACACCGATGACTCCGCGCCAGGTGGTGATCGGCCGGGCGCTGACCGGGGCGGTGACGGTGCTGCCCGCGATCGTCGCGGTGCTGGCGGCGGGCTGTCTCGTCAATGGCGTACGGCTGGATCTGTGGAAGTGGGCGGTGATCGCGCTGCTGCTGTGGCTGGGCTCGATCCCGTTCACGCTGCTCGGTCTCGGCAACGGCTACCGGCTGACCGCGCAGACCACGGGCGTCGTGAACATGGGGTGCAACCTGGTGCTGGCCGTGGTCGGCGGCCTGTGGTTCCCGCTCGTCCTCTTCCCGGAGTGGCTGCGCTCGCTGTCCGCGTACACACCGACGAACCGGTTCGCGCAGCTCGGCACGGCGGTCGCCGACGGGCACGCGCCGAGCCTGGGGGCGGTTGTGGTGCTGAGCCTCTGGCTGCTGGCCTTCGGCTCGTACGCTGTGACTGCGTACCGCAGGACCGCACGAACCGTCTGAAACCGTCTGAACGGGGGCAAGGCATGTCCTGGATGACCAGGGTCAATTACTGGCTGGCCTTGCGGCACGCCGAGGGCTGTGAGCGCGCCCGGAAGAAGACCGGCCGGCCGCCGGAGGAGCTCGGCCGGCCGCCCAGCGGCTTCGCCCTCCTCCCCTGGCTTCTGATGGGCCTGGGCGCCTTCTCCAACCTGTTCCAGGGCAAGACCCCGAACCCCTGGATCGGCGGCATCGGCCTGCTGGCCTTCAACTCCCTCTACATCGCGCTGGTGTTCCGCGCCTTCGCGAAGGAGGCGCGCGAGGCCCGCTCCACGCGCCTGATGCTGATCGCGCTGGGGGCGGTGACCTGCACGCTGGCCATCGTCTACGGCGACAGCTGGCTGCTCTTCTTTCCGCTGCTCGGCCTGGCGACGGGCGCGATCGTACGAGGCCCGTGGCTCGGCAGGGTCGGCGTCGGCCTGAGTCTGCTCGCGGGTGCCGTGGCCGCGGTCCGGGACGGCTGGGGTGCGGTGAACGTCGCGTACGGCACCTTCCTCTCCACCATGGTGACCGCGGCGATCCTCTCCCTCTCCGAGGCCGTACGTGAACTCCGCGCCGCCCGCGAGGAGTTGGCCCGCCGCGCCGTCGAGGAGGAACGGCTCCGCTTCTCCCGCGACCTGCACGATCTGCTCGGCCACACCCTCTCCGTGATCGTGGTGAAGTCGGAGGCAGTCCGCCGTCTGATCCACCGCGACCTGGACGCGGCGCTCGTCCAGGTCGGGGACATCGAGTCGGTGGGCCGCCAGGCGCTCACGGAGATCCGCGAGGCGGTGACCGGCTACCGCGAGGGCAGCCTGGCCACCGAACTCGACCGGGCCCGCTCGGCGTTGCAGGCCGTCGGCATCGAACCGGTCGTACGCCAGTCGGGCCCACCCCTCGCCGCCCGGACGGAAGCGCTGCTGGGCTGGGTGATCCGCGAGGCCGTCACCAACGCCGTACGCCACAGCGGCGCGACCCGCTGCGAGATCGCGGTCGAGGTCGCCGCGGAACGCGTCCGCGTACGCATCTCGGACGACGGCCGCGGACAGTCCGCCGAGCCGCCTCCGCTCCTCTCCGGCATCGGCGGCACGGGGATCAAGGGCCTCACGGAACGCCTCGCGGCGGCGGGCGGCTCGCTGGAGGCGGGGCCCGGTCCACGGGGCGGCTTCGTGGTGACGGCGGAACTGCCGGTGGAAACGGCGGAGTTGGGTGAGGAGGGGGACCCGGCGGACGTTTCGGAGGGGGCGCGCGTGCTGAAGCTGCCGGGGACAGCGGCCTGAAGGGCCCTGATCGGAGTGCGTCCGCCCGGCCTACGCTTGGGCCGTGAACGAGATGCCCCGGGACCACCGGCCCGCCAAGTCCATCCGCGTGCTGCTCGCCGAGGACCAGGGGATGATGCGGGGCGCCCTCGCCTTACTGCTCGGTCTTGAGGAGGACATCGAGGTGGTCGCGCAGGTGGCGGCGGGGGACGTGATCGTGGACGCGGCCCTGGAGTCGCGGCCCGATGTCGCGTTGCTGGACATCGAGCTGCCGGGGATCAGCGGGCTCGACGCCGCCGCGCGGCTGCGGGACGAGGTGCCCGACTGCCGGGTGCTGATCCTCACCACGTTCGGCCGGCCGGGGTATCTGCGGCGGGCCATGGAGGCGGGCGCCGCGGGGTTTCTGGTGAAGGACGGGCCCGTGGAGGAGCTGGCCGCCTCGATTCGACGGGTACTGACCGGCGAGACGGTGATCGATCCAGCGCTCGCGGCGGCCGCGTTGAGTGCCGGGCCGAGTCCGCTCACGGCCCGCGAGTGCGATGTGCTGAAGGCCTCCGCCGACGGGTCGACCGTCGCCGACATCGCCGCCCGGCTCCACCTCTCCGAGTCCACGGTCCGCAACTACCTGTCCTCCGCGATCGGCAAGACGGGCACCCGCAACCGCATGGAGGCGATGCGGGAGGCCCGGCAGCAGGGCTGGCTCTGAGGCACCGCGCCCCGAGAGGGCCGCAGGCCCTAAGAAGGCCGCAGGCCTCTTAGGGACGCGGGGAACTGCGCGACCAGCCACAACGCGCCCGCAGCCGCGACACGACTGTCACCCCCACCCCCTGGCGAGGGTTAGGGGCGCGGGGCTGTATCAATTTGCGGCTCCGCCGCGTGGGCGCGACCAGCCACAACGAACCCGCAGCTTCGAAACCGCCTCACCCAGCGGAGCGCCTCGGCAGCCACAGCAGCATCAGCACCGCACCGCCGAGCAGTACTCCCGTGCCCGTACGGAAGGCCAGTGCGTACCCCTCCGTCAGGGCCGTGGCCGATGTGCCGCCCCCGGTCCGGGCCGCCGCGATCGTCGACATCACCGAGAGGCCGAGCGAACCGCCCATCGTGCGCGAGGTGTTGACCAGCCCGGAGACCAGGCCGGCGTCCCCCGGTGCCGCCCCCGACGTGGCCAGCGAGCCGAGCGGTGTCGCGGACAGTCCGGCGCCGAGCATCATCAGGATCCCGGGGAACATGATCGCCGTGAGATACGTGCCGTCCGCGCTCATCGTCGACTGCCAGCCGAAGCCGACGGCGGCCACCAGCGTCCCGATCACCGCGACATGGCGCGCCCCGAGGACCCGCATGAAGCGGGGCGCGACCTTCGAGCCCAGCACCACCGCGAGCGAGCTGGGCATGAGCGCGAGCCCGCCCTCCAGGGGCGTGTAGCCGAGCACGTTCTGGGTGTACAGGGTCATGAGGAACCACATGCAGATCATGGCCGCGCCGCACAGGAACATCGCCACGTTCGCCGACGCCACGGACCGTATGCGGAACAGCTTCAGCGGCATCAGCGGCGCCTTCGTCCGCGCCTCGACCAGCAGGAAGAACCCGATCAGCGCGACCCCGGCGAGCAGCGGGACGAGGGTCGCGGAGGACGTCCAGCCCTCAGTCTCGGTCTGCACGATCCCGTACGCGAGGGTCGCGAGCCCCGCCGTGACCAGCAGCGCCCCCGGCAGATCGAGCCGCCGTCCGTCGCCGGCCCGGCTCTCGGGGAGCCACCGCAGGGCGCCGGCCAGTACGACGGCGCCGACGGGCACGTTGATCAGCAGCACCCACCGCCATGACAGCCCCTCGACCAGCAGCCCGCCGACGAGCCCGCCCGCCGCACCGCCGCCCGCGCCGACGGCGGTCCAGGTCGCGATGGCCCGCGCACGTGCCGCCCCTTCCGGTACGGCCGACGTCAGGATCGTCAGCGTCGAGGGCGCGAGCACCGCCGCCCCGAGCCCCTGCACGGCCCGCGCGAGCAGCAGCTGCCACTCCGCCTGGGCCAGTCCGCCGCCGAGGGACGCGAACGTGAAGAGGGCGAGCCCGATCAGGAACATCCGCTTGCGCCCGTACAGGTCCCCCGCCCGCCCGCCGAGCAGCATGAATCCGGCGAAGGCGATCGTGTACGCGTTGACGACCCACTGGAGGCCCGGCGCGCTCAGCCCCAGGTCGGCCCGCATCGACGGCAACGCCACATTGACCACGGAGATGTCGAGGACCACGAGGAACTGCCCCGCGCAGGCGAGCGCGACCACCACCCAGGCGGGCGGCGCGGAACGGCGGGACACGGGTCTCTCTACGGCGGCTCTGAGCATGACAGTCATGCTCTCAACCGGCTCGCGCCCCGTACATGGGATTTTCGTCCCAGGAGCCCTCGGCCATGAGACCTACCACCACACCAGTACCGCAGAAAAACGTGACGCCTCCGGCCGCCGGACCGGAGGCGTCACGCCCCACGCACAGGTGCTCGTGGATCAGTCGGTCACGTCCGTGACCCTCCAGCGCTGGTTGGAGCCGGAGTTCGGGGTCCACAGCGTCACTGCTGCGCCCTCGTTGGTGGCCTGTCCGCCGACCTCCAGGAGGCGGCCGGTGGCGGCGTTGACGAGGGTGAACGTGCCGTCACCGGTGGTCGACATGATCCACTGGGTGGCCTTGTCGCGGCGGCCGCTGTCGGGCTCCACCACCGGGGCGCCGTCACGGACGGCGAGGCGCTTGCCCTCCACCGGGTTGGTGAAGACGTACCGCTGACGGTTGTCCGTGTCACCGCTGATCTGCCGCAGCTGCCACTGCTGGCCGGCGTTGGCCGTGCCCGTGGCGGCCGACCTGATGACCAGGTTGGTGCCGTTGTCGGCGACGGTCAGTGCCTTGCCGCTCTGCACACCGGTCAGCTCGTAGGTGTGGCCCTTCTGGAGCAGCGCGGCGTCCTTGGCGACACCCGACACGCCCTTGACGACGAAGGAGGTCACCGACTGGGCGGGCACGGTGAAGGTGGCCTTGCGGTCGCTGACCTTGATGGGCTTGTGCCGCTCGAGCTTGTTGTCGGCGCTGGTCACCACGGGGGTGACGGTGGCGTTGCGGCTGACCTTGCCGAACTTCGACAGGTCGACGGTGACCGAACGGGCCTCGGTGGTGCTGTTGACGTGGACGACGCTCGCCCCGTCGCCCTTCTTGGAGACGGCGGCGGCGCTGGAGGTGTCGTTCACCTGGATCAGCCGGTCGCCGGGCTTGATGTAGTGCGTGAAGTTCCGGGCGGTGTCGAACTTCGTGTTGGTGTAGATCGGGCACGACTCGAGGGTGTCCTCGGAGGTGCAGCTGAACGGGAGCTGGATGCTGCCCCAGTTGCCGCCCTTCGCGGACTCCCCGCCGGGCTTCATGTTGTCGTAGTCTTCGACCGGCTGCCAGAACACCCAGGCGCTGGGCTCCAGTTCGCGCAGGTCGTCGACCATGCGCTGGGCGAGGCCCAGGCCCGGCCGCATGTCTGTGAAGCTCTGGCCGTCGCCCCAGTCGCCCTCGACCTCGCTCATCCACAGCGGCTTGTCCTCGGCCTTGGCGAGGTCGCGTGCGCTGGTGCGGCCGCCGGTGCCGTAGGTGTGGACGTTCATCTGGTCGACGAGGTCGCGCACCTCCTGCGGGTAGCTGAGCCAGTTCTGGGTGAAGATGTTCGGGTTGGTCTCGTCCATCGCGGAGATCTCCGCGTCGGTACGGGACTCGTCCAGGACCGGGGCCAGCGCGCGGAGCACCTTCTGCTGGAGTTCGGGGCCCATGTGGGCGCCTTCCTGACGGCCGCCGACGGGCTCGCCGTCGGGTCCCAGGCGGGTGCCCCAGTAGTCGGTGTTCGGCTCGTTGAACGGGTCGAGGGTGTCGACGTCGATCTTGTGGGCCTTCTCAAGGCGCTCGGTGGCGCCCACCAGGTACTTCGCGAAGTCCTCGACGGACTCGGGCTTCAGCTGGTCGGTCTTGGAGTCGAAGCCGCCGGAGACGTAGCCGCTTTCCGTCATGAACCAGGGCGGAGAGTTGCTGAACGTCTCCCAGTGGGTAATGTCCTTCTTGATCCGGTCCACCCACCAGCGCTGGGTGGCGTCGGCCTTCGGGTTCCAGTCGTTCTTGTCCTCGGCGCTCCACCAGTCGGTGTCCTCGCGGGTGGTGCCCGCCGGGGCCTTCCACCAGCCCTCCACGGCGCCGCCGGCACGCAGGTAGTCCTTGACGTCCGGGGCGTTGCCACCGCCGATGTTGTAGCGGGCGATGTTCAGGGCAAGACCGCTGTCGTCGAAGAGGAGCTTCGCCAGCTTCTCCCGTATCGCCGGCGGGTAGTCGCCGGTGGCGTTCGCGAACCAGACGAGGCTGGTGCCCCAGCCCTCGAACTTGTCGTGCTTGTAGGAGGGGTCGGGCCGGACGGTGACGGAGGGGGTGTCCGCTGCCGCGACCTGTGCCGTGGACGACGGGGCGGAGACCAGGGCGGCCCCGGTGGCCAGAGCGGTGAGGCCGACGGCTCCGAGGAGCCGTCTGCTGCGGGTACGGCGTGCCATCAAGTGCTCCCAACTGCGGTGGTGGTCGCTGTGCTCGTCCTCCCGCCCGTCGGGCAGGAGGGATGGCCCTCGGACGGGTGCGGTGCTGTCCGAGGAGTCGGGGGTGGGGTTCAGGTGGCGGGCTGTCGCAGTACGGCGACATCCCTGGGTTCCAGTACGAGATCGCCGTCGGCGTCGGTGGTGCCGAGCAGGACCTCTCCGGCGAGGCCGGTCAGCGGCACTGCCCCGTCGGTCCGGTTGACCAGGAACAGGAAGCGGGCGTCGGGGCCGCGGCGTACGGTCTGCTCGACCAACCCGCGTGCGGCGGCGGGCAGTTCGCTCTCGACGCCGGCCGGGTCGAGCAGCCGCGGCAGCAGGGCGGTGAGCCCTTCGACACCGAGCCGGGTGGAGACGTACGCGGCCGAACCGCTGCCCGTGGACCGGCGGGTCACCGCGGGCCGGTCGGCATACGCACCCGTGCGGTAGTGGGCCAGGACCTCCGCCTCCGGGTCGGTGACGGTGATCCGGTCGGTCCACAGCGAGCCCGTACCGGCGCCATCCAGGTCGACGGTCTCGCCGTCGAGCAGCGGACCGAACTCCTCAATGCGGATGCCGAGCAGTTCGCGCAGCGCTCCCGGGTAGCCGCCGAGCCAGATGTGGTCGTTCTCGTCGACGACTCCGGAGAAGTACGTGGTGACCAGGTGGCCGCCGCTCTCGACGTACCGCGTGAGCTCCTTGGCGAGTTCGGCGGGCACGACGTGCAGTACGGGTGTGATCAGGACCCGGTAGCGGTCGAGGTCGTTGCGGGTGGTGACGAGGTCGGCGCGGATACCGAGGGCGAGGAGCGCGGAGTACCAGTCGAGCGCTTCCTGGCGGTAGTCGAGCAGGGAGGTGGGGTGGGAGTCCTGTTCGCTCGCCCACCAGGATTCCCAGTCGAAGACGATGCCCACCGGGGCGGGTTCGCGCTCGCTGCCCGCGACCGGGGCCAGGGTCTTGAGGGTGTCGCCGAGGGCCACCACCGCGCGGAAGAGGTCGCTGTCCTCGCCGGCGTGCGGCACCATCGCGGAGTGGTACTTCTCGGCGCCGGCCGCAGACTGCCGCCACTGGAAGTAACACACGGCGTCGGCGCCGTGCGCGACGTGCAGCAGCGAGTCGCGGGCCAGGTCGCCGGGGCGCTTGGCGACGTTGACGGGCTGCCAGTTCACGGCGCTGGTGGAGTGCTCCATGAGGAACCAGGGCCGCCCGCCGGCTATGCCGCCGGTCAGGTTGGCGGAGAAGGACAGCTCGTCGCGGTCCTGGGGGCCGGGGTGGACGTAGTGGTCGTTGGAGACGAAGTCGATCTCGCCCGCCCAGTCCGGGTAGTTCATGCCCTTGGTGCCGTTCATCACCATGAAGTTGGTGGTGATCGGCACGTCGGGGGTGATCTCCCGCAGTACGTCCCGTTCCGCGCGCAGGTACTCCTTCAGCGCGTCGGAGGAGAAGCGCTTGAAGTCCAGCTGCTGGGTCGGGTTCGGGTGGGCGGCGGCCAGCCGGGGCGGCAGGATCTGCTCCCACTCGCTGTAGCGCTGGGACCAGAACGCCGTCCCCCAGGCGTGGTTGAGGGCGTCGAGCGTGGTGTAGCGGGCGCGCAGCCAGTCGCGGAAGGCACGGGCTGCGTCGTCCGAGTAGTCGTAGATGTTGTGGCAGCCCAGCTCGTTGGAGATGTGCCAGGCCACCAGGGCGGGATGGCCGACGTAACGCTCGGCCATCTTCCGCACCAGGCTGAGCGCGTACTTCCGGAACACCGGCGAGGTGGGCCGCCAGTGCTGCCGCGCCCCCGGCCACACCGTCTCACCGGAGGCGGTCACCGGAAGGATCTCCGGATGTGCCGTGGTGAGCCAGGGTGGCGGGGACGCGGTGGCGGTGGCGAGGTCGACCCCGATGCCGCCCGCGTGCAGCAGGTCCATGGCCTCGTCAAGCCAGGCGAAGTCCCACTCGTCCTGGGCCGGCTGGATGCGGGCCCAGGAGAAGATCCCCACGGAGACCAGGTTGACGCCGGCCTCACGCATCAGCCGTACGTCCTCCTCCCACACCTCACGAGGCCACTGCTCGGGGTTGTAGTCGGCGCCGTACACGAGGCGTGGGGTGGAGTCACCGTCCGGCCCGTGCAACTGGGACAGGAGGGTGGAGATCATGGTGGTCCTTCCGGTGTGCGGCACGGGCGGCGACGTGAGGGCGTACCTCGACTACTCGACGGTGAAGCCCTGCTCCTTGCCGTACTTCACGGAGGCGTCCTGCCAGGACTTCAGACCCTCGGACAGCTTGGTGTTGGAGACGTACGCCTTGCCGACGGTGTCGTTGAAGATCGAGTTGGCGTACTGCTGGAAGGGCAGGTACGACCAGTCGTCGGCCACGTTGGCCGCGGACTCGGCGAAGATCTCGTTGGCCTTCTGACCGCCGAAGTACTCGAACTCCTTGCTCTGGAACTCCGGGGACTCCAGCTCCGCCTTGGTCGCCGGGAAGGCGCCCTCGTCGATGCGGGTCTGCACGCCCTCGCCGGAGTTCGCGTACTCAGTGAAGGCGTAGGCGAGTTCCTTGTTCTTGCCCAGCGTGGGCAGGGCGAGGGAGCTGCCGCCGTTCTCCGCGCTGGCCTTGTCGCCCTTGGTCCAGGCCGGCATCGGGGCCGCACGCCAGTCGCCGGAGGCCTGCGGCACGCCGGTGACGAAGTTGGCGGGCATCCAGGCGCCGGTGGTCAGGGTGGCGAGGGTGCCGTCGCCCAGGCCCTTGTACCAGTCGTCGGTCCAGCCGGTGATGGGCGCGACGAGCTTCTCGTCGATGAGCGGCTGCCAGGTGTCGGTGTACTTCTTGGCCTTGGCGTCGGAGAAGTCGACCTTCACATTGGTGCCGTCGACCTTGTAGGGACGCGAACCGGCCTGCCACAGCGCGCTGGTGGTGAAGCCCGCGTCACCGGCGTCGGCGGCGATGTAGACCTTGGGGTCGGCCTTGTGCAGCTTGCGGGCCGCGTCCACGTACTCGTCCCAGGTGGTCGGGACCGCGACCTTGTGCTTGTCGAAGACCGCCTTGTTGTAGAACATCGCCATCGGGCCGGAGTCCATCGGCAGGCCGTAGACGGCGTCACCCTCGTTCACGGCGTTCCACGGGCCGGGGGTGTACTTGTCCTTGAGCTTGTCGGCGCCGAAGGGGGCCAGGTCAGAGAGGCCCTTGGTGAGGGCGTACTGGCTCAGCGCGAAGTACTCGACCTGCGCGACGTCGGGGACGCCCTTCTCGGCCGAGATGGCGTTCGTCAGGGCGGTGTAGTGCTTGTCGCCCGACCGCTCGGCGACGAGGTTGATCTTGACTTTGGGGTACTTCTTCTCGAAGTCGGCGGCGACCGTCTTGAGCGTCGGCTCCCAGGCCCAGACCGTGACCGTGCCGCCCTTCTCCAGGGCGGCCTGCATGTCATCGGCGGAGACCGGCTCATTGCCGGCACTGTCGTCGGAGTCGCCGCAGGCGGTCGCGCCGAGGGCGAGGACGGAGAGGACTGCTATGCCGCGCATCAGGCGGCTTGTGGTTCTGCGCATGGAGGTGCTTCCACTTCTTCGTGGGTGGGACAGGGCGAGGGTTTTGACGTTGTGTGGGGGCGTGGGGCCTTCAGGGAGGGTCACTCCTTGACGCTTCCGGCGGCGAGCCCGGACTGCCAGTACTTCTGCAGCAGCAGGAACGCGGCGATCAGCGGCACGATGGTGAGCAGCGAACCGGTGATCACCAGGTTGAAGATCACGTCACCGCCGATCGTCTCGGCCTGGGAGTTCCAGGCGCTCAGCCCCAGGGTCAGCGGGTACCAGTCCGGGTCCTTGAGCATGATCAGCGGCAGGAAGTAGTTGTTCCACGTCGCGACCGTGGTGAACAGCAGCACGGTCACGATGCCGGGGGCGAGCAGCGGCAGGGCGACCTGGAAGAAGGTGCGCGCCTCGCTCGCTCCGTCCACACGGGCGGCCTCAAGCAGTTCGACGGGGATGGCCTCGGTGGCGAAGACCCACATCAGGTACAGGCCGAAGGGCGAGACGAGCGAGGGCAGGATCACCGCCCACGGGGTGTCGGTCAGCCCCATCTTGCTGAACATCAGGAAGGTCGGCACCGCCAGGGCCGTACCCGGGACCGCGACCGCGCCGATGACCGTGGCGAAGACGCCGCGCTTTCCGGGGAAGTCGAACTTCGCCAGCGCGTAGCCGCCCAGGATCGCCAGGAAGGTGGCGCCGCCGGCGCCGAGCACGACGTACAGCAGGGTGTTCAGCAGCCAGCGGGTGAAGATGCCGTCGTTGTACGTGAACGTGTCGCTGATGTTGGACCACAGGGCGAAGTCGTCGGCGAACCACAGCCCGGATGAGTCGGCCAGCCCTTCCTGGGTCTTGGTGGCGCTGATGACCAGCCAGATCAGCGGCACCACGGTGTAGAGCAGCATCAGGCCGGTGAGCACGGTCAGCAGCACACTGCGCTTGGGGCGCCCGGGGGTGTGCTTCTTGCGGGGTGTACGCAGCCGGGGGGTGCCCTTGCCGGAGCCTGCGGCCGGAGGGGTCGGGGGCTTGGCGGCGGCGGTGAGAGGGGTGCTCATCGGGTCACGCTCCCTTGCGCATGCCGCGAAGCTGCACGATGTAGGCGATCACCATGGTGATCAGCCCCATGATGATGGCGACCGCCGCGGAGTAGTTCTGCTGCTGGCCGTTGAAGGACAGCGAGTACGTGTAGAAGTTCGGCGTGTAGTCCGTCGTGATGGCGTTGCGCGCCAACTGCCGCAGGATGTTCGGCTCGTTGAAGAGCTGGAAGCTGCCGATGATCGAGAAGATCGTCGCGATGACGAGGGCACCGCGGATGGCGGGAAGCTTGATGGCGGTGATGACGCGGAACTGTCCGGCGCCGTCGATCTCCGCGGCCTCGTAGAGGGAGTGCGGGATGACCCGCAGCGCGGAGTAGAAGATCAGCATGTTGTAGCCGACGAACTCCCAGGTGACGATGTTGCCGATCGACGCCAGGACCAGGTCGGTCGAGAGCGGGTCGGGCAGCGTGACACCGAAGGCTTCGTTGATGTCGCCCACCAGGCCGTAGCGGGTGCCGTACATGAAGCCCCACATCAGGGTGGCGACCACGGCGGGCACGGCGTACGGCAGGAAGATCGCGATCCGGAAGAAGTCCTTGCCGTACAGCCGCCCGCTGTCCAGGGCGAGCGCGATCAGCAGGGCGATGCCGAGCATGATCGGCACCTGGACGACGAGGAAGAGCGAGACCCGGATCAGGGAGTCCCAGAACCGGTCGTCCTCGAGGGCCTGGGTGTAGTTGTCCAGGCCGACGAACTGGTTGCCGCCGATCAGCTGGTCCCGGAAGAGGCTGAGGTAGATCGAGTAGGCGATGGGAGCCAGGAAGACGAGGGCGAAGACCGCCACGAAGGGGCCGATGAACCCCCACCCCTTCCAGGAGCGGCGGTTCCCTTTCGCCGGGGGCCGGGCCGGAGGCCGCTTTGCGGCCACCGGCGGTTCTAGCGTCGTCATGTCGTTCCTCGTTCGTCCATCCCGGAACCGGCGTTGTGCGCCGCCGAAGATGTTTGCGTAAACATTCCTCTTTGCGAGGGTCCATGGGCTGTTATGTTTACGTAAACATCTGATGGCGGAATGTCTACACTGCCCCGATGACGACGGTCAAGGGTCGGCAGCGGAAACTGCGCCCCGAGCGACAAGGGAGACCGGTGGACACCGCGGACAGCGCGCCGGCGCCGAGGGCACGAGTGCGTACCAGAACAAGAGCAGGTCGCCGCGCACAGAGCGCGTCCATGGCGGATGTCGCCCGGCTGGCCGGCGTCTCCTCACAGACGGTCTCCCGCGTTTCCAATGGTTATGAAGGCGTGACCGAGGAGACCCGCCGTCAGGTGCTCGCGGCGATGGAGGAGCTGGGCTACCGCCCCAACAGCGCCGCACGGGCCCTCAAGCGCGGCGAGTTCCGCACCATAGGCGTCATCACCTTCGGCCTGGCCACCACGGGCAACGTCCGCACCCTGGAGGCGATCGCCACCTCCGCGGCCCACGAGGGCTACGCCGTCACACTCCTGCCCGTCGCCGTCCCCACACAGAACGAGGTCCGCGGCGCGTTCTCCCGCCTGGGGGAACTGGCCGTCGACGCCGTCATCGTCATCCTGGAGGTGCACCTGCTCGACGCGGTGACCCTCTCCCTCCCGCCGCACGTCCGCATCGTCGTGGCCGACTCGGACGCAGGGGACCGCTACACCGTGGTCGACAGCGACCAGGCAGGCGGCAGCCGCACCGCCGTACGCCACCTCCTGGAGCTCGGCCACCACACGGTCTGGCACCTGACCGGCCCCGAGGAGTCGTACGCAGCAGAGCGCCGCGCCCAGGCCTGGCGCACCGAACTCACCGAGGCCGGACGCCCCACCCCACCTCTCGTACGGGGCGACTGGTCGGCCGAGTCCGGCTACCGGGCCGGGCTCGAACTGGCCCGCCAGAAGGACTGCACGGCGATCTTCGCCGCCAACGACCAGATGGCGCTCGGCCTGTTGCGCGCCCTGCACGAAGAGGGCCGGAAGGTACCGGACGACGTCAGCGTCGTCGGCTTCGACGACATCGCCGAGGCCGGCTCCTTCCTGCCTCCCTTGACCACCGTCCACCAGGACTTCGCTGAGGTGGGGCGGCTTTGCGTGGAGGGGGTGCTGCGGCAGATGCGGCATGAGGAGACGGAGCATGGGACGACGCTGGTGCCGACGCGGCTCGTCGTGCGTAGCAGCACGGGGCCGCTGAGCGCTCGGCTGGAACGGGGATGAACCTGCGGGTTCGTGGGTGGTTGCTCGCGCCGTTCCCCGCGGGGTGCCTCCGGCGGTGGGGCGGCTGCGGGTGCGTGGTGGTTGCTCGCGCCGTTCCCCGCGCCCCTGGGGTGCGTGGTGGGTCGGGGCCGTGGGCCGGTGCGTCAGCCCGTCGCAGGCGGGGCATACGGCCCGGTGTTGGTACAGGGTGCGGGTGGCCTGAGACCGAACCTACGCGACGGGCATACGACGCACCGGCCCACGGCCCCTCCCGCCGGCGGGAGACTGCGGGCACGTCGTGGTTTGTCGCGCCCACGCGGCGGAGCCGCACATCGATACAGCCCCGCGCCCCGCGGCGGAGCCGCAGAATGTCACAGCCCCGCGCCCCTTTAGCTGCTTGGGGGCGTCTCAGTCCCGCGGTAGCCCGAGGATCCGCTCGGCGACCACGTTCAGCTGCACCTGTGTCGTGCCGCCGGCGATGGTCAGGCAGCGGGAGAGCAGGAAGCTGTGCACGGCCCGCTCTCCCGCTCCCTCGCACAACGCACCCTGCGGGCCTAGGAGTTCGAGGGCGAGTTCGGCGATCTTCTGCTGGTGCACGGTCTGCACGAGCTTGCGTACGGAGGCTCCCGCGCCCGGCTCGAGGCCCGACACCTGTTGCATCGTCGTGCGGAGGCCGATGCAGGCCAGCGCGTGTGCCTCCGCCAGCAGGGCGCCGAGGCGGACGCGTACGGCTTCGTCCAGGTCGGTGGCGAGGAGCGCCTCGATGCCGGTGCCGAAGGTCAACTGGTCGGCCATGTGGACGCGTTCGTTGCCGAGGGTGTTGCGGGCGACCTTCCAGCCGTCGTCGACGGCACCGATCACCGCGTCCGCAGGCAGCATCACATCGTCGAAGTAGACCTCGTTGAACAGAGATCGGCCGGTGATCTCCTTCAGCGGGCGGACATCGATACCTTTCGTGTTCTTCATGTCGACGACGAAGTACGTGAGCCCCTTGTGCTTGGGCGCCTCCGGATTCGTACGGGCGAGCAGGATCCCGTAGTCCGCCCAGCGGGCCGAACTCGTCCACACTTTCTGCCCGTTGACGCGCCAGCGCCCGTCATCCATCCGCTCGGCGCGCGTCCGCAGCGAGGCGAGGTCGGACCCGGCGCCGGGTTCCGAGAACAGCTGGCACCACAGCAGGTCCCCGCTCAGCGTCGGCAGCAGATACCGCTCCTGCTGCTCCCGCGTCCCGTACGCGATGAGCGACGGTACGACCCAGGTGGCGATCCCCAGGTCACTCAGCCGTACGCCCGCCGCTGCCAACTCCTCTTGTATGGCGAGCTGTTGGACGGGCCCGGCGCCGAGTCCGTACGGGGCGGGCAGATGCGGGGCGGCGTATCCGGTGGGCGCCAACTCCCTTCGCACAGCGGCCGGTTCGAGGCCACGCACACGCTCGACGACCTCCCGGACCTGAGCACGGTAGCCCGCTGCTCCCTCCGGCAGATCCAGCCGCAATTCCCTCCGTACGCCGCCCTCCGCGAGCCGCACGGCGCGCAGCCGGTGTGCGTCGCCCGTGCCGAGCAGCTGCCGCGCCACCATCGCCCGCCGCAGATACAGATGGGCGTCGTGCTCCCAGGTGAACCCGATCCCGCCGAGGACCTGAATGCAGTCCTTGGCGCAGGAGTACGCGGCGTCCAGGGCATCGGCGGCGGCAAGGGCAGCCACCAACTCCCGTACGCCGTCCGGCTCTTGAACCGCACGCGCCGCGTCCCAGGTGAGCGCCCGGGCCCGTTCGACCCGTACCAGCATGTCGGCGCACAGATGCTTCACGCCCTGGAAACGCCCGATGGGCTGCCCGAACTGCTCCCGGACCTTGGCGTATTCGGAGGCGGTGTGCAACGCCCAGGCGGCGGTGCCACAGGCATCCGCGGCGAGGACGACGGCGGCCAGGTCACGCACCAGCGCGGAGTCGACGGCCTCGATGGGGAGCACACGGTCGGCGGGGACGCGCACCCCGTCCGCCCGGACCTCGGCGGTGGCGCGCGTCGGGTCGGCGCTCTCGTGCGCCCGTACGGCCAGCTCAGCGGCATCGACGGCCATCCACACCGCCCCGCCCGCCCTGTCCGAGGCAGTCAGGATCAGCAGGTCAGCGTCGGCCCCGGACAGCACGGGCGGGGCGACCCCGTCGAGAAGGTACCCGCCCCCCTCACATGAGACAGCGGTCAGCGACCCCGCCCCGAACGCAACAGCCGCCACCCGCTCCCCCGAGGCCAGCGCCCGCACCAACTCATCCACCTCATCCGCGCCCGCTCGGACGAGCACGAGCGAGGCCAGGAGGGTAGGAACATACGGCCCTGGCAGTGCGGCCCGCGCGGCCTCCTCCACCACCACGGCCAGATCGAGGAGATCGCCGCCCCCACCGCCGTACGCCTCGGGCAGATGCACACCGAGCAACCCCTGCGCGGCGAGCCCGTCCCAGTACGGAGGCCTGCCCTCGCCGGGTGAGTCGAGGAGTTTGCGTACTTCCTCGGGCGGCACCGCCCGCGCGATCCAGCCGCGCACGGCTTCGGCCAGTTCCCGCTGTTCACGCGTGATCCCGATCCCCATGCCCATGCAGGCCTCCCCAAGGTCGGCGACAGGCTAGAACACGTTCCAATCTGATGGAAGGTCAGATGATGCCCGAATGCTGACGAGGGGTCAGATGGTCAAGAATTCATTAGGGACCCGAAGCAAGGGAATAGTTGCCTTGGCGCACGGGGTTCACCGTGCACGTACCGCACGCACGTCCCCGGAGGCCCCTCCCGATGCCCGAGACCCAGACAACGACGGACCAAGATCCCACGCGGAGACCGATCGCAGATGCCGATTCCGGCACCGGCGCCGGAATCGTCCCCGTACTGGCCTTCGCGGGCATCGTTGTCGCGGTGATGCAGACCCTGCTCGTGCCAGTCATCAAGGACCTGCCGGAGCTGCTGAACACCTCCCCCGGCAACGCCACCTGGGTCATGACCTCGACCCTGCTCGCCGGTGCCGTGGCCACCCCGATCATGGGCCGCCTAGGTGACCTCTACGGCAAGCGGCGGATGCTGCTCACGAGTCTGGCCGTGATGGTGGTGGGCTCGCTGATCGCCGCTTCCACCAGCGAACTGCTAGTGATGATCATCGGCCGTGCCCTCCAGGGCTTCGCGATGGGAGCCATCCCGCTCGGCATCGGCCTGATGCGCGACGCGCTGCCGCGCGAGAAGCTCGGCTCGGCGATGGCCCTGATGAGCTCGTCGATCGGCGTCGGCGGCGGACTGGCGCTGCCGCTCGCGGCGCTGGTCGCGCAGAACGCCGACTGGCACGCGCTGTTCTTCGGCTCGGCGGCCCTCGGCACCCTCTCAATCCTCCTCACCCTCGCCTTCGTACCGGAGTCCCCGCTGCGCGCAAAGGGCACCTTCGACGTACCGGGCGCACTCGGCCTCTCCGCGGGCCTGGTCCTCTTCCTCCTGCCGATCACGAAGGGCAGCGACTGGGGCTGGGCCTCGGGCACGACGCTCGGACTGTTCGCAGCGGCGGCGATCGTCCTCTTCCTGTGGGGCGTGATGGAACTCCGTGTCCAGGCCCCACTCGTGGACCTGCGCACCACAGCCCGCCGCCCCGTGCTCTTCACCAACCTCGCCTCGATCATGGTCGGCGTCGCCTTCTACGCCGTATCACTCGTCCTCCCCCAACTGCTCCAGCTGCCGACGGCGACCGGCTACGGCCTCGGCCAGTCGATGGTGGTCGCGGGCCTGTGCGTGGCCCCTCTCGGCCTGACGATGATGTTCACGGCTCCGGTGTACGGGCGCCTGTCCGCCAAGTACGGCCCGAGGAGCACGCTCATGATCGGCATGCTGATCATCGCGGTCGGGTACGGCGCCGGCCTCGGCCTGATGAGCGCGGCCTGGCAGACGGTGGTCATCGCGGTGGTCCTGGGCGCGGGCATCGGACTCGCATACTCCTCGCTGCCCGCACTGATCATCGGCGCCGTCGACCCGTCCGAGACGGGTGCGGCCAACGGGCTCAACACGTTGATGCGGTCGATCGGTACGTCGGTGTCGAGTGCCGTGATCGGAATGGTGCTGGCGAACACGGCGAACCAGGTGAACGGGGTCGCGGTTCCCACGATGTACGGATTCAGGGTCTCGTTCTTGATCGCCGCCGGGGCTGTCGCGGTGGGGCTGCTGTTCGCGCTGCTGCTGCCTCGCCAGAGCAAGGCGCGCGCTCCGCGGGTTGGGCGGGTCGAAAGCGGCGGGCTGGCTGTGGCTGAGCGAAACGCTCCGCGGATAGGGCCGCACGAAGACCGCGGGTCGGCTGTAGCTGAGCACCACACGCTCCGCGGGTAGGGCCGCACGAAAGCCGCGGGTCGGCTGTGGCTGAGCGCGCAGTTTCCCGCGCCCCTGAAGGGGCGCCCTGGCCGAGGCCACTTTGACCGGTCCGGTAATTGGAAGGTTTGGGCAACGATCGCCGGAAAAACCCCTGTTCAGCAGGCCATCGACCGATGACCGACTGTCCCAAACCTTCCAATCACTACGGATACGGGGAGGTCGGGACCCAGGCCTCCGTAGATGTGACACTTCGAGGGAATCTGTAACGTTCGCAGAAAACCACCTCCCC
>NZ_BAAGPS010000032.1:0-41535 GCF_054783935.1 Streptomyces pseudoechinosporeus
AACGCCGAGCGCCGGTCGTAGACCGCCTGGGCGAAGTCCATCCGCCGTCCCGCGGCGCGGTATGCGGGGTCCTCGCGGTGCTCGGACGGGACCTTCCACCTGATGTGGTATCCGCTGCTCATCAGGCCTCCTCGCCCTACGGTAGACGTCGAGAGGGCGCTCTGCCGGTCTATTCGGGTCTACGCCGACACCACCTGCACCCCGGCACCGGAGAGCGACTCGATGATCGCCTGCGCGTCGGGAGAGCGGAGCTCGATGGCCTCCCCGGAGTCGAGTGTCAGGCTCCGGGAACGTTGCACTTCATCAGTCGACCGGCCGAGCCGGGTTCGATCACGCGCCGAAGCCGTCATCTGGAGCGTCGGTTGCCGGGGGTGTGCACTCGTGGCTTGTGATCCAGTGGCCGGCACCCTTCAGGAGGGGCGCGGAGTCGGCCTCGGTCCGGAAGGTGAAAGTGACGCCTGTCGCCTCGGCCTGCAGGGCGAGCTGTCCGGGCGGTTGGTGGAGTGTCACGGGAGTCAGGCGGCAACCGACTGCGTCGAGCTCCGCCGTAACTTGATGGTGGGTGAGGGGCCCGGCGAACGTGGCGAATGTCGTCGTTCCCGAGACGGGAAGCTCGATGGCATCTCGCCAAGTCTGCACGCTGATCAACGTGATGCGGCGGCAGCGACAGACGCAGAACTCGGCGTCTCCATAGGAGAACAGATGGGGCCAACGCCGCCGCTTGCTCACCCGACCGATGTCCCACGGCGGTCCGAGCGTCGCCGCGATCTCGTTGAGAGTCGCTCCGCAACGCAACGGTCCGATGGCTGCGGTGGAGCCGAACTCGGCCAGGGAGCGAAGGGCGGTCACGCGGTGGAGCGTGTCACCTGACCTGCTCGGACGTCCACTGAGTTGATCCCTTGCCATGAGCCGGGCTGCGCTAGGTGACCAACCGCACTCCGCTCCGCTAAGCCTGGTCGATCCCGAACTCGTAGGCCACTTCCCAGCGAACGTCGGGAATGGTGATGTCCGCCGTCTCCACGGGCCGTCCATCGGTGTCGTAGTAGGTCCGCTCGATCTCAAGTAGCAGCTCACCCACGCTGATTCCGAGCAGGTTCGCCTGTGTCTGGGTGGCGCGGGCGGGGCGCGGCAGTTCAACTGCGGTTTCGATCTCCACGCCGATGGATCGCATGCGCTCGACCACGCCCATCCCGGCGAGGGGTCCCATCTCGGGCAGGACGATCGGCGTTCCGTCCGTGATCGCCATCGGCTCCCAGGATTCGGAGAGTTGGACGGGCTGCCCGTCGGCCATGAACTCGTAGCGTGTGTGTACGCACGGATCTCCGGGGCTGATGGCAAGCCGCTCGGCGATGGGTTCGGGGGCGGGCACTCGAGCCTGGCTGTGTGACTCCCAGGTCCCGTCTTTGCCCCGTGCCTTCATGTCGGAGCGGAAGGGGGACCCGCCCCGGCGCTCCCTGCGCCGCGAGCGGACCATCCGCATCCGCTCGCGCGGCTTGCGAATGTAGGTGCCTGAGCCTGCGCGGCCTTCAAGGAGGCCCTCGATGATCAGCAGGTCCATGGCTTTGTGTGTGACGTTGCGGCCGACGCCGTATTCCTCGGCGAGCTGCGCCCTGGAGGGTAGCCGCGCCCCGACCGCCCACTCGCCTGAAAGGACCCGTGCGCGCAGCGAGTTGGCCACTTCAAGGTAGGGCGCCTCACGCGGCATGAGCAGCTCTCCGGTTCCTCGGCGGTAGTCGATGACGGATCGTCCCAGTGACATTGACAAAGCTACTGCACCAGGTAGAAGCTGGTGCAGTAGAACTACTCTCCGCGCTCGCGCCATTACGGGGGCTTCTTCGTGTGCTCTGCAAAGTCACAAGCGGTTGCACTGGCCGCCAGGCTCACCGCGCTGACAGGACATCAGGCGTACGCCGAAGAGTTCGCCGACCGGATTCGCGTCAGCATCACCCTCCCTGCGCGGCTCACCGACGTCTGTCGACGTTCCTTGCTCGCGGCACTCGCTGACGCCGACCGCTATGGCCATGACGTGACGGAGCGCGGCGCGACCGTCTGGGCTGAGGTCGATGGCGGTGGCGCGGCCCAGAAATCCAACACCAGCTCATCGAAACGGAGTTGACCACGTGCTCCATGTGATCGCCTACGCACTCGACCGCATCCGAGTCTTCTTCGCCCCGCGAGGGAAACACCGCCTTGTGGTGCCCGCAGCGCGCCGGGTCTGTGTCATGGCGCCGAGGCGACTGGCAAGATCCACAGCCCCGGTGACGCCCCGTTCCAAGTCGCCTCGCCCTGCCGTCGCCGCGACCGTACGAACCTGGCACGAGCCCATCGACGGCGCGGCCACCCCGCTCGTCCGCCCGTACCTCACGGCGTACGAGCGTGACGAGAAGGCCCGGCTCCAGCGGCTGCGTCGCGACACGCTCTGGTGCGCCACGTACGGCATCGACCTCGATACCCGAGACATCCACAGCCGGCTGGAGGCGGCGTAATGGACGACGGCAACCACCGGCGCGTACGCCTCCTGCCCTGGAACGGCACCGACGGCAAGCGTTGCTACCTGCTCGGCGACGGCACGGGGACGGGAGTGCTGTCACGGCACGCGGACCGTGTCGAGGCCGTACAGCTCGGGCTCGCGGGCCAACTGCTCGACCGCGTTCGGCACTCACTGGACGCACCCGGCGTCGGGCCGGAGGAACTGGCCCTGCTGACAGCTCAGTTGACCGACGCACTGAGTGATGTCCTGCTCATCGCCGAAAGCCGCGGTGGCCGTCTTGCCCTCGCCCAAGAGGTGCCGCCGGATGAGAGGGGCTGGGGTGAGCGCGGGCCAGGGCGGGCCGAGTGCTCGCAGTTCATCGAGATCGTTCACGGTGCGTTGAACGACTGCGGCACCACCCCGCAGGCGATGGGCGTGCTCGTGCTCACCGGCGGCGATCTCGCCTCGGCCGGAGCTGCCCGCCGCTACGTCCGGGGTGTAGCCCGGTCTTGGGAACTGCTCCCGGGAGCGGTGGAGACTCTGGAGGCCATCACCGGTGAACTCGCCGCGAACGCGCTGGAACACAGCCACAGTCAGTCCGTCACCGTGGCCCTGTCCTTTACCGCCGGGACTGTCACCGTGAGCCTGACCGATGAGGGAACGGGCCATGTGTTCATGCCGGAGGCAGTGGAGCTGGAGCAGGAGTCCGGACGTGGGCTGCTGATCATCGATGCGCTGGCCACCCGTTGGGGGCAGCGGCAGACTGGCGGTCGCTTCACTGTCTGGGCCGAGGTCGACATAGAGCACGATCCCGCGCACGACGACTTCACGCGCGATTTCCGGGAGGAACTGTGAATCACACCCGCTGGAGGCTGGCGCGCGAACGCAAGGTCGCCGAGGGATACACCGAGCCCCCGGAGGTCGTGGCCGAGCGTGAGCAGATTCGGTTGGCGCATGATCTGGGGCAGCTCGTGTACGACCGGCGTACGGCCTTGGGGCTCTCGCAGTCGGTGCTGGGTGAGCGACTTGGGATGACCGCCGACGAAGTGGAGGCGGTCGAACTGGGCGGGATGCTGCCCGTTACCGCCGACCTCCTCGTCAGGCTGGCGGTGGCACTCCAAGTCACCGTGGACGTCCACCTGGTGTCGGACGGGCACAACACGGTGGCGTTCGGCGAACGAGCCGCATAGGTCGCGGCGGCACACGTTCGAGCCGGCGGACGCGGGATCGGGCCGGGATCACTCGGTCCCGGACTCGGGACTCGTCGCCGCCACATACCGCTCATCCACCAGCTGATGAAATCGCCGGGCCCGCCGTGTGCTCGCGGCCTCGCGGCGGAACTCTCGAGATCCCGCCCAGAACCTACGAGCCGGGACCGTCGTGAAGATGCTGTCGGCGCCCTGCCGCAAGTGACCCTCGCTCAGTGCGCCCAGTTCGAACATCATCTCCCAGTGGGAGACGACGAGGTTCAGGTAGAGGTGCTGGCGCCGGGCCTCCTCGGAGGTGTTCGCGTCGAGTCTGCCCCAGCACGCCATCAGGGACGGGTCCGTCATCGCCATCCGCATCAGTTCGGTGTGGGCGGTGCGCATGCCCTGTTCGCGGTTCGCCTTGCTCTCCCGGGCCTGGAACACGAGCGAGGCGCCCACACCCGCGAGCGCGAGCCCGGCGATCAACGCGGAGACCGCCCCGTACGCCTGGGCCACATTGCCGACGCGCTGCCAGTCGCTGTCGGAGCCGTCGGGGCCGTAGGCGCGTAGGACAAAGGGGGAGAGGAGGACGAGGGCGGCGGAGGCGGCTATCGCCAGGACCGAGAGGGCGATACGGACGGCGGGGGTGCTCAGCGCGCGACGACGTCCGTTCGTGGGGCGGTCGGGGGCGCCGGAGTTACTGCTCATGGCGCGCGTCCCTTCCGGCCCGGACGGCCAGCAGTGGCGCGGTCACCCGGTTGTGGAAGGAGAGCAGCTCCTCACCCTCGGCGAGGAGCTGCTCGATGTCCCGGCGGCAGGCTCCGATCAGTTCGCGACCGGTGTGGCGTACCGCGCCGTCGAGGTCTCCCTCAGGCGTGTACCGCAACTCGTACAGAGCGGTCGTCCCGAGGACGACGAGTTCCGGCATATGCGCTGGGGGGGGGTGTTGGAGGCCGGGCAGGCCGTCCACGGCCTGGCCGCCGACGAACCGGGCGTCGGAGGTGGTGGCGGAGGCTGAGTCGGCCGGCCTGCTGCCGCTCCGGTCGACCGCAGGCTGTTCGACGTAGACCTGTTCGGTACGCGCGACTCCCCGACCGTGCTCCATCACGTGTACGCGGATCTCCTCACCCAGCTCGGCCCGTAGCCGCAGGATACTCATCTCCCACAACAGGTAGTCCGAGGGCGGGAGTTCGACGAATCGCACCCGGCGCAGTCGGGCGCCACGGGCCTGAGCTTGCTCGTACTGGCGTGCCAGCGCGGGGCGTTCCGACTCGGCCAGGCTCAAGGCCTCGGACCAGTCACCGCGTTGGGCTGCCTCCCAGGGGGCGTATCCCGGCTCGCGGAAGTCCTGGCGGACCTCCAGTTTGTCGATGAGCGGGCTGTGTGAGTACTCCTCGCGGAAGTGCGCGAGGTAGTCGTCGCGGGACAGGGGCGTACCGCGACCCGCCAGTGCGTGGATACCCGGGAAGCGTGCGGATTCGGATTCGGGTGGTACTTCAGGCGTCGGCGGTACGTCAGGCATCGGGGATGTCCCGCTTCGCCGAGACGAGGGTCTTGCGCGGCACGATGACGAGGCGCTCGTTGGGGGCTACGGACACCCCTTCAGGCAAGCGGTCCTCGTACGCGGCGGTCCCCTCGCGACCTATCACCGCGAAGTCACCGCTGCCCAACTCCCATATATCCGGGCAGCTTTCGGTGGCGCTGGTCAGTCCGAGCTCCTGCGGGGACTGCCCCAGCCGCCGGGCGAACCCGGCCCCGAAGTCGGCTTCCCACGGGCGCTGTTGTGCCGGTCGTCCTGTTCCCATCGTTCTCATCTCCATCTCCCTTGTAGGGCACGAGAGTTGATCATGCGGGCGCGCGTGACGCTAACAAGCGGGAGTGGGGGCGGCAACGGGGCGATTGCGCCACGCCGGCACGACGCAAAAGCAGTTGTTCAGGTCGGGACCTCGGGTTAGGAAGAGCACATGACTGCTCTCGGTGCCGTGTTCCGTCCCCAACTGCCGCCCGAAAAGCTACGAGACGTGGCCCGTACCGCCGATGCGGCGGGCCTCGAAGAGCTCTGGCTCTGGGAGGACTGTTTCCTGGAGAGCGGGATCGCCACCGCGTCCGCCGCACTCGCCTGGACCGAGCGGCTGCGGGTCGGGATCGGGCTGCTGCCCGTGCCCCTGCGGAACGTCGCCATCACCGCCATGGAGACCGCCACCCTCGACCGCCTGTTCCCCGGTCGCTTCACGCTGACCGTCGGGCACGGGGTGCAGGACTGGATGGGGCAGGTCGGGGCGCGGGCCGAGTCACCGGTCACGTTGCTCCGCGAGTATCTCGACGCGCTACGGGCCCTGCTGCGCGGCGAGCGCGTCACCACCGACGGGCGGTACGTGAAGCTGGACGACGTCGCGCTCGACTGGCCCCCGCCCACCGCGCCCGAGGTCCTGGCCGGCGTCACCGGCCCCCGTTCGCTGCGCCTCTCCGGCGAGGCGGCCGACGGCACGCTGCTCACCGCCTCCACCCCACCCGACGGCGTACGACAGGCCCGGGCGCTCCTCGACGAGGGCCGCGCGGCAGCCGGACGTACCGAGCCCCACCGCATTGTCGTCTACCTCCTCACCACCACCGGACCGGACGCCGTCGCCCGCCTCAAGGCCGAACAGACCGCCGAGGGTGAGGACAAGATCCCCGGCCTCGGCGTCGCCGGCGACGCCGACACGGTCGCCAAGGCCGTGCACCGCCTGATCGACGCCGGAGCCGACTCCGTGATCCTCCAGCCCACCGCCGATGAACCGGACCCCGAGGGCTTCGTCCGGTTCGTGGCGGAGGAGGTACGGCCACTCGTTCCGTAGGGCCGTAGGGCAGCCACGAGCCGAGCCGTGGGGGAGTCCTGTGGCCGTGGCCGGAGAAATCCAGTCGCGAGCCGGGACGACCGGCTGCCACGATCAGCTCCATGAGCCAGTCAGCCCAATCACCCGCCACCTTCGAAGAACTCGTCGCCGAAGCCGAAGCCGCCCCCACCGAAGGCTGGGACTTCTCGTGGTTCGAGGGCAGGGCCACCGAGGCGCGGCCCTCGTGGGGATACGCGCGGGCGATGGGGGAGCGGCTGGCGAAGGCCGAAGCCGCGCTCGACATCCAGACCGGCGGCGGCGAAGTCCTCAACACGGCGGACCGACTCCCGCCCCTCACCGTCGCCACCGAAGGCTGGCCCCCGAACGTCGCCAAGGCCACCGCCCTCCTCCGCCAGCGCGGCGTGGTCGTCGTCGCGTCACCGGAGGACGCCCCGCTGCCGTTCGCGGACGAGGCGTTCGACCTGGTCACGAGCCGGCACCCGGTCGGCCCGCAGTGGGCCGAGATCGCGCGCGTCCTCAGGCCGGGCGGCACGTACTTCGCTCAGCACGTGGGTCCGAGGAGCGCCTACGAAGTGGTCGAGTACTTCCTCGGTCCGCAACCGGAGGGGCAGAGCGCCGACCGCCACCCCGACCACGAACGCGCCGACGCCGAGGCAGCCGGGCTCGAGATCGTCGACCTGCGGGCGGAACGGCTGCGGATGGAGTTCTACGACATCGGCGCCGTCGTGCACTTCCTGCGCAAGGTGGTGTGGATGGTCCCCGGCTTCACCGTCGACCAGTACCGGGACCGGCTGCGCACCTTGCACGAACGGATCGAGGCGGAAGGCCCGTTCGTGGCCCACAGCGCCCGCCACCTCATCGAGGCCCGCAAGCCGTGAGCCGGGGGCTCAGGTCTCGTCCCGCAAGCCCAGCCGCAGGTGCTCCACGTGATGCAACGCCTGGTCCAGCAGCTCCGCGACATGGTGGTCGTACAGCGCGTACACGATCGACCGCCCGCGCCGCTCACCCGTGACGAGCCCGAGGTTCCGCAGCAGCCGGAGCTGATGCGAACAGGCCGACTGCTCGAGCCCCGCCGCCTCCGCGAGCTCGCCGACCGCGCACGGGCCCTCCTGGAGGCGGGCCAGTATGCGCAGGCGCGATGGCGTGGCCAGGGCCTGGAGCGTGGCGGCGACGTCCACGGCGCCGACGGCGTCCAGACGTTCGCGGGTGCTCTTCTCATCGACTCCGTGGCCCATGACGCCATGGTATCGACGGGGCCGGACAAGCAGCCGAAACGGCCGCAACCGGTCGGCAGGCGGGTTACCGGCTTATGCGTGCGGGCCGGCGGTCACCTTCCCCACCACCAACTCCGGCTTGGCCTCAAGGACTTCACCCACCCGTTCCACCTGCTCCCTCAGCTCCCGCTCCTGCGCCCCGCTCAGCCGCCCCAGGGGCTCCACCGTCACTGTCGTTCGCTTCCCCTGCCGCCGCTGGTGCCAGACCCCGGCGACCACGCCGTCGACGAGCAGCACGGGATAGTTCCCCGCCTGGCCGCCCGCCAGGGCCCGCTGGTACGCGGCTGAGGGGAACATCCGCTCCCGTGGCTGCGCGGCGATGGCGTACGCGTCGAAGTACGGCAGCAGGCGCACCCCGCGTACGCCCTCCGAGGGGAAGCCGGTGTCGCCCGCCACGACCCAGGCGGGCGCCCCTTCGAAGTCGACCTCCTCGATCCCGCCGGAGGAGGCCAGGGAGGCGAAGAGATCGGCGGCCCAACTCTTCGGCCCGGCAACCCACTTGGCGAAATGCTGAGGGGTCGCCGGGCCGTACGCGCGCAGATAGTGGCGTACGAGTGTGGCGAGGGCCTCCTCCGCGGGCAGCGGCTCGAAGTGCGGCGGGCGGGTGTATGTGGCCTTGCGGCCGCGATTGGGGGCGAAGCACAGGGCGCCGGACTGGCCCGCCCGGTGCATCACCTGGCGCCAGCGCGGCCACTTGCCCTGGAACGCCTCCATCACCAGGTCACCGGCCCAGGGCCCGGTGCGCGCGACGACCTCCTCGGTCAGCTCATCGATGGTCAGCTGCTTCCCGTCCAGGGCGTCACCGATCGCGGTGACCACCTCGTCCTCCTGCGCGGGCGTCATCCGCACATCCGGCGGGAACGGGCTCGGGCCCTCGGGGATCGCGGTCAACGCGGCGCTCCAGAAGGGGAGTTCGGCGGACGCGAGGAGGTGGATCGTGCCGCGCGGGCCGTACGTCTTCACCACGCTGCGGTCGTCCCACAGGGCCGCGCGTACGTCCTGCCGGGTCGCGCCGTCGAGTCGCAGGCCCACCGAGAGCTCGGCCGCCGACAGGACCTGTGCGTGGGCGGCGAGCAGTGTGCCGACGACCTCGGCGGCCGGTGTGCCGGGCGGCGCGGGCGTACGCAGCAGTTGTCGCTCATAGCGCCGTGCGCTTGCCTCGTCCCATGTGATCCTCGATGTCATGGTGGCGACGTTAGAGCCGAATGAGGTCAGATCCTGTCCTCCTGGGGCGCTGCACGTGGGCGGGACGTGGAAGGTCCGCTCAGAAGTCCCGTACGGTGACTCGCACCCCGGGCCGCAGGCCCCACCGCTCCATCGCGCCGGCCTCGGCCTCCAGCACGTGCCGGGCCCGGAACCTGGGTAGCCCGACCCGGCCCGGACGCATCGTCCGCACCGCCAGGACCCGTAACTTCCGGTCCAGGTAGGCGACATCGATCGCGAACCGCATCCTCACCGTGTGCACCGCGCTCGCCGGAGTCAGGAGCAGCGCACCCTCGATCCCGTCTCGCCCGAGCAGCCCGCGGCGCCTGGCCCGGGCCGACTCGGCGAGCTCCAGCGGGATGGGCTCCGGTGTCTCCGGGATTGTGAGGGTGGCCATGGCTGCGAAGTTAGCGACGGCGTCAAGCGGGCGTGGGTGGTTGGGTCACCCTTGTGGAGTACCCCCGGGAACATGTCACCGAAGGTCCCACAAGCGGTCAGAAACCGCTGAATTCCTCCTCATCCCCCTTGTTCTCCTTGGATTCCGTTGTGATTCAGCCATGATCGGCACCTGAATTAACGTCTCCGCACCCACCCCGGCGTTGCCGGACGGTTTCGGAGAGTAGTTATCTCACGCCGATGCACGCAGCAGCACTTACGAAGGGTTATGGTGGAAACCCCCCCTCGGGCCGGTCCGTCTCCCCCCCACGGACCGGCCCGTTTTTTTGTGCGCTCCTGGGGGCGGGTGTTTCCGCCCCCGCCGCCCCTACCCGTCCCATCCTTCTGGGGCTCCGCCCCAGACCCCGCCAAGGGGCTCCGCCCCCCAGACCCCGCCAAGGGGCTCCGCCCCCTGGACCCCCGTATCGGCCTGGCGGCCTCGTCCTCAAACTCCCCAGCTACCGCTGGGAGGTGCCCCCAGACGGGCTGGTTGATGCGGGCCTGGGCTGCATGGCTGGGCAACTTCAGCCCAGGCCGCGGAAAAACAGCCTCTCCGGCGTTTTGAGGAGCGGGGGTCCGGGGGCTGGCCCCCGAAAAGGGGTCCGGGGCGAAGCCCCGAAGGGGCCTGGGGCGCAGCCCCTGGTGGGGCTCTGGGGCGAAGCCCCGCATGATGGGAATGGGTAAGGGCGGCGGGGGCGAAAAACCACCCCTCGCCCCCGCGAAGGCCTTGCACCCCAAGGGGCCCCGAACCCCCCGCAGCGGTAGGGTGTCGCCCTCGGGGGATCGCCATCTGCACGGAGGGGCTGACTAATAACGTGAACCTGCGCGACAACCTGCGGCGCTTGCTGCTCAGGGTCTACGCACGCAGGGTGGAAGTCCACCTCGACCACGACCAGGTGCCCAAGCACATCGGGGTCATCATGGACGGCAACCGGCGCTGGGCGAAGGCGGCCGGCAGCACCACGGCCCAGGGGCACCGTGCCGGCGCGGACAAGATCGAGGAGTTCCTCGGCTGGTGCTCCGAGACCGACGTCGAGGTCGTCACCCTCTGGCTGCTGTCCACGGACAACTTCGACCGCCCTCAGGAAGAACTGGTCCCGCTGTTCGGGATCATCGAGAACGTCGTCCGCACCCTCGCAGCCGACGGCCGCTGGCGCGTCCACCACGTCGGTACGCCGGACCTCCTGCCCTCGCATGTGCAGACCGCCCTCAAGGAGGCTGAGCAGTCCACGGCCCACGTCGACGGGATAGTGGTGAACGTCGCCATCGGCTACGGCGGCCGTCAGGAGATCGCCGATGCCGTCCGCTCGATGCTTCTCGACCACGCGGACAAGGGCACCTCCATGGAGCAGCTCGCCGAGAACATCGACGTCGACATGATCGGCAAGCACCTCTACACCAGCGACCAGCCCGACCCCGACCTGGTGATCCGTACCAGCGGCGAACAGCGGCTGTCCGGATTCATGCTCTGGCAGACCGCGCACTCCGAGTACTACTTCTGCGAGGTCTTCTGGCCGGCCTTCCGAAAGGTCGACTTCCTGCGTGCCCTGCGTGACTATGCGGCGCGACACCGCCGCTACGGAGGCTAAGCCTCCGCGAGCAAAGGGCCTCTTCAGGGCGTACTCAGTGACGTATGTCATCTGGAGTTAACGCGCTCGCCGTCACATGCCGTGGCATGGCCGCGCCTCATCCAGGGCATAAGCCCTCCAGGTCGACACCCGAACCACGGGTGTCGTATCTCAGCGGACGGCACGGGGCCGTCCGCCCGGGAGGCCCTTTGCACCAGCCCGACCGTGCGGTCAGTACGGACGAAGCGGAGGGCCGGTTCTCGGCCCGTGCATCGGTGCCCGAGACCGGTCCAGAACTCCTCCGTCGCTCCCCGACCTCATCCGAGGGGGTACGTCCTTCCGTGGTGACCAGCACAAAGCGCCGTATGCCAGACCGGCGCACCTATGTTCTCGACACCAGCGTCCTGCTGGCCGACCCGCACGCCCTGAACCGCTTCGACGAGCATGAAGTCGTGCTTCCGATCGTGGTGGTCACGGAATTGGAGGCCAAGCGGCACCATCCCGAACTCGGTTACTTCGCCCGGCAGGCCCTGCGCCTGCTCGACGACTACCGGGTGAAGTACGGCCGTCTCGATGCCCCCATCCCCACAGGGGAGATGGGCGGGACCGTACGTGTCGAGCTCAATCACTCGGACCCCAGCGTGCTGCCCAGCGGCTACCGCCTGGGGGACAACGACTCCCGCATCCTCGCGGTCGCCCGCAATCTGCAGGCCGAGGGGTTCGATGTCACGGTGGTGTCGAAGGACCTGCCGCTGAGGATCAAAGCCTCGTCCGTGGGGCTCCTCGCCGAGGAGTATCGCGCGGAGCTCGCCATCACGGGCTCCTCCGGCTGGACCGGAATGTCCGACCTGACGCTCGCCGGCGAGCAGGTGGACCTCCTCTTCGACCAGGAGAGCCTGTACGTCCCCGAGGCGTCCGAGTACCCGGTGCACACAGGCCTGACGATCCAGTCCGAGCGCGGCAAGGCCCTGGGACGCGTGACGCCCGAGGGCAACGTCCGTCTCGTACGCGGCGACCGGGAGGCCTTCGGTATCAAGGGGCGCAGCGCGGAGCAGCGTATAGCGCTGGATCTGCTGCTCGACCAGGACGTGGGTATCGTGTCGATGGGCGGCCGGGCCGGCACCGGCAAGTCGGCGCTGGCGCTGTGCGCGGGACTGGAGGCCGTGCTCGAACGCCGTCAGCACCAGAAGGTGATGGTCTTCCGGCCGTTGTACGCGGTGGGCGGGCAGGAGCTCGGCTATCTGCCGGGCTCCGAGTCCGAGAAGATGAGCCCTTGGGCGCAGGCGGTCTTCGACACCCTGTCGGCGGTCACCTCGCGCGAGGTCATCGAAGAGGTCACCGCGCGCGGCATGCTGGAGGTCCTGCCGCTCACGCACATCCGTGGCCGTTCTCTCCACGACGCGTTCGTGATCGTGGACGAGGCCCAATCCCTGGAGCGGAACGTTCTGTTGACCGTTCTGTCCCGAATCGGCGCGAATTCACGGGTCGTTCTGACCCATGACGTGGCCCAACGGGACAATCTCAGGGTCGGCCGGTACGACGGAGTCGTGGCCGTCATCGAGAAGCTGAAGGGTCATCCGCTCTTCGCGCACGTGACCCTCACCCGGTCCGAGAGGTCCCAGATTGCGGCACTGGTGACGGAAATGCTGGAGGACGGGCAGGTCTGACCGAAGTGCTCAACTTCATAGCGGTTACGCGCTAGTTGGCGCCGTCCAGCAAAGGCACTGAGCCTAGTTGGGCGGCGCCTCGGCGTGTGCGGCTTTCCGGAATCTCCTGGGCCAAACAAGGTGTGAGCTTTCACACGTGGCACAGAATTGCCTCTCGCCGTCGGGTTACGGCAGAGTCTCACTCCTGTCAGGCCCCGCATACGACACACCGGTACCCCCAGCGGTACGGCACCACAGCAGAACCCCAGAACTCCATACAGTCGTCGTATGCCGCCCGCGCACCTCGCGGCGCTCCCCGCAAGGGAGTTGCCCACCGGGCCCGTGCCTCCCGTGACCCCGCAGTTGGGAGGCCAGCGTCAGGGGCACGATTGCGTCCGCCAGGGTCACCGCGGCGGGCGATGCTGGAAGGAAACCGTGTGAGCCGGATTTCGGTCCGGGGATTCGCAGTGGCCTCGGCCACCGCGGTCACCACTGTCGGCTGTGTCGTCGGTGTTGCCTCGGGTAATACCGTGCAGACCTCGTCGGACGACGCCGAGGCGCTCGCGGGCGACTCGATGCTTCTCGCGGACATACCCGCGGGCCAGCAGGCCCAGGTGCAGACCGCGTCCCTGACGCAGCAGGCAGACTCTCAGGCCATCGCGGCGGACGCGACCGCCAAGAAGGACGCCGAGGCAGCCGCGCGCAAGAAGGCCGCCCAGGACGCGGTCGCCAAGCAGAAGGCGGCCGAGAAGGCCGCGCAGGAGGCGAAGGAGCGCGAGAAGGCCAGGCAGGAGGCCGCCAGCCGCTCCGAGACGCGTGACCCGTCCAGCTTCGCGCCCCAGAAGTCGTACTCCGTCGCGGACATCCAGGCGATTGCGCGGCAGATGGTCCCCGCGGGCCAGTTCCAGTGCTTCAGCGCCATCGTCGACCACGAGTCCGACTGGAACCACCGGGCCGACAACCCCACCTCCGACGCCTATGGCCTCATGCAGGCGCTGCCGGGTTCCAAGATGTCCTCGGCCGGCGCCGACTGGGCGACCAATCCGGCCACCCAGATCAAGTGGGGTCTCAACTACATGGAAGACCGGTACGGCAGCCCGTGCGGGGCCTGGGAATTCTGGCAGGCCAACAACTGGTACTGACCCGCTAGTCGCTCAACCTCGCGGAGCCCTTCACCGTCCTTCGGTGAGGGGCTCCCGGCATGTACGGTCGGAGCCGAGAACTCCAGGGGGGAGTGGTGAGCGGCTCAGGGGGAAGAGGACGGATCATGTCGCGAGTGCCAGGGTGGCTCGGCCGGGTCGGTGCCGGGTTCACCCGCATGGGAGAGCGGTTGGAGGAGCGGCGTCGCGCCGAGGCCGAGAAGGACGTCCAGGAGGACTCCGAGGCCCCCGCTCCCGATCACGTACCGCCCCCGCCTCCGTACGCCCCTGCTGTCGCCCCACCCCGCCCCGATCCCGCGGCGGCCGTGCCGTGGGGGATGCGGGTCGCCGCCGAGGCCGGCTGGCGGCTGCTCGTACTCGCGGGCACCGTCTGGGTGCTGATGCGGGTCATCAGCGCCGTACAGCTCGTCGTCCTCGCCTTCGTGGCCGCGCTGCTCATCACCGCGCTGCTCCAGCCCACGGTGGCCCGGTTGCAGCGGTACGGGATGCCGCGCGGGCTCGCCACCGCGCTCACCGCGATCCTCGGCTTCGTCATCATGGGGCTCATCGGGTGGTTCGTGACCTGGCAGGTCATGGAGAACATCGACAACCTCTCCGACGAGATCCAGGACGGCATCGACGAGCTGCGCCGCTGGCTGCTCAACAGCCCGTTCCATGTCACCGAGGACCAGATCAACGACATCGCCAAGAACCTGCGTGAGGCGATCAGCGCGAACACCGACGAGATCACGTCCGCAGGCCTGGAAGGCGTGACGGTCATCGTCGAGGCGCTGACCGGCATCCTCCTGACGATGTTCTCGACGCTGTTCCTGCTCTACGACGGCAAGCGCATCTGGCAGTGGTCGCTCAAGCTCGTCCCGGCCGCCGCCCGTCCCGGCGTCGCGGGCGCGGGTCCGCGCGCGTGGCGGACTCTTACCGCCTACGTCCGCGGCACGGTGCTGGTGGCCTTGATCGACGCCGTGTTCATCGGCCTCGGCATCTTCTTCCTCGACGTCCCGATGGCCGTTCCGCTCGCGGTGTTCATCTTCCTGTTCGCGTTCATCCCGCTCGTGGGCGCGGTCGTGTCGGGGGCGCTGGCGGTGGTGGTCGCGCTGGTGACGCAGGGCGTCTTCACGGCGGTCATGACCCTGGTCGTCGTCCTGGCCGTCCAGCAGATCGAGGGCCACATCCTCCAGCCCTTCATCCTGGGCCGCGCGGTCCGCGTCCATCCCCTCGCGGTGGTGCTGGCGGTCGCGGCGGGCGGCCTGGTCGCGGGGATCGGCGGCGCGGTGGTGGCGGTGCCGCTGGTCGCCGTGACGAACACGGTGGTCGGCTATCTGCGCGCGCACTCCCGCGAGGCTTCTCTACGGCACTCTCCGGCGCCGCACGGTGCCACGTCGACGGACGCGGCACCGGGGGCGGGTCCGCCGCCGACTCCGCTTCCGGCTCCCGCTCCGGTGGAGGCGCCGCCTTCGGAGACGCCGCGGGCGGAGTAGCCCTCGGGGTTACTCCGCCAGCACTGCCTCCGCGTCCAGCGTGACCGCCACCGCCTGGATCACTGCCGCGATCTTGAACGCCTCCTGGATCGTCTCGCGGTCGACTCCCGCTCTGCGGAGCGCCCGCTCGTGGGAGTCGAGGCAGTCGCCGCAGCCGTTGACGGCGGACACGGCGAGGCACCAGAACTCGTGGTCCGTCCTGTCGACCCCTGGGTGGCCGAGGACGTTCGTACGCAGACCGGCCCGCAGGTTCTGGTACTCCGGGTCGGAGAGCAGATGCCGTGTGCGGTGGAAGACGTTGGTCATCGCCATGGCCGCGGCGGCGGACTTGGCGGCCGTACACGCCTCGGGAGAGAGCTTCGCGGTGGCCTCCTGAGCCAGCTCACGCAGCACACGGGGCGAGCGCGCGGCGATCGCGCAGGCCAGCACCGTGCCCCACAGCCGCTGCTGGGGCAGCTCGCTGTCGCCGATCACGGATTCGAGGTTCCGCCGCAGATCCTTGGCGTAGTCGGGAATCGCGGACTTCAGTGCCTCGAGAGCCATGCGGCAACACTATGCCGGAGGGGCTGATTTTCATTCAGCCCCTCCGGCGTTCGAGGAGCGGGGGTCCAGGGTGCGGAGCCCTCTGTTCTACTCCGTGCGCAGCCCCTCCGGCCGCATCAGCCGCAGCAGGGGCGGCAGGCTGAGGACGGTCACCACGAGGACGACTCCCGCGCCGATACCCGTCATCGCCAGCAGGCTCGACCAGTCGACGCGTACCGGGGTGCTCGTCATCTTCAGCAGGACCGCACCGAGGGTCAGGCCCACTGCCGAGGCGAGGGCCAGGCCGAGTGCGACGGGGATCGCGGTCTGCCACAGCACCGACAGGCTCAGTGTGCTGCGCCGGGTGCCGAAGGCGACCAGGGCGGACAGGAGCCTCTTGCGCTCGCGCAGCTGCTCCAGCTGGGAGACGAGCAGACTCGCGCCGATCAGGAGCAGGACGCAGGCCGCGCCGACGAACAGGCCGGTACGGATGGAGGTGAAGCGCCCGGACTGCTCGCTCGCGCTCCACGTCGTGGACTCCGTGAGCGGGTCGAGCCGCGCCGCCGTGTTCCGTACGTACTCGCGGGCGTCCGGCACCGACGAGTCGAGCCCGACGTAGACCCCGCCGGTGAGGGTCGGCGCGGCCTTCGCGGGCAGGGCGCCCGGGGTGGCCAGCAAGCCCTCGCGCGCCCAACCCGTCGGGTCCTTGCCCTCCGTGGCCTCCTTGATGCCCTGGGGCACCGTCCAGACGACCTCCTTGCTCCTGGGGGAACCGCTGTAGGACGGGTCGATGTAGAGCTTCCGGCCGGGCTTGCCCAACTGCGGCGTGGCCGTTTCGTCCTGAGGCTGCGGCCCGGCCGTGTCGTACACGGGGGTCGGCAGGGCGAAGACGTCACCGTCGCGGCACGAGGGCAGCTTGGCCACCTCGCGCAGTGCCGCGCAGTCGCCGACGGTCAGGTTCGCGGCGTTTTCCGGATCCTTCCTCTGGTCGCCCACCGAACCGTCGGACAGCGCGAGCGTGTGCCGTACGCCCTTGGTCTGCTTCAACTGCCGGTCGGCCTCGGCGAGCGGGACGTCGCTCGGTACGCGAACCGACATCTGGGCGCGTGAGAGGTCCTTGCCCGAGTCCTTCGTGTAGTCGCTGGTGACCCCGGAGAACAGCATCTGCAGGGCGATCGCGCCGGCCACCGCCACCGCGATGCCGTTGACCATGCGGGCCGCCGTACCGCTGCTCAACTGCAGTCGGCGGACGGCGAGTTGCCACGCGACCGAGCCGGAGCCGAGCCGCGCGACGACCGCCTCCACGATCCAGGGCAGCAGCGCGGTGACGCCGACCAGCAGCAGGACGACACCGGCGGTCACCATGTACTGGTTGAAGTCGCCGTTGTCCCGGCCCTGTCCGACCATCGGGTAGAGCAGCGCGAGTCCGCCCAGCGGCAGCAGCAGCCGCCACCACAGCCGGCGCCGCGCGGGCCGGGCCGTGCGCACCACGCCGAGCGGCTCGATGACGACTCCGCGCAGCGCGAGCAGCGTGACCGCGACCGCGGCGGCCGGGACGGTGATCGCGACCAGCAGGGCGAGGGCGGGCGTCGGGTTGAGGTAGCTCGGAAAGACGCTGATGTCGTAGAGCTCGACGGAACCCGCAACCTGACGGCCGATCAGGAAGAACCCCGTGCCGAAGACCAGCCCGAGCAGCGCTCCCGCAAGGGCCTCGCCCGCGGCGATCCGCCGGGTCATCCGGCTGTCGGAGCCGACCAGGCGCAGCGCGGCGAGCCTGCGGTCGCGCCGTTCCCCGCCGAAGCGCACGGCCGCGGCGATGAATACGCCGACCGGCATCAGCAGCACCACGAAGACCACGAGGACCAGCAGGAGGAGGACGGGGTCCAGCCGCTCCGGCGACGCCCGCTCGGGCTGGAAGGCGTCGATGCGCCCGACCGTGATGCCGTCGGCCTTCGGGGCGAGCCCGTCGGCGCCCGTGTAGAAGGCGAGTTCGGCCGAGCCGATCAGTCCGCTCTCACCGATGGTGCCGGTGACGCGGTACGGCAGCCGCTCGCGCAGCAGCTTGCCGTCCTGTGACTTCAGCAGCTCCTCCAGCGCCGGGGAGACCACCATCTCGCCCGGTGCCGGGAACTTCCCCAGCCCTGGTGGCAACGGCGCCCCGGACCCCTCGGGCTCCAACTGCCGCCCGCGGACGTTCTTTTCGCGGTACTCCGTGTCGACCCTGGCGACGAGCAGGGTGTTGTCGGCCCGGGGAATGCTTTCGCCGCTGAACGTGAAGTCCATGCGGGCGTACTCGCGGTCGCTCCGGGCCTGCATCGCGTTCGGGATCGCCGTGGTGAGCAGCAGCAGCGCCACTCCCAGGCCGACACCGACGGCGGTGAGCAGAACGCGCCCCCAGCCCTCACGCCCGCCGGTGAACGCGAACTTGAAGCCCATGCCCAGGTCACGCGACCACTGACGCATCCTCATACGATGCGCTCCATGTCCCGGGACTTCCCGTCCCGTACGACGATCTCGCGGTCCGAGTACGCGGCGACCCGCGCCTCGTGCGTGACCAGGACGACGGCGGCGTTGGCGGACCGGGCGGCGTCCGTGAGCAGGTCCATCACGCGCTCGCCGTTGAGGGAGTCGAGCGCGCCGGTGGGCTCGTCGGCGAACAGTACGCGCGGGCTGGTGACCAGCGCGCGGGCGACGGCGACGCGCTGCCCCTGGCCGCCGGAGACCTCGCCGGGCCGCTTGCCCTTCAGGTCGTCGACCTCCAGGCGCTCCATCCAGGCCAGGGCGGTGCGCTCGGCCGACTTGCGGTTGCTGCCGTTCAGGCGCAGCGGCAGGGCGACGTTCTCCACGCAGGTCAACTCCGGTACGAGCTGGCCGAACTGGAAGACGAAGCCGAACTCCGAGCGCCGGAGCGCGCTGCGCTGTGCGTCGTTCATCGTCGCCATCTCGCGGCCGTTGTACGTGATCGAGCCCGAGTCGGGCGTCACGATGCCGGCGAGACAGTGCAGCAGGGTCGACTTGCCGGAGCCGGACGGGCCCATCACCGCGACGATCTCGCCGGGGTGGATGGAGAACTCCGCGCCGTCGAGCGCGGTGGTCGGGCCGTACGTCTTCCGCAGGTCGACGGCGGCGAGCAGGGAACCTTCGGGGGTCATCGGATCACCGCCTCGGCGAGCTTTTCGAGGCGGGCGGCGGTGAGTTCCAGCCACCGCAGGTCGGCCTCGAGGTGGAAGAGCGCGTGGTCGCAGATCAGCTGGTCGGCGAGATCGCCCTTGCGCTTGCGGTCGGTGAGGATCCGCATCATGCGCAGATGCTCGGAGCGCTGCGCGTCGAGGATCTCGGCCGCGTTCCGGTGTGTGAGCAGCGCGAGGACGACCTTGGTGTAGAGGGTCGACTGGAGGTACGGCTCCGGCTTCTCCGGCGTCGCGAGCCACCGCTGGACGTCGGTGACGCCCGCCTCGGTGATCGCGTACCGCTTCCGCTCGGGCCCGCCGCCCGCCTCTACGCCGTCGACCTCCACGAGGCCGTTCTTCAACAGCCGCGACATCGTCGAGTAGACCTGGCCGTAGTGCAGCGGCCGGTCGTGACCGAACTTCTCGTCGAAGGCCCGCTTCAGGTCGTAACCGTGACGCGGTCCCGACTCCAGGAGCCCCAGAAGGGTGTGACCGATGGACATGCGGAGCACTCTACACACCGCGTATACACGTCATGTATACGCGGTGTGTAGAGACGGCGGCGGGGCGTACGGGAGCGCAGGTCGGGGCCGATTGTCACGGTTCTGCTACGCGGGTCGGGGCCGGGGTGGGGCGCCTACTCCTCAGGTTCTTCGGCGGCGGGCGGGCGCCCTCTGCGGGCGATCGGTCCCGCCCCGCCGGGCAGGCGGCCCGACTCCGCGAGAGCCCGCCGCAGCAGGAACTCGATCTGGGCGTTGGCGGAACGGAGTTCGTCGCCGGCCCAGCGTGCCAGCGCCTCGTAGACGAGCGGGTCCAGCCGCAGCAGCACCTGCTTGCGCTGCTGCGGCCGTCGCTTGGGGGCGGGGCCCTCGGAGGGAGCCGTCACTGGTAGAGGGACCCGGTGTTCAGGACCGGCTGGGCCGCCCGGTCGCCGCACAGGACCACCATCAGGTTCGACACCATCGCCGCCTTACGCTCGGAGTCCAGCTCGACGATGTCCTGCTCGGTGATACGGGCGAGCGCGGCCTCGACCATGCCGACCGCTCCGTCCACGATCTGCCGCCGCGCCGCCACAACCGCCCCGGCCTGCTGCCGCTGGAGCATCGCCGAGGCGATCTCGGGCGCGTACGCGAGGTGCGTGAAGCGTGACTCGATGATCTGCACCCCGGCGGCCTCCACGCGCGCGTGCAGTTCGACGGCGAGCTTCTCGGTGATCTCCTCCGCGTTGCCGCGCAGCGACAGGCCCTCCTCGTCGTGCGCGTCATAGGGGTATTCGATCGCGATGTGCCGCACCGCCGCCTCCGTCTGCGTGGCGACGAACTCCAGGAAGTCGTCCACCTCGAAGGAGGCTTGTGCGGTGTCCTCGACCTTCCACACCACGACCGCTGCGAGCTCGATCGGGTTGCCGTAGGCGTCGTTGACCTTGAGGACGGCGGTCTCGTGGTTGCGTACGCGCGTCGATATCTTCGTGCGCGAGGTCAGCGGGTTGACCCAGCGCAGTCCGTCCTCGCGGATCGTGCCCCGGTAGCGGCCGAAGAGCTGGACGACGCGGGCCTCGCCCGGCGCCACCATGTTCAGTCCGCACATGGCGACGAAGGCCGCGAGAGCGATCAGAATGCCGAGGACGATCAGTGCCGCCTTGGCACCGCCGCTCAGCACCGCCCCGGCGATGATCAGCCCGATCCCGAGGAGTAGTCCGAGCAGTCCGAGCAGCAGCGCGAGTCCGCCGCCGATGCTGTGCGCGGCGAACTCCCGCACGCGCGGGGCGGGCATCTCGGGTACGTCGGCGGTGGCCGTGGAGTCTTCCGTGGACATGGGTGGTCCCCCGTTTCGTAGTGCTGCTGTGTGCTGCCGCTGGGTGCGGCTGCTGGGCTTGGCGTCTAGCTTCGTTCTATCTAAGTGATATCACTTTACCCCGTCGCAGCAACCTTCCAACCCTCTCGGCCGTCGATTCCTAGGGACGGGTGCTGATTGTCACGTCCGGAAAAGACCGGATCGGCCGTCCTATGTCACAACGCGTGGTGTTAGTTTGCTGAGCTGACTTGAATGGCGAACCTGTGTGACGCGTGAGTTGAACGGACACTGAAGGCGAAGCGGAGCGGATCGGACCCATGGGAAGAGCGGAAGAGAGACGGGCGCGGCAGGGCGGGGGCCGCCGCCGCGCTGCCCCGAAGCGCTCCGCCGAGGGCAGCGGTATACGCCGGTTCTTCACCTGGAAGAAGGTCCTGGGCTCGTTCTTCGGCCTCTGCCTGCTCGGTATGGCCGCCTTCGTCGTGATGTATCTGGTCATCGACGTGCCCAAGGGCAGCGCGGCCGCGGCGGCGGCGCAGCAACAGAGCAACGTCTACCAGTACAGCGACGGCACGATCATGGCCCGCACGGGCGAGGTCAATCGAGAGATCGTGGACCTCGCCGAGGTCCCCAAGGCCGTCCAGCGGACCTTCGTCGCGGCCGAGAACAAGTCCTTCTACAAGGACGCCGGCGTCGACTTCAAGGGCACGGCCCGCGGTCTGCTCAACACCCTTTCCGGCAAAGGCAAGCAGGGTGGTTCGACGATCACCCAGCAGTACGTCAAGAACTACTACCTCAACCAGGACCAGACCGTCACACGCAAGTTCAAGGAACTGGTCATCTCGCTGAAGGTGGACCGCACGACGTCCAAGGACGACATCCTCGCGGGCTACATCAACACCAGCTACTACGGACGCGGCGCGTACGGCATCCAGGCCGCGGCCCAGGCGTACTACCGCGTCGACGCCAGCAAACTGACGGTGGAACAGGGCGCTTATCTCGCCGCGGTGTTGCAGGCCCCGAGCCAGTACGACTGGGCGGAGGCTACGGACACGGGCAAGGAACTCGTCCAGCAGCGCTGGGAGTACGTCCTGAACAACATGGTCGAGGAGAACTGGCTCGACTCCGCCAAGCGCGACGACATGAAGTTCCCCGTCCCCAAGGAGCCGAAGGGCGCGCCGGGCCTGGAGGGGCAGAACGGCTATCTGTGGGACGCTGCCAACAGGGCGCTGCAGAAGCAGCTCATCGCCCAGGGCACGGCCACCGACGCGGACGAGGCCAAGGCGATGGTCGACGCGGGCGGCTGGACCATCACGCTGAACATCGACAAGAAGAAGCAGGCGCAGCTCGAGAAGGCCGTCAAGACGCAGCTCACCAGCAAGCTTGACGCCAAGAAGCGCAAGGTCGACGCCAATGTGCAGGCCGGAGCCGTCTCCGTCGACCCGAAGACGGGCAGGGTCGTCGCGCTGTACGGAGGCATCGATTACCTCAAGCACTTCACGAACAACGCGACCCGCCGCGACTACCAGCCCGCCTCCACCTTCAAGCCCGTGATCCTCGCCGCAGCCGTGGAGGAGGAGGCCGAGACGCAGGACGGCATTCCGATCACGGCGGACACCATCTACGACGGCACCAGCAAACGCCCCGTCAGGGACAACGGCAAGAAGGTCGGGTTCTCACCGCCGAACGAGGACGACGTCGACTACGGCGACGTCACCGTGCAGACGGCGATGAACAAGTCCATCAACTCCGTCTTCGCGCAGATGGGCGTCGACGTCGGCATGGACCAGGTCATGAAGACCGCGGGCGATCTCGGCATGGACACCGAGGGCCTGCAGGCCGTGCCCGCGCAGACCCTCGGCTCGATGGGCGCGAGCCCGATGGAGATGGCCGGGGCGTACGCGACCCTCGCCAACCACGGCAAGAAGGTCACCCCCGCCCTGATCAAGGCGGTCGAACACAAGGACCGTACGGTCGAGATCCCGGAGGCGATCGGCGACGAGGTCATCAGCCGCGAGGCCGCTGACACGGTCACCTCGGTACTCACTGGCGTGGTCGACGACGGTACGGCCCGGACCTCGGTGCGCGACAACCCGGCCCGCGACGGCCAGCAGGTCGCGGGCAAGACGGGTACGTCCGACAACAACAAGTCGGCCTGGTTCACCGGCTACACACCGAACCTGGTCACCTCGGTCGGCATGTTCGGCGAGGATGCGAAGACCCGCGCCCAGGTCTCGCTGCAGGGCGCCACCGGCCTCCTGCCGGGCAAGGGCCGGGTCGCCGGTGGTAGTTACCCCGCTCAGATCTGGGCGGCGTACACCTTCAACGCCATGGGCGACGTCAGCAAGTTCGACCTGGACACCGAGCAGGGCTCGGGCGTCCAGCCGACGTTCACCCCGCCGCCGACACAGGAGCCGACGGAGGAGCCGACGACGCAGGAGCCCACGAGGGAGCCCCCGACCCGGGAGGAGCCGACGAGGGAGGAGCCCACGGAGGAGCCGACGACGGAGGAGCCGACAGAGGAGCCGACGACGGAGGAGCCCACGGAGGAGCCGACGACGGACCCGATCGAGCCACCAGAGGGTGGGAACGGCGGCGGCGACGGCGACGCGGATACGGGCCCGGTGGACCCGCAGCAGTGAGACAGAAGCCCGCGCCCCTCGAGGGGCGCGGGCTTCTGCTTATCCTCGGTTCAGCTCGAACCAGACGACCTTGCCGGTACTGAGCCGGGTCGCGCCCCACCGCCTGGCCAGCTTGTTCACCAGGTACAGCCCGCGTCCGCCCTCGTCCGTGGCGCGCGCCTGGCGCAGTCGCGGGAGCTGGGGCACGTCGTCGCCGACCTCGCAGCGCAGTACGTCCGTACGCAGCAGGCGCAGCGAGACGGGCCGTGAGGCGTAGCGCACGGCGTTGGTGACGACCTCGCTGACGAGCAGTTCCACGGAGTCGCTCATGTCCTCCATGTCCCAGCGGGACAGCGCGCGCCGGGCGAGGCGCCTGGCCTTGCCCGGCGCTGTCTCCTCGGGGTCCAGATGCCAGACCGCGACATCGCTGGGCGCGATGCCGTCGAAGCGGGCGGCGAGCAGCGCGATGTCGTCGTCCCGGTCGCCCGGGCCGAGCATGTCGAGCACCTCGTCGCACAGCGCCTCAAGGGGCGGCGAATGGTCCGCACCGGTCAACTGGGCGGTGGCGGCGAGCTTTTCCCGCAGCTGCTCAATTCCGGTCCACACGTCGCGCAGCCGGGACTCGACCAGACCGTCGGTGTAGAGCAGCAGTGTGGCCCCGGCGGGTGCGTCCAGCTCGACCGCCTCGAAGTCCACACCTCCTACGCCGATGGGCGCGCCCGGCGGCACCCGCAGCACCTCGGCCCGGCCGCCCAAGTGCAGCAGGACCGGCGGGGGATGGCCGGCGTTGGCGATGGTGATCCGGTGTGCGACCGGGTCGTAGACGGCGTACAGGCAGGTCGCCATGCGGTCGGTGCCCAGGCGCTGGGCCTGCTCGTCGAGGTGGTGCAGTACCTCCTGCGGCGGCAGGTCGAGCCCGGCGAGGGTCTGCGCGGTCGTGCGCAGCTGGCCCATGATGGCCGCCGACGTCATGGAGTGCCCCATCACGTCACCGACGACCAGGGCGACCCGGCTGCCGGGCAGCGGAATCGCGTCGTACCAGTCGCCGCCGACCCGGGCGGTCTCGGCCGCCGGGAGGTAGCGCGAGGCGAGCCGCACGCCCGTCGGGCGCGGCAGCGTCTCGGGCAGCATCGTGCGCTGCAACTCGTCGGCGATGTACGCCTCGCGGCCGTACAGCACCGCCTTGTCGATGCCGAGCGCGCTGTGCGTGGCGAGCTGGGCCGCGACGAGGAGATCGTCGGCCTCGAAGGCCGGCCGGTCCGGGCGGCGCAGGAAGAGCGCGGCGCCGATCACGCGCCTGCGACCGCGCAGCGGGGCGAGGATCGCGCGCTGGCCGCCCGGAACGGTCAGCTCCTCGCCGATCAGCTCGGGCAGCGCGGCGCGGGCGGCGGGCGAGTCCGCGAAGACGGGCCGTACGCCGCGCAGCACCTCGGCGAGGGCGCCACCGGGCCGTACCGTGCACAGCTCGGAGGTCGCCCCGAGGTCGGGCTCGCTCTGCAGCGCGGGCAGCAGGAAGCCCTCGGTGTCCCGGTCCTCCGGGATCCGGTCCGTACGCCGCAGCCGCAGTACGACGGGCCCGGCGGGCCGCTCGTCGCCGACCGGCAGCGGATCGCGCAGGTAGACGAGGATCGCGTCCGAGTAGGTCGGCACGGTGGCCCGGCACAGGCCCATCACGATCTCGTCGAGGTCTATGCCGCGGGCGATCCGCCGGGTGGCGGCCCCCACGAAACGCAGCCGGTCGCCGTCACGCCGCATGGGCATGGGCGTACCGGGCGCCGGGCCCTGCCCCTTACGGCGGTCCGGGACGGCGGGCGCCTGCGCACCCGGCTGCGCCGGAATGGACTCCGGCACCGGGCGCGGCCGGTGCGGATCGGGTTCGGTGGCCGACGGCTGGGAGTGCTCGGGGCCCGCGGGCGCGGGCGTCCCGGCCGGGCCGTGACCGTCGGAGGGAGCGGGCGTGCCGTGACTGCCCGCGGGCGTACCGGTGGCGGCACAGCGGGCTTCGGAGGGAGCGGGGGAGCCCAGGGGGCCCTGCGCCGGTATGGCCGCGGAACCCTGGGCCGGCAGCTCCGGGGTACGCAGCAGCGCCCCGCGGGGGTCCGCGGGGGCGGTGGGCCCGGCAGCTCCTGGCTGGTGGCCCTCGTGGGAGTTGGGGTGCTCCGTCACGCGTGTCGAATCCATCCGTCCGGGGCTGCGTGCCATGCGTGCGGTTCGTCCCGCAGGAATGCCGATACCCGGATTACGTGTCCCAGGAACGGAATTCCCGCGTGCTCAGACAGCCTCTCAGGGCCGGGCCCGGCCGGCGACGCCGACAGGGACAGCCCGTCCGGCCGTTTCCCAGCCGTACGACCGTACCTCTCGTACCCCTCGCTCACGTCCTGCCGCCCCTCGGTGCCGTTTGGTCAAGCCCAGCGCATGCCGCAGGAGTTGTCGCTGCTGTGCAGCTGTTGCGGAGGACGATCCTACGGTTGTACCACGGGGGCGCAACAAGGGTCTCATGTGGACACGTGGGTGGGCGTACGGTCCCAGTCATCGGGCAATGACGGCACAGACCAGGCCGGATCCGGGCGCCAGTGCTGCCAGCCGTCCGAGAACGGCGGGCCCCAGGCGCGGATCACCTCCACCGCGGACCGCCCCGCCTCCCGTACATCTTCGGCCAGTTGAGCACCCATCAGACCGTCCCGCTGCGCCTGCGCGAACTCGTCCTCGTCGCGCCAGCCCCAACTCCGGTCCGGATACACGCAGATGTCCAGGAAGTGGTCCTCGGAGTCGACCCCACCGGCCCACCTGGCCAGTGGTTCCTCCAAGTTGACGTACCAGTTCTTGAACCGCCAGCCCGGCTCCCAGAACAGCCACACCGACCACGGCTCACCGGGCCGCGCCAGCTTCAGCACACCCGTGCCGAACCAGCGGTCGCGCTGTACGGTCCGCGGCCTGGTGTAGCGCGACTCCAGCGGCTCCACATGGACGGGCGTACCGTCGGCGATCACCGGCTTCACGCACTGGGTGCCGGGCGCCATCCATACGGCGAGCAGCTCGGCGTCGTCCCGTACGACGGTCACGGGACGGCAGATGTGGACGCGCGCGCCGCCGTTCTCCCGGTACCGCCACAGGATCTGACTCCCGGGGGTCCAGAACGCCGCCGTTCCGCCCGTCTGCACGTCTGCCACCGCTCCGCCCTCTGTCATGGCCAGATATTAGGTGCCCAGGACATACGACGCTGCGGCGCGCGTCACGGTTCGCGCGCCGCGCGTCAGGACGTTACGGGCGCGTCATCCCCAGGACATCCAGCGCCTCGTCCAGCTGTTCGAGGGTGAGATCGCCGCGGTCGACGTACCCGGACTCCAGGACGACCTGGCGGATCGTCTTGCGCTCGGAGAGGGACTTTTTGGCCACCTTCGCGGCCTCCTCGTAGCCGATGTACTTGTTGAGCGGCGTCACCACGGACGGCGACGACTCGGCGTACTCACGGGCCCGTTCGCGGTTCGCGGTGATCCCGTCCACGGTCCGGTCGGCGAGCAGCCGGGAGACGTTCGCGAGGAGGCGTACGGACTCCAGGACGTTCTTCGCGATGACCGGAAGCATCACGTTGAGCTCGAAGTTGCCGGCCGCGCCCGCCGTGGCGACGGTGGCGTCGTTTCCGGTCACCTGCGCGGCGACCATCAGCACCGCCTCGGGAATGACCGGATTCACCTTGCCCGGCATGATCGACGAGCCCGGCTGGAGGTCGGGCAGAGCGATCTCGGCGAGTCCGGTACGCGGCCCGGAGGCCATCCACCGCAGATCGTTCGCGATCTTGGTCAGCCCGACCGCGATCGTTCGCAGCTGCCCGCTCGTCTCGACGATCCCGTCCCGCGCCCCCTGCGCCTCGAAGTGGTTGCGCGCCTCGGTGAGCGGCAGCCCCGTCGTCCGCGACACCTCGGCGATCACGGCGGCGGAGAACCCGGGCGGGGTGTTGATGCCGGTGCCGACGGCCGTTCCGCCCAGGGGCAGTTCGGCGAGCCGCGGCAGCGAGGCGCTGAGCCGCTCGATCCCGTACCGGACCTGGGCCGCGTACCCGCCGAACTCCTGGCCAAGGGTGACCGGGGTGGCGTCCATGAGATGGGTCCGCCCCGACTTCACGACGTCCGCGAACTCCTCGGCCTTCCGCTCCAGAGACGCCGCCAGGTGCTCCAGGGCGGGGACGAGATCGCGGGTGACGGCGGCGGTGGCCGCGATGTGGATGGAGGAGGGGAAGACGTCGTTCGACGACTGCGAGGCGTTCACATGGTCATTGGGGTGTACGTCCCTGCCGAGCCGTTCGCTTGCGAGGGTGGCGACTACCTCGTTGGTGTTCATGTTGGACGACGTGCCGGATCCGGTCTGGAACACGTCCACAGGGAAGTGCTCGTCCCACTTCCCGTCCGCGACCTCGCCGGCCGCATCCTGGATGGCTTCCGCGACGTCCTTGTCGAGCACGCCCAGCTCGGCGTTCACTTTGGCGGCGGCTGCCTTGATCCGGGCGAGGGCTTCGATGTGCGCGCGCTCGATGTGCTGGCCGGAGATGGGGAAGTTCTCCACGGCGCGCTGGGTCTGGGCTCGCCACTTGGCGTCCGCGGGGACGCGGACTTCGCCCATGGAGTCGTGCTCGATGCGGTAGTCGGTCATGGGGGGTATAGCGTCCCCGCCGCCCTTACCCATTCCCGTCTCCTGGGGCTCTGCCCCGGACCCCGCCAGGGGGGCTGCGCCCCCTGGACCCCCGCTATCGGCCTGGCGGCCTCGTCCTCAAGCTCCCCCAGCTACCGCTGGGAGGTGCCCCCAGACGGGCTGAAAATCAGCCCGTCCGGCGCTTGAGGACCCGGGGGTCCGGGGGCTGGCCCCCGAAACGGGGTCCGGGGCAGAGCCCCGGGATGGGACGGGTAGGGGCGGCGGGGGCGAAATCACCTAGCCCAGCCCAGGCCCCCGCACCGGAATCGACGTGAACGTAGGAGCTGGCGCCGGGTCTTGGAAGAAGTCGTTGCCCTTGTCGTCGACCACGATGAATGCCGGGAAGTCCTCGACCTCGATCTTCCAGACGGCCTCCATGCCGAGCTCCTCGTACTCGACGACCTCGACCTTCTTGATGCAGTCCTGGGCGAGGCGGGCGGCGGGGCCGCCGATGGAGCCGAGGTAGAAGCCCCCGTGGGCGTCACACGCGTTGGTGACCTGCTGCGAACGGTTCCCCTTCGCCAGCATCACCTTGGAGCCGCCCGCCGCCTGGAACTGCTCGACGTAGGAGTCCATGCGGCCGGCGGTGGTCGGGCCGAAGGAGCCGGAGGCGTAGCCCTCGGGGGTCTTCGCCGGGCCCGCGTAGTACACCGGGTGGTCCTTCAGGTACTGCGGCATCTCCTCGCCCGCGTCCAGCCGCTCCTTGATCTTGGCGTGCGCGATGTCCCGGGCCACGACGAGCGGGCCGGTGAGCGAAAGCCGGGTCTTCACCGGGTACTTGGTGAGTTCGGTGAGGATGTCGGCCATCGGCTGATTGAGGTCGATGCGCACCACATCGCCGTCAGACTCCAGGTGCTCGTCCGTCGTCTCCGGCAGGAACCGCGCCGGGTCCGTCTCCAGTTGCTCAAGGAAGACGCCCTCCGCCGTGATCTTCGCAGTCGCCTGACGGTCGGCCGAACAGGAGACGGCTATCGCCACCGGGCAGGACGCGCCGTGCCGGGGGAGGCGGACCACGCGTACGTCATGGCAGAAGTACTTGCCGCCGAACTGCGCCCCGATCCCGATCCGCTGCGTCAGCTCGAAGACCTTCTGCTCCAGCTCCTTGTCCCGGAAGCCATGGCCGAGCGGCGAGCCCTCCGCCGGAATCTCGTCCAGGTAGTGCGCGGAGGCGTACTTCGCGGTCTTCAGGGCGTACTCGGCGGACGTACCGCCGACGACGATGGCGAGGTGGTACGGCGGACAGGCGGCCGTACCCAGTGAACGGATCTTCTCCTCCAGGAACTTCATCATGGAGGCCTCGTTCAGGACGGCCTTCGTCTCCTGGTACAGGAACGACTTGTTGGCCGAGCCGCCGCCCTTCGCCATGAACAGGAACTTGTAGGCGCCGCCGTCCGTCGCGTACAGCTCGATCTGGGCCGGGAGGTTGGAGCCGGTGTTCTTCTCCTCCCACATGGTGAGCGGGGCCATCTGGGAGTAGCGCAGGTTCAGCTTGGTGTACGCGTCGTAGATGCCACGGGACAGCGCCTTCTCGTCCTCACCTTCGGTGAGGACGTTCTGTCCGCGCTTGCCCATCACGATCGCCGTACCGGTGTCCTGGCACATGGGCAGCACGCCCGCGGCGGCGATGTTCGCGTTCTTCAGGAGGTCCAGCGCCACGAACTTGTCGTTCGACGACGCCTCCGGGTCGTCGATGATGCGGCGCAGCTGTGCGAGGTGCGCCGGACGCAGGTAGTGCTGGATGTCATGGATCGCCTCTTCGGCGAGCTTGCGCAGCGCCTGAGGTTCGACCTTGAGGAATGTGCGCCCGTCGGCCTCGAAGGTGGAGACACCTTCCGAGGTCACCAGCCGGTACGGGGTGGTGTCCTCTCCCTGGGGGAGCAGATCGGTGTAGACGAACTCAGGCATGTCGCCCATTCCTCACTAGTCAAAGGCAGCGGCTGGCCTCCGTTGGCAGCGCCCACCAGCGTAGGACGCGGTCGATGGGCGGGGCTGGTGAGGTAAGGCTCAGTTGGAGTGCCGGACTGACCTTCGGTGGTTTTCCGGACGGTTTTCCACAGGAGGCCACAGGGGGTAGTCGCGATCTATCGCGTTTGGGTACGCTGCTGTCGTGGACCTTCAAAAGAGCCCCGCCCCGAGTGACCGGCAGCCCCCGGCACCGACCGAGCTGCGCGCCTCCGACGCCGACCGCGACCGCACCGCCGACATCCTGCGCGAGGCCCTCGCCGAGGGTCGCCTCACCGCGGAGGAGCACGCCGAGCGGGTCGAGGAGGTCTTCCGCGCCAAGACCGTCGGCGAACTCGAGCCGCTCGTCCGCGACCTCCCGGGTGAGCACCGCAGGAGCGCGACGCGGGCGTACCAGCCGCCGCCCAACCATCCCACCCCGGGCGCGGTACCCCCGGTCGCCGAGGAGAACGTGGTGGCGGTCCTGAGCTCCGCGACCCGCAGGGGCCGTTGGCGAATAGGCCGCCGCACGCATGCGTACGCCATCTTCGGCAGCGTCGAGATAGACCTCAGCGAGGCGATCTTCGAGCACCGGCAGGTCGTCATCAAGGCCGTCTCGGTCTTCGGCAGCGTGGAGATCCGCGTCCCGGAGAACGTCTCGCTGCGGGGCAACGGCGGCGGTGTGCTCGGCAGTTTCGAGGTGCGCACCCTGGATTCGGGTGAGCAGGACGCACCCGTGGTCTATGTGGACGGACTGGCCCTATTGGGAAGCATTGAGGCAAAACCCAAGCGCGGCAAGGTGGTTGAGGACCTTCTCGACCGGCTCGGCGACCGGGTGAACGACAAGTTGCGCAAACACCTGGGCCATTGACGGTCGCGAATCCGGCGGCGATTCAACGGCGCTTTGACGGCAGTTCGGCGGCAAGCGGAGCGAACTGATCCGCTCGCACCCGCTCGGACCTGCGAAGAACTCCCGTGCTTCGGAACTCAGTGCATAGGCGCGCGCACAGCGGGTAGGCCTTGTCGCATCGTCGCTCGCTCGCGAAGCCGTCGTCAGGAGTAGACCGTGCTGCATCCGCCGCATCAGTCCCTGCAGGTCGCTGCCGTTCCGCCCCAGGGGGTTCCGGTGCGTGAGAGGGACCAGGACGCCCCGTGGCATACGGAGGCCGTGTGCCGCCGCGACGAGGCCGGGCTGTTCTTCGCACCCTCAAAAGAGCCCACAGCGGCCCGGCTGTCCCGCGAGGACGCGGCGAAGCGGGTCTGCGCACGCTGCCCGGTGATGGTCCAGTGCCGCGAACACGCGCTGGTGCAACCCGAGCCGTACGGAGTGTGGGGCGGCCTCACCGCCGCCGAGCGCCGCGTGGTCCTGGCCCGACGCCGCCGCCGCGACCTCGAACTGAAGAAGGCGGCTCGCTCCACGGCGGGACAGATAGCGGCGGCCGGATAGCCGGCATGTGAACGGGGCGCCCCTCTGCACAAGGGGCGCCCCGTTCACATACGTACGCCGTTCACGTACGTACGACTGCTGCTTCTGACCTCTACTTCGCCTTGTCGAAGTCAATGGTGCTGTACGCGCGCAGTTTGCTCAGCCGGTGCTCGGAGGTGATCTGGCGGACCGTGCCTGACTTGGAGCGCATGACGATCGAGTCGGTTGTCGCGGTCTCGGCGCGGTAGCGCACGCCGCGCAGCAGCTCGCCGTCGGTGATGCCGGTCGCGACGAAGAAGACGTTCTCCCCGGAGACCAGGTCGTCGGTGGACAGGACGCGGTCGAGATCGTGGCCCGCGTCGACGGCCCGCTGCCTCTCCTCGTCGTCCTTCGGCCAGAGCTTGCCCTGGATGGTGCCACCCAGGCACTTGACCGCACAGGCCGAGATGATGCCCTCCGGCGTACCACCGATGCCCAGCAGCAGATCGATGCCGGTGCCCTCGCGCAGCGCCAGGATCGACCCCGCGACATCGCCGTCGGAGATCAGCTTGATACGCGCGCCGGTCTCCCGGATCTCCTTGATGATGCCCTCGTGCCGCGGCCGGTCGAGGATGACGACCGTGACGTCCTCGGGCGTGGACCGCTTGGCCTTGGCGACCCGGCGGATGTTCACGGACACCGGGGCGTTGATGTCGACGAAGTCGGCGGCCTCGGGGCCGGTGACCAGCTTGTCCATGTAGAAGACGGCGGACGGGTCGAACATGGTGCCGCGGTCGGCGGCGGCCAGCACGGCGATCGCGTTCGTCATGCCCTTCGCGGTCAGCGTGGTGCCGTCGATCGGGTCGACGGCGATGTCGCACTCGGGGCCGGTCCCGTCGCCGACGCGCTCCCCGTTGAACAGCATCGGGGCCTCGTCCTTCTCGCCCTCCCCGATGACGACGACGCCGTTCATCGAGACGGTGGAGACGAGGGTGCGCATGGCGCGTACGGCGGCTCCGTCGGCGCCGTTCTTGTCACCGCGGCCGACCCAACGGCCCGCGGCCATCGCGGCGGCTTCGGTGACCCGGACGAGTTCCAGGGCGAGGTTGCGGTCGGGGGCCTCGGACGGGACCTCGAGCTCGGACGGCAGGTGGTGATGGTTCTCGGTCATCGGAGCGCACCTTTCTGGTACGAGACAAAGACTGCGCCCGTAGGGCGACCCTGGAAGGGCGGTGGCGGGAGACGGGTGGGCGGCCGTGAGGGTTCGGCCCGACTCTATCGTCAGTTCGACAAAATGAGCAGGGAACCCCACGGATGAGCGGGCCGGTACACCTGCGACGATGAGGGTGTGGCAGGTATGAAAGGCAAGCAGACGGTCCGGGACATGGTGCTCTCCCTGGGCCTGATCGGAATCGTCGCGGGAGTCATCTACGTCTTCATTCCCCATGACGACTCCGAGCCCCCTCTCAAGCAGGTGGATTACCGCGTGGAGCTCCTCACGGCACGCCGCGCGGCCACCTATCCGGTGGCGGCCCCCGAGGGCCTGTCCAAGGAGTGGAAGGCGACGTCGGTGCGGTTCGAGGGCGACAACTTCGACGCCTGGCACCTCGGCTTCCACGATCCCGACGGTGCGTACGTGGCGGTCGAGCAGTCCACTCAGAAGTCCTCGACGTTCATCGACGAGGCCGGCCAGGGCGCCGAGGAGACGGACGTCACCGAGCGCATCGGCGAGCGGACCTGGACGCGGTACGAGGGCCCGAAGTACGACGCCCTCGTCCTGCGGGAGGAGGGCTCCACAACGGTGGTGACGGGCACGGCGTCGTTCGGGCAGCTGACGAAGATGGCCGAGGCCCTGAAGATGTCCTGAGGGGGCGAAGGTGTCCTGAGGCGTTGAAGACGTCCTGAAGGCTTACTCGGAGTCGTCGGCCGCATCGTCGGCCGAGGGCTCCGCCTCCTCCTCGGCCAGCGCCGCGTCCAGCCGCTTGCGCGCCCCGTCCAGCCAGCGGCGGCACACCTTGGCGAGTTCCTCGCCGCGCTCCCAGAGGGCCAGGGACTCCTCGAGGGTCGTGCCGCCCGCCTCCAGGCGGCGTACGACCTCGATCAGCTCGTCCCGCGCCTGCTCGTACCCGAGCGCCTCGTCCACTTTGCTGGTCATGCGCCCACCCTATGCATCCACTCGAACTGTGCTGTGCTCTCCCGGGGGCAACCCCGGCCGGACCGGGGGCGGGCCCACGCTGTTCAGTCGGCCCGGATCACCGTGAACTCACCCTCGGCGACCCGCGCCCGCAGCGGCTCCTCGGCCGTCACCTCGTCCGGGGCGCGGACCACGTGGCCGTCGGCCTTCTGCAGGACCGCATAGCCGCGCCGGAGGGTCGCGGCGGGGGAGAGGCCCACCACGCGCGCGTGCGTGTGCGACAGCTCGGAATCGGCACGGTCGAGGAGATGCCCGAGGCAGCGCCGGGCGCGGTCGAGCAGCGCGTCGATGTGGTCCGCACGCTCCTCGATCATGCGGTGCGGATCCTCTATCGAGGGCCGGGCCAGCGCGTGCGCAAGGCCGCGCTCCTCCCGCTCGATGAGGGACAGGACGCTGCGCCGCGCCCGGTCCCGCAGGAACTGGACCCGCTCGTACTCCTCGCCCACGTCCGGCACGACCTTCTTGGCCGCGTCGGTGGGCGTGGATGCGCGCAGGTCGGCCGCGTAGTCGAGCAGCGGGTTGTCCGGCTCGTGCCCGATCGCCGAGACCACGGGCGTACGGCAGGACACGACCGCCCGTACGAGCTGCTCGTCCGAGAACGGCAGCAGGTCCTCCACACTGCCGCCGCCGCGCGCCACGATGATCACGTCCACGTCGTCGAGCGCGTCCAGCTCCTTGACGGCCTGGATGACCTGGGGCACCGCGTGCACGCCCTGTACGGCGACGTTGCGCACCTCGAAGCGGACGGCGGGCCAGCGGTGCCGGGCGTTCTCGAGCACGTCCCGCTCGGCGGCGGAGGCCCGCCCACAGACGAGGCCGATGAGCTGGGGAAGAAAGGGCAGCGCCTTCTTGCGCTCGGGCGCGAACAGGCCCTCGCCGGCGAGGGTCTTCTTCAACTGCTCCAGGCGAGCGAGCAGTTCACCCACGCCCACCGGCTTTATCTCGGCGGCCCGGAGGGAGAGCTGGCCTCTCGGCGCGTACCACTCCGGCTTCGCGTGGATCACCACGCGCGCGCCCTCGCTCACCACGTCGGCCACCGCGTCGAACACCTGCCGGTAGCAGGTGACGCTCACGGAGATGTCGTACGACGGATCGCGCAGCGTCATGAAGACGACGCCCGCGCCCGGCCGCCGCGACAGCTGGGTGATCTGCCCCTCGACCCACACGGCACCGAGCCGGTCGATCCACCCCCCGATGAGCCGCGACACCTCACCGACGGGCAGCGGGGCGTCCGCGGACGTGTTCACAGCCATGCGCCAGAGAGTAACGGCCGGGACCGACAGCCTCCGGTGGTAGGGCGGGGCGCCTGTGGTTCGTTGGGGGTCGGGGCCGCGACGGGGGTGTCCGTCCTCGGACCGGCGCGCGAGCTGTCGGCTGGTAGAGGTTGCCCGTGTTGGCGCGCCGGCCGCTGCGGGCGGACACCCCCGCCCCGTCCCCTTCCCGCCGTGGGCGGCCGCGGGTCCATGGGGGTGCGCGTTCACGCCCCGGGGGTGGGGACTACGACCTTCGGTGCGCCCCCGGCTGTCCACAGTGGCGATCTTCGGGCTGCCGGACGCGGCCTTACGATGGTTGGCATGACTGCTTCGACTGGCCGCCGTGTCCTGCTTGCCGCCCCCCGGGGCTACTGCGCGGGTGTGGACCGCGCCGTGATCGCCGTCGAGAAGGCCCTGGAGCAGTACGGGGCCCCGATCTATGTCCGCCACGAGATCGTCCACAACAAGTACGTCGTGCAGACCCTGGAAAAGAAGGGTGCGATTTTCGTCGAGCAGACGGCGGAGGTCCCCGAGGGGTCGATCGTCATGTTCTCGGCGCACGGCGTCGCGCCCGTCGTCCACGACGAGGCCGCCCAGGGCAAGCTCGCCACCATCGACGCGACCTGCCCGCTGGTCACCAAGGTCCACAAGGAAGCCGTCCGGTTCGCCCAGGACGACTTCGACATCCTCCTGATCGGTCACGAGGGCCACGAGGAGGTCATCGGTACGTCCGGTGAGGCGCCCGACCACATCACGCTCGTCGACGGCCCCGAGGATGTCGCGGGCGTCGAGGTCCGCGACCCCTCCAAGGTCGTCTGGCTCTCCCAGACCACCCTCTCCGTGGACGAGACCATGGAGACGGTCGACGCCCTCAAGGAGAAGTTCCCGCAGCTCATCGCCCCGCCCAGCGACGACATCTGCTACGCCACGCAGAACCGTCAGCTCGCCGTGAAGCAGATGGGCGCCGAGGCCGACCTGGTCATCGTGGTCGGCTCGCGCAACTCCTCGAACTCCAAGCGGCTCGTGGAGGTCGCCAAGCTCGCGGGCGCGCGTGAGGCGTACCTCGTGGACTTCGCGGACGAGATCGAGGAGGCCTGGCTGGAGGGTGTCACGACGGTCGGTGTGACGTCGGGCGCGTCCGTGCCGGAGGTGCTGGTGGAGCAGGTCCTGGAGTTCCTCTCCACCCGCGGCTTCGAGGACGTCGAGATCGTCAAGGCCGCCGAGGAGTCCATCACCTTCTCGCTCCCCAAGGAACTGCGCCGCGACCTGCGCGCGGAGGCGGCGGCACTGGTGGCGGAGCGCACGGCCGAAAAGTAGCCGGAAGGCAAGGCCGAGAAGTGACTGTCAGCCGTACGTCGTAACGTGGGGCCCATGCAGATCTTCGGCGTGGACATCGGTGGATCAGGGATCAAGGGCGCTCCCGTGGACCTGGACCGGGGCGACCTGGCGCACGAGCGCCACAAGGTGCTCACCCCGCACCCCTCGACCCCCGACGCGGTGGCCGACGGCGTGAAGGAGGTCGTCGGCCACTTCGGCTGGACGGGCCCGGTCGGGGTGACGTTCCCGGGTGTGGTCACCGGCGGCTCCACCATCCGTACGGCCGCCAATGTGGACAAGAGCTGGATAGACGTCGATGCGCGCGCCCTGCTCAGCGAGCGCCTCGGCGGGCTCCCGGTGACGATCCTGAACGACGCGGACGCGGCGGGCGTGGCCGAGACGCGCTTCGGCGCGGGGCGCGACCGTCAGGGCACGGTCATCGTCCTCACGTTCGGTACGGGGATAGGCAGCGCGCTCTTCATCGACGGCGTCCTCGTGCCGAACACGGAGCTGGGCCACCTCGAACTGCACGGCCACGACGCCGAGAAGCACGCCTCCACCAAGGTCAAGGACGACCACGAGCTGAGCTGGGAGCACTGGGCCCGGCGCGTCCAGAAGTATCTCGCGCATGTGGAGATGCTCTTCTCGCCCGAGCTCTTCATCGTCGGGGGCGGGGTCAGCCGCAAGTCCCACAAGTTCCTGCCGCTGATCGAGGGCATCAAGGCGGAGATCGTCCCGGCGCAGCTGCAGAACAACGCGGGGATCGTGGGGGCGGCGATGCGGGCGGCGAAGGCGGGGTAGCGGCGGGGGCCCCTCCGTCTCGTACGACGGCTCGTACGACTGTGGAGTGTCTCGTACGAATGTGGGGGCGGCCGGGCTGATAGGAGACGGGTCGCGTCGGGTCGGTCTCAGACCGCGCGGCGTCGCGGCTGGGCCTGCGTCTTGGCCCGGGCCGGGAGCCTCTGCTGCGCCGGAGGCCTCGGGAACTGGGCCGTCGCCCGGCGCTGTGCCGCCCGCCGGTTCATGAGGCGTACCTTGCGGACGGTCACGATGAGGCCGGCGATCAGCGTGCCGCCGTACAGCCAGACCGCATGCATCGCGAGGGCGGTGAACAGCCCCATCAGCCCGTCCCAGAACCCTCCGTCGCTGTCGGCGATGGGCAGCAGTCCGAAGGCGAACGCGATGGGTACGGCGATCGGCGCGGTGGCGAGGTCCGCCCGGCGCACCCAGATCGCGGTCAGCGCGCAGACCGGCAGGAACAGCACTCCGTAGACGACGAGGGACGCCCCGAACAGCAGCCGGTCGAGACAGGCGAGCGCGAACATCGACGCGAGGCAGAACAGACCGCTGCCGAGCCCGGTGAGCCGCGGGTTCGGCATCCTGCGTGCTGCCCGCACCAGTGGGGACACGGGCAGCGGGCTCCGGGGAACACCGGGCCGGCCCTGCTGGGGCGTACAGGCTCCGCCGCGCGCCGCCTGCGGCGGAACGGGCGCGCCGCTGCGCGGTCGCGACGGAGGCCGGGGCTGGGGCCTGGGCTGAGAGGGACGCGTCCTGTGTTGCTCCACCGGTCCAACTTAGGTCGGTTTATGTGTGGAATGGCTTCCCGGACACGCGCTTTGATCGACCTTGGCCAAGCGTTCGATACGTCGCCGGTCCGGGGCGCCGCACGCCGTAGACTGGTGGATCGGTCCGCCCGGGTCTCCACCAACCTCATGTACGGGAAGTCGCAACGTGTCGCTCACGATCGGAATCGTCGGTCTGCCGAATGTCGGCAAGTCGACCCTGTTCAACGCCCTGACCAAGAACGACGTGCTGGCGGCCAACTACCCGTTCGCCACGATCGAGCCGAACGTCGGCGTGGTCGGCGTCCCCGACGCCCGGCTGGCCAGGCTGGCCGAGATCTTCGGTTCGCAGAAGATCCTCCCCGCCACCGTCGACTTCGTCGACATCGCGGGCATCGTGCGCGGCGCGAGCGAGGGCGAGGGGCTGGGCAACAAGTTCCTGGCCAACATCCGTGAGTCCGACGCGATCTGCCAGGTCATCCGCGCCTTCAAGGACGAGGACGTCGTACACGTCGACGGCAGGATCTCGCCGAAGGACGACATCGAGACGATCAACACCGAGCTGATCCTCGCGGACCTGCAGACCATCGAGAAGGTCCTGCCGCGCCTCCAGAAGGAGTCGCGGATCAAGAAGGACGTCGGGCCGAAGGTGGCCGCGGTCGAGGCGGCCAAGGAGATCCTGGACGCCGGACAGACCCTGTTCGCCGCGGGCATCAGGCAGGACTCGGACCAGGAGGCACTCCTCCACGACCTGCACCTGCTCACCGTCAAGCCGTTCCTGTACGTCTTCAATGTCGACGAGGACGAACTGACCGACGAGGCCTTCAAGGCCGAGCAGCGCGCCCTGGTCGCCCCCGGCGAGGCGATCTTCCTGAACGCCAAGCTGGAGGCGGACCTCGCCGAACTCGACGAGGAGGAAGCCCTGGAGCTCCTCCAGTCGGTCGGCGTCGAGGAGGCCGGTCTCGCCAGGCTCGCCCACGTCGGCTTCACCACCCTCGGCCTGCAGACGTATCTGACGGCCGGCCCCAAGGAATCCCGCGCCTGGACCATCAAGAAGGGCGCCACCGCCCCCGAGGCCGCCGGTGTCATCCACACCGACTTCCAGAAGGGCTTCATCAAGGCCGAGGTCATCTCCTTCGCCGACCTCGTCGAGACCGGCTCGGTCGCCGAGGCCCGCGCCAAGGGCAAGGCCCGCATGGAGGGCAAGGACTACGTGATGCAGGACGGCGACGTGGTGGAGTTCCGCTTCAACGTGTAGCGGCTGCCATATCGCCATGTCGCTGATATGGTAAACATGCAGGTCAGAGAGGGTCCGACTCTTCGGAGTCGGGCCCTTTGTTTTTTCTCGTGCTGGGATGGTGCTGGGATAGCTGACCCCTCGTCACCTGTCATCATCCCCTGGTCATCCGTACCGTGCTGGGATGTTACGGGGACGCCGGTGCTGGGTCGCGCACTGTCCAGTGCCTGGCAGCAGGGAGTGCACGGACCAGCACCCTTCCCTTGGCGATGCTTGGCGGAGGACGCGATCAGCCTGTCACCCGGGAGGGCTGGAACAGGTTGTAGTTCAACTACAGGACGCACTCGGCGAGAGCGTCCAAGCCGCCCGGTCCGGTCTCTGACCCTGCCGCAGGCGTCGGAGTTTGCGCGCCATGGCTTTCGCAGCGGCGGCGCGCCTCGACCGGTGCCCCGGTGGACGTATCGCAACGGGCATGTGGGCAACCGCGATTGCCTTCCCTGGCCTCTGTTACGGTGCCCTGTGATCGACGATCACAGGGGGGCGGATGGGGGCGGTCAATCGGTCGAAGGCTGAGCGGCAGCGTCAAGCGCAGATCCTGCGCTTTTGGCGCGCCGTGGAGTACTTCAGCCCGCCGAAGGTCGATCCGGTAAATCCGCGTAAGAACCTCTTCGCTGTGGGGCCGAATCGCCCACTGCCCTGGGAACCCGACTCCGTGATCAGCCGGACTCAGTCCCGGCCGAGCCTCGCGTGGCAGCACACGGTTTACGCCGGGATCTTCGCGGTCGACAAGGTGCGTGACGTCTTGCTACAGGCGTTCCGTGCTTCGGAGTTGGAACGGGACTTCGATGGCCGGATCGGCGGGGACAGCGCCGTGCTGTGCTTCACCGTGAACCAAGACGGGCTGCTGATCAAGGACAGTGTCACCTTGTCTTCGTGCGCCTGGGCAGTCGGGCAGACCCTGGAACCCGGGCCGCACAGCGGCCAGTGGCTGACCGGCTTCGACGAGCACAGCACGTTTCTGCTGCAGCGGCTGCTGGACCTTGGCGATGGGAGGATCGAAGTCGATCGCCAGCCCGTGGTCGGCCCTGCGTCGCCGCAGCTGGGGCTTGGCCCGGTCGCGGGGCTGATGTCCCGCCTCGTCGTCAGCGCGGCGAAGGGCGGGCTGGGAGCGGCGGCCGGTGCGGTGGGTGCCGGGCTGGGTCCCGTGGCGGGGGCGGTGGCCGCGAAGGTGATCGAGCAGGTCGGCGGTGACTTGATCGATTCCGCTGCTGCCCGGCGCACCGACCACACCCCGGGCGACAGCGCAGTATCCGGCCAAGGTCTGGGCAGCGGTGAAGTGGAGGAAGCGGAGCAGCACGAGGCGGAGCCGGAGGGACCTCCGCCCGAGGTGGGCACAAAGGTCCTGGATGTGTTTGACCTGGCGGCCATCACCCGGTGGGTGGCCGAGCAGCTCGGCGTCGCCGAGGCCCTCACACCCAACGCGATCCGTATCAAGAGCTATCAGGTTGCGGCCCGGCATGCGGATGAGGCGGGCGGTGATGTCTTCCTCAACAGCTTCTACGCCGACGATCTGGAACGGGTCGCCGGTGTCCTTGAGGCCGGCCAGGCCGGCACCGCCCTGCTGGATTACCTGCGGGCTGAGGCGGATCTGGATGCGATGAACCGCTTTGACGTGCGACGCCTGCCCGAGATCGTGCTGGAGAGCGTGCAGCCGTCGAGCATGCCCTTGGGCCGATGGCTGGCGGATGCCGACAAACCGCTGGTGCTCAGCCAGCAGTTTGCGGTCAACCGCATCCTGGCGAGTCTCGGGCAGGATGATGGCCGCGGCCTTTACGCGGTCAACGGACCACCCGGAACCGGCAAGACGACCATGCTGCGCGACCTGATCGCGGCCCTGGTGGTCCAGCGGGCCGAACGGTTGGCGGCCCTGGAGCGGCCGGAGGACGCCTTCGCCCGAAAGCCGCGCACCTGGCGCACGGAGGAGACCGCCGGCAAGACCTACCCGCGCACCATCCATCCCTTGATCCCCGAACTCACCGGCTTCGAGATCGTGATCGCTTCGTCCAACAACGGAGCGGTGGAGAACGTCACCCTGGAAGTTCCCGGAGCACGCGCAATCGGCGGCGCATGGCAAGGACGCGCCGACTACCTTGCTGGCCCAGCCAGCCTGGCACTGGAGGAAGATGCCTGGGGTGCGATCGCCGCGCGCCTGGGACGGCGCAGCAATCGCTCAGACTTCGTCCAGCGCTTCTGGTGGGGCGAGCAGCCCAAGGGCGACAGCCGGCCAAGGCCGGAAGCGAGCGAGGACCGCCCGCTCCTGGGCCTCCACAAGATTCTGCAGATGCAGGGCAATCACCCTTCTGCCTCCTCACAGAACGCCCAGAGCACGAGCCCTGATGCCGACGCGGCGCCGCCGTTGGGGCAAGAGAGCTGGGCGCAGGCGGTCCAGCGCTTCACCCAGGCCCGCAGCCGCGTGCGCGCGCTGGCCGCAGAGCGGCAGGAGATCGCGGATCTGCTCACTCGGCTCGCCGGCCCCGATGCCCTCCTGGATGAGCTGGTGGCCCGGGAGTCCGGAGCCCGT
>NZ_BAAGPS010000032.1:41574-115460 GCF_054783935.1 Streptomyces pseudoechinosporeus
GAGCAGCAGCGCGTCGAAGTCGAACTTGCCAGCCACCGGGAGGAGCATGCCCGGTGCCAGGAAGCGATGTCCGCCGAGCGAACGCGGCTCGACCTGGCCGAAGCCGCGGTCCGCCACGGCGAGGAAGGCGTTAGGACAGCGGAGTCGGCACTCCACGCCTACGACGCGGGCAAACCCGGCCTGATCAGAAGGCTGGTCACCCGCGAGCCCATGCGGCGCTGGGAGGCCGGACGCCTCCCCCTCCAGGCGGATGTGGACGCCGCGGACGTCCGTCTCTCCGAGTTGCAATCCGTACGTGCCGCACGGCACGCCGCTTTGCGCACCGCCCAGGGAGATCTGGACCAGGCACTGGCCGCCATTGTGCGCGCCCAGGCCCGGCTGACCGCGTGCGAGCAGGCTCGCGCGCGGCAGGTCACGACAACCGCCGAGGCTGGACAGCAGGTAGTCCGACGGCGCCGCGAGCGGGAAGCCGAGCAACGCCGGCTGGCCATGGCTAAGGAGCGGTGGGGCGACCGGGTGCCGGGAGCCGAATGGCAGGCGGCCCTCGATGACCGTCAGGCGATGGAGGCGCGCGAGCAGTCAGCGCCCTGGATGGACGCCGCATTCGCCGAGGCACGCTCGGAACTCTTCCTCGCGGCCCTGGATCTGCACCGCGCGCTGCTGGCTACCGCGCCCGAGCGCATGCGCAGAAATCTGCAGGCCGTGATGGAGGTGGTCAAAGGCCAGGCGCCGGCGGACCTGGACGCTGAAACAGTGCTGGCCGCCTGGCAGTTGCTGTTCCTGGTTGTCCCTGTGGTCTCGACGACCTTCGCGTCGATGGGCCGTATGTTCGCTCAGCTGGGCAGCGAGGCCTTGGGCTGGCTGTTCGTCGACGAGGCTGGCCAAGCCGCCCCGCAGGAGGTGGTCGGCGCCCTGTGGCGAGCCCGCCGCGCCGTCGTCGTCGGTGATCCGCTGCAGCTCGAACCTGTGGTCACCCTCCCGTGGACCGGCCAGCAGCGCCTGGCCGGACACTTCGCGGTGGACCGGCAGTGGGCCCCGGCCGCCGCTTCCGTCCAGGCACTCGCCGACCGCCTCAACCCGTACGGCACCTGGCTGAAGGACCAGGACGGCGAGGACATCTGGCTCGGCTCGCCCCTGCGGGTACACCGCCGCTGCGATCGCCTGATGTTCGACATCAGCAACAAGATCGCCTACGACGGGATGATGGTCTACGGGGTGCATCGGGACCAGGACGACTTCCCGCTGGCGCAGCGCAGTGTGTGGTGGGACGTCCGCGCCCTGCCGGGCGAGGAGAAGTGGAACCCCGAGGAAGGAAGGGCCCTGGAAGCCACCCTTGACCGGATCCGCACCCGCATTGACGAGGCGATCCGGCAGGAGAGCCTGCACACCGGCGAGGCGTTGCACGGTGCCGCGCAGGGAGGCGACCATGCCGCAGCGCGAAAGCGCCGTCTGAACGATTCCGTCTTTGTCATCAGCCCGTTCCGCGATGTCGTCCACGACCTCGGCAAGGTTGTGGGCAGGACTCTCACCTCCAAGCGCTACGGCACGGTGCACACCACGCAAGGCAAGGAAGCGGACATCGTGATCCTGGTCCTGGGCACCGGCGCCGCCCAGGTGGGGTCTCGGAACTGGGCCGCTCAAAAGCCCAACCTCCTCAACGTCGCGGTCACCCGCGCCCGTCGGCGCCTCATCGTCATCGGCGACTTCGACGCCTGGTCGCGACACCGCTACTTCAAGGACCTGGCGCAGCACGAGCTGATCCACAGATGGACCCCGGAGCGCTGAGCTGACGCCTTCTTCTCCCCGCAGCGCGGCCAGCATGGTCCCCAAGTCGGTGGACCCATCCCGCTTGAGGCCGGCTGCCAGGGGCCGCGGCCACTAACTCGCACTGCAGGCACCATCTTTGGGTACTGATTCCCGAACGCCTGGCGCACGCGCTGATCGCCGGAACGCGGGAAGGTGTTCTCTTCACCGACGACGTGCGCTGCCCCGTGCACGTCGAGGACCTGGCCGCCGCCTTGTGGGAACTCACGCGATCGGACGGGGGCCAGCCTCTTCCACCTTGCCGGCCCCGACGCTCTCAGCCGCTACGACCTCGGTACGCGCATCGCCCGGCGCGACGGCCTGGACGCATCCCGTCTGCCGTCCGGGCGCCGAGCGGACACGCGCCTGCCCGGGCCACTCGACGTGCGGCTCGACAGCCGCGCTACTGAGCTTCGCCTACTACCAGGCTCCGTGGTGCCCGGGAGTTCCTCGGCGAGGCGTAGGAGAAGTGCGGGCTCCCCCTTGGCGGGCACCGTGATGCTGGCCTTGGCCCCTGCGTGGCACGACCGGCCCGGTGTCGCACGGCCGGAGGGACGTCGGATCCACGACTCTTGACCGTGAGCGATACCTGGTAAAGGCACCGCACTAACGTCAATGTTGCTAACGTTGACGTTAGTATCACGAGTGGAGGTCGGTAGGCATGGTGGACTTCGTAGGCCGTCGGCAGGAGCTGGCGACGCTGGAGCGAGAGCTGCAGAAGGTGGCGGCAGAGGTTGGCGGGGAGCGGCCCGGTCGGTGCGTGATGTTGCGCGGGCGGCGCCGAGTGGGCAAGTCGCGACTGGTCGAGCGGTTTGCGGAGCGCTCCGGAGCCCCGTTCCTGTTCTATGCGGCGACCGGTGCGTCCCCCAGGGATGATCTGGCACGGCTGGCCCGGGATGCCCAAGCGTCGACGTTGCCGTTGGCTGGGCTGGTGGCCGCCGCGCGGCCGGAGAACTGGGATGCCGCGTTCGATGTGCTGGCCGCGGCGCTGCCCGCCGACCGGGCGAGCGTGCTGGTCATCGATGAAGTGCCGTACCTGATGGATACCGCTGGCGCCTTTGAGGGGGTGCTGCAGGGGGCCTGGGATCGGGTTCTGGAAACCAAGCCAGTGCTGCTGGTCCTCATCGGCTCCGATCTGTCGATGATGGAGGCTCTGAACAGCTACGGACGACCCTTCCATCAGCGCGGCCGGGAGATGGTGCTGGGACCGCTGAACCCCGCCGAGGTGGGGAGGATGCTCGGGCTGGATCCGGCGGAAGCCTTCGACGCCGCGCTGGTCACCGGCGGGCTGCCGCTGATCTGCGCGGAGTGGCCGCGGGGCGCAGGGCTGTGGGATTTCCTCGGTGAGGCGCTGAGTGACCCGGTCTCGGCCCTGCTGGTGTCGGCAGAACGCTCGCTGGCTGCCGAATTTCCCCCGCAGGCTCAGGCACGTACGGTGCTGGCAGCTATCGGCAGCGGCGAGCGGACCTTCACTAACATCGCTCGTGCAGCTGGCGGAATCGGGGCCACGCCGTTGCAGCGAGCGCTGGGGCTGCTCACGGATAAGCGGATCGTCGCTGCGGAGCTGCCCGTATCGCTGCGTCCGTCGAAGGATCGCCGCTACCGGGTGACAGATCCCTACCTGCGGTTTTGGCTGCACCTGCTCGGCCCCTCCATGGAGGAGATCGAGCGGGGGCGGGGCGATCTGACCTTGGCCCGGATCCGGGAGAGCTGGACCAGCTGGCGCGGCCGGGCGGTCGAGCCGCTCATCCGCGAGGCGCTCGCCCGGATACTGCCCGACGACCAGCTCCCTGCAGCCCCGGCAGTGGGCGGCTACTGGACCCGCACCAACGACGTCGAGATCGACATCGTTGGTGCGGACCGCGCCCCCATTGCCAAGGAGCTGCTCTTCCTCGGCTCCATCAAGTGGCTGGAGCAGTCACCCTTCGACCGGCACGACCTGGCAGCTCTCCATCGACACCGAGCCGCCCTCACCGACGAACCCGTTCCAGTTGTGGCGGTCTCGCGGAGCGGCGTCGACTCTCCGGGCCTCGATGCCACCTACGGCCCCGGCGATTTGCTCACCGCTTGGCCGCTGTGAGTGGCGGATTGCAGGCGAGGTATGGGAGTTGGTGAGCGCGATCAGGCCGCAGATGTTGCGGAGAGTTCCTCGGACCTCGGCCCCTTGCCGGCGCTGTTGTGTAGCGTTGGCGATCCTGAGCCCCCTCGTACTTTGTCGTGAATCCCGTGCTGGGATGGTGCTGGGATGACTTCGCGTTTCCGCAGGTCAAACGGGTTGTGATGGAGTTCCGGTTCAACGTTTAGTTTCGCGTCGAACTCGCCCCCTGACTTGCGTTTGTGCAGGTCAGGGCATTTTCGCCAGGACGGGCCGGGTTGGCGGCAGCTTGGAGCCCCGCCGTTGCAGGCCGCATCACGCACCGGCCGCCCGTGAAAGGCCCGCGTCCGACCAGAACGCAGCCCTGCGCCCGCACCGCCTGACACAAGACCTGACAGCCGGGGTGACGCCGGCCGTCAGCGGGTGAGCAGCAACGCGTCGCCCACCGTCCGTTCGGTGCCGTCCGACGGCGAGTTGATCACCTTGCCGTTCACCACCGTGGTGACCGAACCACCGCCGTCAAGAGCCATGGCGCGCACCGCACCCAGCGACTTCATCAGCTCCGCCCCTTCGCCCAGCCCGAATCCGTCGCTGTAGCCGGGCTGGCGGCCGTCCGCGGTGACCAGGAGCACACGGCCCCGCCGGTCGACGCCCAGGAGCATGCGCGGGTTGCGCTTGATGCCCCAGGTGTACGCGAAGGACGGGTCGCCGATCCGCTCGATGCCGTCGGCTGCGTAGTTCACCGCGACCTTTCCGTCGCGTACCAGCTCGGGGCCGCCGTTGACGATGTCGTCCTGCGGGCCGAGTTCGAGCTCGCGGCCGCGCTCGTCCAGGATCCGCTGCCGCACCTTCAGTTCGCTGCCCGGCTTCGCGTGCGTACGCAGCCAGGAGGCTCCTTCGCCGATGCCGGCCAGGACGCTGCCGCCATCCGGCACGGCACCGCCGCGCTGACGCACCTCCCGCACCCGGCCGCTCGCGTCGAGCACCGCCTCGATGCCGTCACCGGCCGGGGTGCTCGCGCCCAACTCGTCGGTGAATTCGACGATCTCGTCGGGATCGGTGCAGGTCACATCGTGCTGCGGCCGTTCGGTCGGGGAGTCGCCGCCGACGCCACCGCAGTTGCGGACCAGGCCGGGCACGCGGTTGACGCCATCCACGATCGCGGACGCCCCGCCCGCTCGGACGCTGAGTTCCGTGCGGAGCTTCTTGAACTCCGGGCGCAGACCATCGCCGCGCAGCACCGCCGCGATCCGGCCGTTGGTCGCCGCGCTCTGCAACTCCCCGTCGTACGCGGCAATACCGGCCGAGGCGCCCGGCACGCCGTCCTTGCCCTCCATGACGAAGAAGCCCGCGTTGACGCCGAGCAGGGCGTCGTCGCCGACGGCCATGTCGCTCACCTTCTCCCGGCCGGCGACACCCATGCCGTACGTGGCCTTCAGCGCACCGCCATAGCGCTTCGGGTCGATGATCGCCACCTTGACCTGGGCAAGACCGGTGCCGGGCACACCGTCCGCGCCGGTCCACTCGCTGACCGCGTCGAACCCCGCGGCCGCGAGGGCCTGACGCTGCGCGTCGGCCTCGGTCCGGTCGGCGTACTCTCCCACCCGGACTCGCACGCCGACCAGCCCGCTGCGGTCCGAACCCCGCGGCCATTCGACCCGCTCACTACGAGCGCTGAATCCGGCGCCACGCAGCCGCTCCGCCAGCGCCTCCGCGCCCTGCTCGGTGGCGAGGTGAGCGCCGTCGGCGCGCACTGTGACCGTCCAGTGGTCCGCACCGGGACGGCCCGAGATCCTCCCCTGGTACAGATCGACTCCGGAGGCGAGACGATCATGCTGCCAGCCGGCGATCGGCCGAGGGACGGCGGCGGTCGTCGAAGCGGCGGCCGCGGTGTTGTCGTACTGGTCGACGACAACACCGGGAGCGACAAGTCCCGCCGTAGCGACGGCAACCGCCGACGCCTTCACGGCAACTCTGAACGGACGGCGTGCGAGGGCCACAGGCACTCCTAGGTCGCGGACGAGCATCGCGTGCACAGCTGACTTGCACACATGACATGGTTTCGGAACGCGCGTTCATGCGTGGCAAGCGCAACTCCTTGCGCAGGGAACGCGAGTTCCCGAGCGACGATTGAACCCACGAGTGAATACCGGAAGTCCGGCCAGTGAACTTGCCTCGGGTCAACCATGGGTGAGTTCGCGTTCACGGACGAAATGGCCCTGCCCAAGCACCCTGGCGCCCCGTCATTCGGCGGCGGACCGCGCCGGAGCCCGGATGGCCTTGACTGAACGGCAGGGGCAGAAGCCTGGCCGGTCTCCGGCAGCTTGAGTGGACCCGCGCCCGTTCCTGCGGATCTCTGCATCCGACGGCTGGCCGTCCACGGGGTGCCACGGTGCACGAGGGACGTGGTCACCGACCGGTCCCTGGTCACGTATCGGCTGAGCCTGCGCTGACAGGACACGCCGCCGCGCGCCAACCATTTGTCATGTCCTTTACTGAACGGCAGGGTGGGTGCCCCCGCGGCGGTCAGGGCATCGCCGGGGGCACCGGACCGTCACGGAGGCGGCCTGGTCACGAGGAGGGGATCTGTGCAGGTCCTTCATGGCCATCCGCGCACGCCTACGCGCACCCGGGCCGACAGCCGGGTACGCAGACGTCTGTCAACCGCCGTACTCGCCCTGCTCCTGGGTCTGTTGGGGGCACTCGTGGCACCCGCCACCGCATCCGCCGACCCCGGCGACCCGAATCCGCACATGATCGACTGGACCGTCGTCGACACCTTCCAGGGTGTGGCGGGCAACGACATCCCGTTGCGAGAGGGGCAGATCGACTGCACCGCAAGCACCGAACCTCCGTGCGACCCTCCGGTGGACGGCTTCGGCAGGCGCCACATCCAGGAACACGGTGTGGTGCCCGACCACGAGGACATCCAGGAGACCGTAGGCACGGGAGGCTACTGCGTCCCCGCCCCGGACGACCGGGTGATCTGTACCAACACGGAGGCCAGCCTCGTCGTGGTGTACGCCACCCACAACGATCCACGCTCGGGCGACGGCAGGCCGTTCGGGATCATCACCGCCTACTTCTTCCTCCCATGCTTCCAGGCCGCCGACTGTCCCGGTCCCGAGCAGCCCCACAAGGTGGATACCACCCTCGCCTACACCGGTGCCGGCACTGCGGTGAACGGATCCCCGGCCAGCCTCTCGGCCAAGCTGACCAACAATTTCGGGACGCCGGTCAACGGCCGTTCCGTACGGTTCGCCCTGGGAACGGGGGCCACGCAGCAGACGTGCACCGGCACCACCACGGCATCGGGCACGGCGACCTGCACCGTCGCCTCGGTCGACCAGCCGCAGGGGTCGAACACGGTGCCCGTGGCCGTCACCTTCGCCGGTGACGACGACTACAACCCGTCCAGCACATCCGCCGAACTGGGCCTGACCTCACCGACGAAGCTCGACTACACCGGCGTACGGAATCTCGCCAACGGCACTGCGGCCCAACTGTCGGCCAAGCTCACCGACTTCCACGGTGATGCGGTGCCGGGGCGCAGTGTGCGGTTCGCCCTCGGCACGGGTGACGACGAGCAGACGTGCACCGGCACGACGAGCGACACGGGGGCCGCGACCTGCACCGTCGCCTCGGTCGACCAGCCGCTCAACGACTCCGCCACCGTCCCGCTGCGCGCCTCCTTCGCCGGTGACGCCGGCTACCTGGCCTCCGACACCTCCGCGCAGCTGAAGCTCCAGTACGCGACGGGCCGTGCCTACGGCGTCTCGGCGCACGCCGACCTCCTCGGCGTACCGCTCCTGGACGTCGAGCCGCAGCCCGACACCAGAACCGTTCGCACGGCTGACGCGACCACGACCGACACCCCGTGCTCGGCCGAGTACAGCTCACCCCTGCTGTCGGTGCAGAAGCTCTGCCCCGAGGTCACCACGACACTCGCCCCCGGCAAGGTCACGGCGTCGTCGACCGTGGCGCAGGCACGCATCGGGCTGACCGGTGTGCCGCTCATCGAGGTGTCCGGACTCACCGCCACCTCCACCAGTGAGTGCGGCACGACCACGGGCAGCACCACGCTCACCCTGAAGATCGCGGGAGTTCCGGTTACCGTGCCGGGTGATCCGAATACGGAGATCCCGCTCGTCGGAGGTGGCCGGCTCATCGTGAATGAACAACTGCCCTCGACCGGCGCCGATGCCGGCCTCAAGGTCAACGGAGTCCACCTCGTCCTTCCCGCCGACGGCGGCGAGGTCGTCCTGGCCTCGACAGACACCGCGATGCACAACTGCGGTGACTGACGGCCACGCCACATGGGGCGGACCGCAGGAATACACGGACGTATTCCTGCGGTCCGCCCTCCCGGCCGTCCAGGATCTGTGCGAACGCCGGGGCGGCAAACTCGAGTCGCTCACGCACGAAGCCGTACCCGGTGCCACGGGCGACGTGGTCGTCGCCGCCACGGCAGTGGTGCTCTTCCGCGGCCGCCGCTGCGTTTTCCGGCGCGGGATCTGGCCCCCGAGTCACCCCCCGGCCACCCGCGCCGCCATCTACGCAACCGTCCTGGAAGAACGACTGCTGACAGGGGTACACCCCTCGACCGGCGACGACACGTCGCCGGTCGACCTCTGAAGGCGCCGCTGAGGGGGGTGGCCACGTCACGCCGGTTCTGGACCATGAGGACGGTGGAGGGGCCACGGTCGGTGATCCGTACCGCGGGCTCCTTCGGCGTGTACGGCCAGGCGGCGCACATCGCCGCGTTCCTCGGCATCCCCGCGGTCGGCGGGAACTTGGCGCGGCTCTCGGCGACCCCCTTCTCGTACCGGCCGAGGACCTGGGCCAAGCGACGTCGTTGCAGAGGGCGGCGGCACTGACCGCGGTGACGTTCTGCAGAACCGGCTCGGGCGGCGCCTGGGGCGAGGGCGGCACGGTGCCCTTCTGGGCGGCCAGGATCAGCTTGGCCAGGGCGGGACAGTCGTCGGGGTCGTAGAGGCTGTCCAGCATCATCTGGCGGAACACGTTGCCGTTGACTCTTCCGGGTTGGCGCCGGGCCACGTGAGGGGCTCATGGTCGAGGCGTGCGGCGAGGCGGAGGACGAGCCCGAGCGTTCGGTGCAGCCACTTTCAGGGATGGATCAGTGGGTTCGGGGACATGCTGGGTCGGCTTCGAGAAGCTGGCGCGCGGAGTCCCGTAGCAGATGACGGCGGTGGAGAAATCCGGTCGACAGACGAGTGCGCGACCACTGTGATGGCCCCGACTGCCCGCCGCACGGAGTGGGCCGACTCCAGGAGCTGCTCTTGGCAACCGAGAGGACTCCGGACGCCCGCCCCGCGATCGATGCCACGTTGGTCAGGCGCCTGGTCGATACGCAGTTCCCGCAGTGAGCCGGGCTCCCTCTGCTGGAGCCCGCTGGCGCGGGCTGCTCGCCGGTTCCCGCGAACGCGGCGGCAAGCAGCTCACGGTCCGCGCGGGCAGCGACCAGTACGCCGAGGAACTGTACGGGGACGCCGACTTCGACGTGGTCGACGCGGTACGCGAGGTCGCCGCTGAGCGGGGGCTGCCGCCTGCGCAGATCGCCCTGGCGTGGCTGCTCGGCAAGCCTGCGATCAGCGCACCGGTCGTGGGCGCGACCAAGCTGAACCATCTGGACGACGCGGTCGCGGCGGTGGAGGTGTCTCTGAGCGAGGAGGAGATCGCCCGCCTGGAGGCCCCGTACCAGCCCCACCGAGTCCTCGGCCACTCCTGACGTGACCGCCCGTCGGCATCGGTGACGGCTCCCCGGGACCGTCGGCGGCGTACAGCCGTATCGGTGCCCGCGGCGTCCAGTCGGTGCACACGCCGTCGGCCAGCCGCAAGGCGTCGGCCAGCCGCCCGGTCGGGTGCGCCAGCGCCGCGAGGGCACGCGGCGTCAGCAGTGCGTCGAGGGTGCCGGGGGTGCCTGCCATGACCTTCTGACTGGTGTGCATACCGTCCAGCAGCCGCTCGATACGGCGGTCATAGGGCGGCCGGAACATCTCACTCGGCGAGTCGTAGAGGTGGTGCAGCCGGTTGAACGCGACCAGAGTGAGCGCGGCGTGGATCACGTCGGCCTTCGGGTCTGTCGCGCCGTTCGTTTACCCGCGTAGTCGGGGTACTCGGTGCTCAACTGCGTGGAGTGGGGGAGGGGTTGGTGGTGAGAGCAGACGACCTTGTGCCGCTGGGCCGCACGGGACTGCGAGTCAGCCGCCTCGGGCTGGGACTTGCTTCTCTCGGCGGATTGTTCGAGTCGGTGTCGGACGAGCGGGCGGCCGCCACGCTCGATATCGCCTGGGATCTGGGCATACGGCTCTACGACACGGCCCCCGTGTACGGCTACGGGCGCTCGGAGACCCGTACGGGCGCTGCCCTCGCGTCGCGGCCTCGCGACGCGTACGTGCTGTGCACCAAGGTGGGCCGACTCATCGAACCGGGAGGCCGCGACACCCAGCCGATCTGGGCGGACCCTCCGGCGGGCGTCGGGCCTCGGCTCGACTATTCGTATGCCGGGGTGCTGCGCTCGGTCGAGGACAGCCTGGAGCGGCTGGGTCTCGATCGCGTCGACGTGCTCCATGTGCACGACCCCGACGAGGACTTCGGTGCCGCGGTGGGCGAGGCCTATCGGGCACTGGCCGACCTGCGCTCCGAGGGCGTCATCAGTGCCGTCTCGCTCGGCGTCAACCACGCGCCCGTGGCGGTCCGCTTCCTGAAAGAAGCCGCTTCGCCCGGCCCCGACTGTGTCCTGCTGGCCGGGCGCTACAACCTCCTCGACCAGTCCGGGCTCGACGAGCTGCTGCCGCTGTGCGCCGAGCGCGGGATCGCGGTGATGGCCGCGGGTGTCTACCAGTCCGGGCTGCTGGCCGATCCGCGTCCCGGAGCGCCGCACGGATACACCGCGATACCCGACGAACTGGCCGCGCGCATCGGGGCGTTGAGGAAGGTGTGCGAGGACTTCGACGTACCGCCTCTCGCGGCGGCCGTGCAGTTTCCTCTCGGGCACCCCGCTGTCACGAGTGTGGTGGTCGGCGCTCGCTCCGCCGACGAGGTGGCCGGGAGCGTGGATCTCCTCAACCATCCCGTGCCGGCGGACTTCTGGACCGCCGTGAAGGCGGCGGCACTGCTACCCGAACACGCGCCCACGCCCACGTGTGACGTGGAAATGAACCACGAGAGGTGAACGGCACCGCCGCCCTCGACCCGAGCCGTAGCGCAGGCCGTTCAGCCCGCGCGCGTGGGCACTTAGAGCTCCGAACAGAATGGGCGCCCGGCTCGCGACGCCTGGCACGCACGCTCGCCGCGTTGCCAAAAGGCCCTAGTAGCTCCTCCCCCACTCTCGGCTTCGCTCGAGCGGGGGGACCCCCATCGAGGACCTTCCGGCGCCTTGCGATCGCACGCACCAGACGCCGCGAGCTGATCGGACTCCCATTCTGTTCGGAGCTCTTAGCCGGATCCGAGAGCCTGCTGTTTCTCCGCGACGGCGGCACCCGGCTGCCGCATTCTGTGAGTTCTGTGTGAGTCTTCGGCGGGGTGGACGCCGTGGCGTGGTGTTTTCCGGCGGGCGTGGCCCTCGATTCCCATGGAGCGTTCACGCTCGTGCAGGTCGGGCCCAGACAGGTGGATGAGTGTGGGTGGTGCGCGCGGTGATCGCGCGTATGGCGCACACCATCGGTTCTGGAGTCCTGATGATCAAAGTGGATGGGCTGACCAAGCGGTATGGCGAGGTCCTCGCCGTGGATGGGCTGACCTTCGCTGTTCGCCCAGGGGAGGTGACTGGATTTCTGGGGCCCAATGGCGCGGGGAAGTCGACAACGCTGCGCATGATCCTGGGCCTGGACGCCGCCAGTTCGGGCACTGCCACCGTGAACGGGCGGCCGTACGTTGCGCAGCCCGCGCCGCTGAGAGCGGTCGGGGCTTTGCTGGACCCGGGGGCGGTGCTGCCGAGTCGTACCGCCTACCACCATCTGCTGGCGCTCGCGGCAGGGAACGGCATCCCGCGCGGCCGGGTGGAGGAGGTACTGGCGGAAGTCGGTCTGGAGAACGTGGGCCGGCGCAGAACCGGGACGTTCTCGCTCGGGATGCGGCAGCGGCTCGGGATCGCCGCGGCGTTGCTGGGTGATTCGCCGGTGCTGGTCTTCGACGAGCCTCTCAATGGTCTCGATCCGGAAGGCATTGTGTGGATCCGTTCGCTGATGCGGCGGATGGCCGCCGAGGGGCGCGCCGTGCTGATGTCGAGCCACCTGATGAGCGAAATGGAGCTGACCGCCGACCATCTCATCGTCATCGGGCGCGGTCGGCTGATCGCGGACATGACGATGAAGGCGTTCATCGAAGCGCACTCCGACCGTGAGGTCCTGGTACGCAGTCCAGAGGCTGCCGTGCTGCACCGGATGCTGGCCTCGGCCGTGGACGTGCGCACGGATGGTGCGGACGGACTGGTGGTGACCGGTCTGGAGGCGGCTGAGATCGGGTCGCTGGCCGCGGCCGGCGATGTGGAGCTGCACGAGCTGACACCACGTCAAGCGTCTTTGGAGCAGGCGTTCATGGACCTGACGCGTGATGCGCTGGAATTCCGGGCGGAGAAGGCGGAGAAGGCGGAGAAGGAGGCGAGCCGATGAGCCGGATGGCCACGCAGATCCGGCTGGGGATGCTGAGGTCAGGGGACGCGCCGGCGCGAGTGCGGCCGCACAGTTCGCCCGCCGCCCCGAAGCCGGCGGGCCGGGCGTCGTTCTGGCACTGTCTGCACGCCGAGTGGATCAAGATTCGTACGATGCGATCGACCCTGTACGTGGTCCTGGGCACCCTGGCGTTCTGTGTGGGGCTCGCCGCTTTGAACGGCACGTCCGCCGGAACCGAGTACGCGGACATGACGGACGTGGACCAGGCCGCTTTCGATCCCTTGGCCGTCAGTCTGCGCGGCTATCTGCTGGCGCAGATCGCGCTCGGTCTGCTGGGCGGTCTGGTGATCACCGCCGAGTACGGTGCCCGCACGATCGTCGGCACGCTGACGTCCGTGCCGCATCGGGGCCGGGTGCTGGCGGCCAAAGCCGTGGTGCTCGTGGGTGTGGCGTTGCCGGTCGGGCTGCTGGTGTCGCTCGCCGGGTTTCTTGTCGGGCAGGCGTCGCTGGCCGGGGCGAACGCTCCGCACCTGGGACTGTCCGACGGCCTGGCGCTGCGCGGCATCTGGGGCGGCGGCCTGTACCTGGCCCTAGCCGCTCTGTTCGGGCTGGCGCTCGGCACCGTGATCCGCAGTACGACGGCGACGGTGACGACGCTGTTCGGCGTGATGCTGATCGTGCAGGCGTTCGCACCGGCATTGCCCGGAGCGGTCGGCGACTGGGTGTCGAAGTACTGGCCGCCCATTGCCGGCGGACAGATCATCACCGGCTACCGTGATCCGGCGCTGCTGGCTCCCTGGACCGGGCTCACGGTCATGGCGGGGTGTGTCGCAGTCCTGCTGACGGCGGCGTTCGTCGTCTTCCGCAGGCGCGACGCCTAGCAGGCCAGGAGCCGGAGACTGGGACTGGGACTGGGACTGGGACTGGGACTGGGACTGGACGATCGGTCGGGGGCGGGACGTATGACGGCATCACAACGGCTGCTGCTGGTGGAGGACGAGCCGACGCTGCGTGAGCTGCTGTCGGCGAGCCTGCGGCTTGCCGGGTTCGACGTCGTTTCGGCCGCGACCGGCGCGCAGGCGCTGGCCGCGGTGCGTGACCAGCGCCCCGACCTGATCGTCCTGGACGTGATGCTGCCCGATGTCGCCGGTTTCGAGGTCGTACGCCGCCTGCGTGAGCGGCATCCCGCTCCGGGAGCGGGCCACCCGCCGGTGCTGTTCCTCACCGCTCGCGACGCGGCCGAGGACCGGATCAGCGGGCTCAGGGCCGGCGGAGACGACTACGTCACCAAGCCGTTCAACCTCGAGGAGCTCATCCTGCGCATCCAGGCCGTGCTGCGCCGCACCAGCGGTCGCCACCCGGACGGCCGGCTGGTCGTGGGCGACCTGGAACTGGACCCCGACAGCCACCAGGTGACGCAGGGCGGGCAGCCCGTGCAGCTGTCCCCGACCGAGTTCAGCCTGCTGCGTGTGCTGATGGAGAACGCCGGACGGGTGCTGTCGAAGGCGCAGCTCCTCGAACTGGTCTGGCACTACGACTTCGGAGGCGACGACAGCATCGTCGCCTCCTACGTCAGCTACCTGCGCCGCAAGATCGACGCAGGCGAACCGAAGCTGATCCACACGGTGCGCGGCACCGGCTACGTACTGCGCAGGCCCCGGCCGTGAGCGCGTCGCCGGTGGGCGGCCCCGGCTGGTGGCTCTCGCTGCGCGGCCCGGGCGGACGGCTCTCGCTGCGCGGCCGACTGGTGATCATCTCCCTGCTGCTGCTCGTAGTGGCCCTGCTCGGCAGCAATGCCCTGCTCGTCGCCTTGCTCCAGCGCAACCTGGTGCACCAGTTGGACGGCCGGCTGCATACCGCTGCCAGGGTGGCGGCGCGTCTGCCGGACCTGTCTGGCACACCGGGCGATACGGCGCCACAGGTGCGGGACACCGTGGAACGGGAGCTGACGGGAGACGTCTATCTGGCCTACCTCGACCCGGACGGGCGCGTGCGGCGAGTCCTTCGGCCGGCTACCGCCAGTGCACCTGAGCTGCCGAAGCTCGACGCGGCGGCGGTCGACGTACGCAGCGGACATCCCTTCGAGGCCCCGGCCGAGAGCGACGGCGATGCCTGGCGAGTGATCGTTGTATCCGTGGCCGCGCCGGACGGCGAGCGGCAGGGGCAACAGGCAGGGGCCGCCCAGGGCGGGAGTGTTGTCGTCGCCGGTTCACTCGCCCAGGTGGACGCGACGATCCGCCAGCTCGGCGTCCGGGTGCTCGTGATCGACTCCCTGGTGCTCGCGCTGCTCGGCGGGGTCGGGTGGTTCGCCGTACGCGCCGGGCTGCGTCCGCTGCGCCGGATCGAGACGACAGCCGCGGCCATCGCGGCCGGCGACCTCTCCCGTCGCGTCCCGAAGCCGGCCTCGACACGAACCGAGCTGGGCCGCCTGTCCGCCGCACTCAACGGCATGCTGGACCGGATCGAAGCAGGTGACGCCGCGCGGGCCGCCACCGCCGAACGTATGCGCCGCTTCACCGCGGACGCCAGCCATGAACTGCGTACCCCTCTCTTCGGCATCAAAGGCTTCACCGAGCTGTACCGGATGGGCGGCATGCCCGAACGCACCGACGTCGACGCCGCGATGAGCCGCATCGAGCGGGAGGCAGTCCGGCTCGTCCGGCTGGTCGAGGACCTGCTGCTGCTCGCTCGCCTCGACGAGGACGCCGCCGGTGCGGACCTGCCCCTCCGGCTCACCCCCATGGACCTGCGTACCCTGGCCGCCGACGCCCTGCACGACCTGCGCGCGCTCGACCCCGGCCGGCCGGTCTCCCTCACCGGCCCTGGCGGAGGCCCGCCCGGCGGCGCACCGGTCCTCGGCGACGAAGCGCGACTGCGACAGGTGACCTCCAACCTCGTCGGCAACGCCATCGCCCACACCCCGCCCGGCACGCCGGTACGGATCGGCGTCGGCGCCCAAGACGGCCTGGCGGTCCTGGAGTTGTCCGACGAAGGCCCAGGCATGTCACCCGAACAGGCCGCCCGCGCATTCGACCGCTTCTACCGCGCGGACAACGCCCGAGGCCGAGCAGAGGGAGGCGGAGCGGGCCTCGGCCTCGCGATCGTCGATTCCCTGGTGACAGCTCACCACGGCCGGGTGGAGATCAGCACGGCCCCTGGCACGGGCGCCACCTTTCGCATGCTGCTGCCGCTGCACCCTTAGCGCATGTGCGGCGGGTGGCGGCGTGGGATGGCGACCTCGTGGCGCTCTTTACGGCCGGGAGCCGTCCGTGAGCATCAGCGTGGGCTGACCGGTGTGCCGGGCGATCGCCTCGAAGTCGCGGTCGCAGTGCAGCAGGGTGAGGCCGGACAGTTCGGCCACCGCCGCGACAAGAAGGTCGACCGGTCCGGCGCTGCGGTGCTCGCCGTGATCCACAAGAATCTGCTGGACCTGCCGGGCCCGCCGGAAGGTGTCGTCCGGGACTGGCACCCAGGTGTAGAACCCGCCCAGGTACTGTTCCATCTGCTTGTGGTGCGCAGCTGACCGTGCGGAGCGGAGGACCTCCAGCTCCGTGACCTCGCACATGCCGACCAGTCCGGAGTCCAGCGCTTCTCCCCACCCCCATGTGTCCGCGCCGTGCTGCAGGAAGCGCGCCACCGCTGAGGTATCGGCCAGGTACTTCACACAGCCCGTTCCTGGTCGTCGCCGACAGTGAGGCCGGGGCGGTAGACGGACTTGTCCGTCAGGGCGTCGAGGTCCAGGGCTTCGGCGGCGATGCGTTCTGCCGCCATGCGGGCCTCGTGGCGCTTGACCCGGTCGCTGACCTCCCGCAGGGCACGGTTGACAGTGTCCTTCTTCGTCTTGGTGCCGAACGCGTCCTGCGCCACGGCCAGTGCCTCTTCGTCGATCTCGATCAGTGTCTTGCCCATGTGACACCCCTCATTTGTATATCCAAAATCTAGCATGGATACATAGGGGGCGAGGGTCGCCCAGCGGCAACCCCCGGCTTCGGCACGTGGCCCTCACGGGCTCGCCCGACCTGCTGAACGCGGGGCGCCGCAGGCTCAGTTGCCGTTCAGACCCGCCCACGGTCCACCGGCTCGGCTTGCTCCGGCTCGGCTTGCTCTGCCTCGAGCAAGCCGAGCCGACTACTCACCGACCGGGCACGACAGGCGTCAGCGCGAAATGCGATGGACACGACGATCGCAGCGGCCGTACCGTCGACCGGTCTCGGCCTTCCCGCGTCCGAAGAGGTGCATTTGATGACGGTCCAGGTAATCGCGGCCAGTTTCCGCCGGCCGCCTTCCCCAGCCGTTCTGACCTCCTCGGACCGAAGGAATCCCAGTAGTGGATCTGCCACGTAGCTTCACCATCCGCGAGAGCGGACATCGCATCTCCAACCCGTTCACCAGCGAAAAACTGGCCATCCTGGGTCAGGCCATCAGCCCGTCGCCGGGCACGCGCATGCTCGACCTCGCCTGTGGCAAGGGCGAGATGCTGTGCACCTGGGCACGCGACCACGGTGTGACCGGCACCGGGGTGGACATCAGCACCGTCTTCATCGACGCCGCCCGCGCGCGGGCCGTGGAACTGGGCGTGGCCGACCGGGTCGGCTTCGTGCACGCGGACGCGTCGGGCCATGTCGCCGACGATCCGGTCGGCATCGCCGCCTGCGTCGGCGCCACCTGGATCGGCCCCGGCGTGCCGGGCACCGTCGAACTCCTGCGGCGCAGCCTCGTCCCCGGCGGCATGATGCTGATCGGCGAACCGTACTGGCGCCGCGAGCCTCAGGATCAGGCCACCGTCGAGGGCTGCCACATGGCCCGCAAGGACGACCTGCTCCCGCTGCCGGAACTGCTCGAACAGTTCGGCGCCCTGGGCTGTGATGTCGTCGAAATGGTCCTTGCCGACCAGGACAGCTGGGACCGGTACGTCGCGGCGCAGTGGCTCAACATCCGCCGCTGGCTGGATGCCGACCCCGACGACGAGCTCGCCGACGAGATGCGCGCGGAACTCACTGCGTCACCCGTCCAGCACGCCAGGTACCAGCGCGAATACCTCGGGTGGGGCGTCTTCGTACTGATGGACCGCTGACACACCACCCACCGCTGACACACCACTCCGAGTGAGCCCCGGCGCAACCTGCCGGGGCTCACTCGCGCGGCACCGCACCGACCAGCTGTGTCTGTACTTCGCCAACGTGCCGCCGGAATCACGGGCACGGCACGTACCGCCCCCCAACGACCAACCCGCCGCTGTCAGTCCCCCATGGAAAGATGTGTCTCCATCGCGGCAGACAGCACACAAGCGGTACAGAAGCGGCACAAGTACGGGGCAAGAGGGGCGGCATGGCAGTCGGTGAGGGGGTGAGTGGCGGGACCGTGTTCGCGCCGGTGGGGCGGAAGGCGCGGCAGGTGCTGGCGCGGGGGGAGCGGCTGCATCGGGACGCTCGGACCGTGCTCGACGATCACAGGCGGGCGGTCGACGAGGTCCGCGGCGCACTCGCGCCGATCCAGGCCGGGCTCGTCGTCGAGGAGTTGGCGGGGATTCCCGTTTCGCGGCTGAAGGACGCCACCGAGGGGCGGTTGCGGATCGCGGCTCTGGAAGCGGCCGGGGTCGGGTCCGTGCGGGAGGTGTACGAGGCGAGCCGGTTCGAGCTGCGGCAGATCCCGGGGGTCGGGGCGCAGACCGCCGATCAGGCGCTCGCTGCGGCCCGGCAGATCGCCCGGGCGGTCGAGGAGACCGTGTCCGTACGGATCGACGTCGATCACCCGGAGCCCCGGACCACCGCTCTCGTGATCGCGCTGCGGCGGCTTGTCGAGGCGGGGCCCGAGCTGCGCCGAGCCGTGGACGCCGCCGAACGCCTGGACCGGAAGCTGAAGGTGCTGCTTCCGGCGGCCCGGCCAGCCGGTGGGCGGCTGCGGATGGCGCTGTCCACGAGAGCCCGGCGGGAGAGCGCGCTCGTAGCGGTCGCGGAGCTGCACGAACTCACCGCCGACACCGAGGACATACGACTGCTGCTGGCGCAGGCCTCCACCGATCTGCTGCGCGAGTCCGCCTCCGAGGCCGAGGCGTGGGTCGACTTCGAGCTGCGCTCCACGGAGTACTACAGCCAGATCGCCGAAGTCGCCGGCAGCGCCCCCGACGTCGCGGCCGCCGAGGGCTTCCTGCCGGCGGAGATCGCCGAGCGGGTGCATGCGCAGGGGCTGGACGACACCCACCGCCGGGTCTCGCTGCGCGGCTACCAGTCCTTCGGCGCGCGCTTCGCGCTCGCACAGCGGCGGGTGGTGCTCGGCGACGAGATGGGGCTCGGCAAGACGGTCCAGGCCATCGCCGTGCTCGCGCACCTGGCGGCGCACGGGCACAGTCACTTCCTGGTGGTCTGCCCGGCGAGCGTGCTGATCAACTGGACCCGCGAGATCCGCTCGCGCAGCACCCTGCGAGCGGTGCCCGTGCACGGCCCCGAGCGGCAGCAGGCGTACGCGGAGTGGCGTGAGCGTGGCGGCGTCGCGGTCACCACCTTCGACGTGCTCCACAGCCTGCCCGCGCCGGACAGAGCGACAGCACCCCCGGCCGCACTGGTCGTCGACGAGGCCCATTACGTGAAGAATCCCGACGCCCGCCGTTCCCGCGCCGTCGCCGCCTGGACCGACCGGTGCGAGCGCGTCCTGTTCCTCACGGGTACGCCGATGGAGAACCGCGTCCAGGAGTTCCGTACGCTCGTCCGCTACCTCCAGCCCGAGCTGGTGCCCAGAATCCAGGGCGGCGACGTGGTCGCGGGCCCGAACACCTTCCGCAAGTCCGTCGCCCCCGCCTATCTGCGCCGCAACCAGCAGGACGTACTCACCGAACTGCCCGCGCTGCTCCAGGTCGACGAGTGGGAGGAGTTCAGCGCCGCCGACCAGGACGCCTACCGCGAGGCGGTCGCCGCCGGGAACTTCATGGCGATGCGCAGAGCCGCGTATGCGGACGCGGAGAAGTCCGCGAAGCTGCAACGCCTGCGTGAGCTGGTGGCCGAGGCGGCCGAGAACGGGCTCAAGGTGGTCGTGTTCTCGTACTTCCGGGACGTACTCGCCGTGGTCCAACATGCCCTGGGGGAGGGCGCGTTGGGACCGCTGGCCGGTGGCGTACCGGCCGCTCGCCGGCAGCAGCTGGTCGATGAGTTCACGGCGGCCGACGGCCACGCAGTCCTGCTCTGCCAGATAGAGGCGGGCGGCGTCGGCCTCAACCTCCAGGCGGCGTCCGTGGTGATCCTGTGCGAACCGCAGGTCAAGCCCACCCTGGAGCACCAGGCCGTGGCCCGCGCCCACCGTATGGGCCAGGTCCGCCCGGTCCAGGTGCACCGCCTGCTGGCCACGGACAGCGTGGACGACCGGCTGCTGCGCATCCTGGAGAACAAGGCGCGCCTCTTCGACGCGTACGCCCGCCGCAGCGATGTCGCCGAGGCGACCCCGGACGCCGTCGACGTCTCGGACGGCACCCTCGCCCGCCGCATAGTGGAGGAGGAACAGCAACGGCTGGCTACCGTCACATGAGACCCGACTCCCCGCACGGCCCAGCCCCCGCGCTTTGTGACGTTGTGTCATGACTGGCATATGGCGCCTGTGTTACGTCCGTGCAGGGCTCTTGTGCAATTCCTGTGGAAGCCTCAATCTTTCGGCTGACGCACAGGGTTGTCACCGAACTTGGCATGACCCTGTCTTCTTTTGCGTGCCCGCACCACCCGCGTGTGCTCCACCGGCACAACCACGTGCAGCTCCACCGGCACCACCCCCCACCAGCGCGCCACCGATTGAGGAGGATCCCTCAGATGGCAGTGATGCGTCATGCCCGGCGAAGACTTGCCGGAATCGGCACCGGAATCAGTGCGACGGCCCTTGTCGCAGGCCTCGTCACCGCAATCCCCGCCCAGGCCGCCGCGGCCCCCGTGGGCCCCGTCCAGTACGCGGGCGCACCCGGGACGATCGCGAACAGCTACATCGTGACCCTCGACGCGGACGCCGCGAAGGCCGGTTCCGCCGAGGGCAGGGCACTGGCCAAGGAGTACGGCGCCACCATCGAGCGTACGTACAAGAAGGCGCTGAACGGCTACGCCGTCGAGGCGACCGAGGCCGAGGCGAAGAAGTTCGCCGCCGACCCGGCCGTGGCCTCCGTCGTCCAGAACCGCGTCTTCTCGATCGAGGCGACCCAGCCCAACCCGCCCTCCTGGGGCCTGGACCGCATCGACCAGGCGGCCCTCCCGCTCAACCAGAGCTACACCTACGACGACACCGCAGGCGAGGGCGTCACCGCCTACATCATCGACACCGGTGTCCGCATCACCCACACCGACTTCGGCGGCCGGGCCGCCAACGGCTATGACGCCGTCGACAACGACAACACCGCCCAGGACGGCCACGGCCACGGCACGCACGTCGCCGGTACGGTCGCCGGTACGGCGTACGGCGTCGCCAAGAAGGCGAAGATCGTCGGCGTCCGCGTACTCAACAACTCGGGCTCCGGCACGACCGCCCAGGTCGTCGCGGGCATCGACTGGGTGACGAGCAACGCCGTCAAGCCGGCCGTCGCCAACATGAGCCTCGGCGGCACCGTCGACACCGCGATCGACACCGCCGTACGCAACTCCATAGCCTCCGGCGTCACCTACGCCGTCGCGGCCGGCAACGAGACGGTCAACGCCAACACCCGCTCGCCCGCCCGCGTCACCGAGGCCATTACCGTCGGCGCCACCACCAGCACCGACGCCAAGGCCAGTTACTCCAACTTCGGCACCGTCCTGGACCTCTTCGCCCCGGGCTCCTCCATCACCTCCACCTGGGCCACGAGCGACAGCGCGACGAACACCATCTCCGGTACGTCCATGGCGACCCCGCACGTAGCCGGAGCCGCCGCCCTCTACCTGGCGGACAACCCCACCGCCACCCCGGCCGCCGTCCAGACCGCACTGGTCAACTCCGCCACCACCGGAGTCGTCACCAGCCCTGGCACCGGCTCGCCCAACCGCCTCCTGCGCGTCGGCAGCGGCGGCACCACCCCGCCGCCCACCGGCTCACGCTTCGAGAACGGCGGCGACTACGCGATCGCCGACAACGCCACGGTCGAGTCACCGCTCGCGGTCACCGGCGTCACGGGCAACGCACCCTCGGCCCTGAGCGTGCCGGTCAGCATCGTCCACACGTACATCGGCGACCTCCAGGTCCAGCTGATCGCCCCAGACGGGACCGCCTACACGCTGAAGGCGTACGGCACGGGTGGCTCCACCGACAACATCAACACCACGTACACCGTGAACGCCTCGTCGGAGGTGGCGAACGGCACGTGGAAACTCCGAGTGAGTGACAACGCGGCGCAGGACACCGGGCGGATCGACTCATGGGCGCTGCAGTTCTGAGCCTTCGTCAGTAACCCCGTCCTCAACCCTCGTCCTCGCGGTACGGCTTCGGGTCCGTGACCCGGCCCGCCGCGAGGACGAGGCGCGAGCGGCGCCGTCCGCCAGAAAGGCGAGCAGCGGCCAGACCCCGGCGGCCGAGAAGACCGTGTCGCCTCTTGCCGCCTCGGCCCATCGCGCCATCAGCCCGTTGACCGCGCCGACCGCCGTCCCGGCCGGCCGAATCGACGCGTTCGTCATCCGCGTTCCGCCCCCATCCGCCCCCCGCATACCATGCGCCTGTCGTACGTCAGTTCTCGCACCGCTCGGACGAGGAGCACGGTAGTAGTGGACATACCTCCGCCCCCTGGGCCTCAGCAGCCCCAAGGCGGCCAGTACCCGCCTCCCGGCCCGTACGGCGCTCCACCCGGCCAGGGCCAGGGACCGGTCCCGTACGGCTATCAGCCCTGGGGCCAGGGCTACCCTCCGCACTCCCCATACGCCCCTCCCCCTCCCGCTCCTCCCGTCAACGGCTTCGCCATCGCCGCGCTGGTGCTCGGCATCCTCTGCTTCCTGCCGCTGATCGGGCTGATCCTCGGCCTCATCGCGCTGGCGCAGATCAAGAGGAAGGGCGAGCGCGGCAAGGGCATGGCGATCGCCGGGATGATCCTTTCCGGGATCGGCGCCGCGTTCCTCGTGTTCGCGTTCGCGAGCGGCGGCGCGTCCGAGTTCTGGGAGGGCTTCAAGGAGGGCGCGCGGGAGGGCGCGACCTTCTCCGTCGACAAGGGCGAGTGCTTCGATGCGCCGGGCGGCTCGCTGGAGGGCGTGGCGTACGACGTCGACAAGGTGCCGTGCGCGGGCGAGCACGACGGCGAGGTCTTCGCGAACTTCCAGCTGGACAACGGCGGTTACCCGGGTGACGCCGCCATCACCGAAGCCGCCGACGACAAGTGCTACACGCTTCAGTACGCGTACGCCATGGACTCCTGGGCCCTGCCGGACGACGTCGACATCTACTACTTCACCCCGACCCGGCAGAGCTGGGGCCTGGGTGACCGTGAGATCAGCTGCCTGTTCGGCAACGTGGACGCCTCGGCCGGCCTGACCGGCTCGCTGCGCAGCGACGAGACCACGCTCGACGCCGACCAGATCGCCTACCTGAAGGCGGATCAGGTCCACAACGAGGCGATGGAGTCGGCACCCACGGAGGAGTACGTCGAGGACGACCTGCCCGGCCACAAGCAGTGGGCGACACGGGTCTCCGGCGCCCTCACCGAGCAGGTCGGCATGCTCCGCGGCCACGACTGGGGCGCCGAAGCGCAAGGCCCGGTCACCGCGCTGGTCAAGGACCTCGACGCGGCCCAGAAGGAGTGGCAGAAGGCTGCCACGGCAGCCGACCCGGACGCCTACTACGAGCACTACGAGAAGGCCGCGAACCTCACCGACCCCAAGGGGACGATCACCGCACGCAAGGCTTTGGGTCTCACCACGACCCCGCCGACTTACAACGAGGAGCCCGGCGAAGGCGGCGGCAGCACCGGGGGCGGCGGCGCCGAGGTGTGACGGTCGGCCATACGCAGATCTCGGCGTCCATAGCGGAGAGAAAGCGCCTGGTAAAGACCTGCCCCACCCCCTGTCATCACATCGAGTGATTCTCTGGCCTTTACTTGCTTGATACAACCCTGGGTTGCCACGCTGTTGCTGTCTGTGCAACCTGATGGGAGCGGCCAGTGGCATTCGGTGAGCAGCCGGCGTACCTCCGTGTCGCGGGTGATCTCCGCAAGAAGATCGTCGACGGTTCGCTGCCACCACACACCCGGCTCCCGTCCCAGGCCAAAATCCGCCAGGAGTACGGCGTTTCGGACACGGTCGCCCTGGAGGCCCGCAAGGTGCTGATGGCCGAGGGGCTGGTCGAGGGCCGCTCGGGATCCGGTACGTATGTGCGCGCACGTCCCGTGCCACGCCGCATCGCCCGCTCCGGGTACCGGCCGGAGAGCGGCGCCACCCCGTTCCGCCAGGAGCAGGCCGACGCCGAGGCGCGCGGCACCTGGGAATCGCACAGCCGCCAGGCCGAGGCAAGCGCCGCGATCGCCTCGCGGCTGGCCATCGCTCCGGGCGACCGCGTGATGTGTACGCAGTACGTCTTCCGGGACGCAGGCGAGACGATCATGCTCTCCACGTCCTGGGAACCGCTGGCCGTCACGGGCCGCACACCCGTGATGCTCCCCGAAGAGGGCCCCCTCGGCGGCATGGGCGTGGCCGAACGCATGGCGGCCATCAACGTCATCGTGGACAACGTCACGGAGGAAGTAGGCGCCCGACCGGGCCTCGCCGAGGAACTCGCCGCCCTGGGCGGCGTTCCCGGCCACGTGGTCCTGGTCATCCACCGCACGTTCTACGCCTCCGGCCAACCGGTGGAAACGGCGGACGTGGTGGTACCGGCTGACCGATACCGGGTGTCGTACCACCTGCCGGTGAGGTAGCCGGCTACCTCCGGCGGTTGAGCGGGGGCGCCTACCGGGAGGGCGGGTTCGGTTCACTGGCGAGTGCGGGTTCGTTGTGGCTGGTCGCGCCGTTCCCCGCGGGGTGCCTCCGGCGGTTGGGCGGCTGCGGGTTGTGGGTGGCTGGTCGCGCCGTTCCCCGCGCCCCTTAGGTGCGTGGTGGGTGCGGGGCCGCGGGCCGGTGCGTCAGCCCGTCGCAGGCCGGGCGTACGGCCCTTTGCTGGTACAGGGTCCTGGTTCTCCGAGACAGAACCTAAGCGACGGGCATACGACGCACCGGCCCACGGCCCCTCCCGCCGGCGGGCAAGTGCGGGCACGTGGTGGCTGGGGGCTCCAGGGACGCGCCCTTTAGGGGCGCGGGGAACTGCGCGACCAGCCACGACGGGCCTGCAGTCGCCCACGAATCCAGCACCCCACCCCCGTAGGCACCCCGCGCAACCGCCGGAGGCAACCCGCACGCGAAAACGAACCCAACCTGTAAAAACCCGTACGCGCAGCGTGAAGGTTAGGCGTAGGCTCGGGCATATGCGGATTGCGGTTTCCTTATGGAGCGGGTCAGAGCACGGAGCGGAACGCAGAGGGGGAGCGCGATGAGCGACGGCACCATCACGCTGCCCTGGCTCGTCGTGCGTCGCGACGACAACGGCAACCGCTACACAGTCAGCAGGTGCGCAACCAGAACCGAAGCCGAGAAGATCGCGGACCGCCTCGAACGCCACGGCCACAACCAGCTGTACCTGATCGAGCGCATCGAACAGAACGGCCAGAACGGGAGCCCGTAGGCTCCGCCGCATGACGGAACGAATCGTGGTGGTCGGAGCCGCCGTACTGAGCGGCGGCGAGAGCGATGGCGAGAGCCGCCTACTCGCCGCCCGCCGCAGCGCACCCCCGGACCTGGCCGGCCGCTGGGAACTCCCCGGCGGCAAAATCGAGCCCGGCGAGACCCCCGAGCACGCCCTCGTACGCGAGCTGCGCGAAGAGCTCGGCGTAGAGGCGGAGCCAGTCGTACGGATCCCGGGGGAGTGGCTCCTGAAGCCCCCGTACACCCTCCAGGTCTGGACGGCTCGGCTGCTCCCCGGCTCCGGCGACCCCAAACCCCTTGAAGATCATGACGAGTTGCGCTGGCTGACACCGGACGAGATCTGGGACGTCGACTGGCTGGATCAGGACGTACCGGCCGTCATGGAGGTAGCCCGCCACGCCTGGGGAACCCCGGCGCCGGAGGCGTGAGGCCCGCGCCGAGGGGTACGCGGATGCCGCCGGAGGCAACCCGTACGCGGATGCCGCCGCAGCTGTGACATACACAACGCCACGGGGCGCGCGATGCCCCTCCTCCGGGGGCCCGCGGGCGCAGGAGCGCGAGGCGTGGATGACGCCCGAGGCCCCCGCCCCCGTACGCCGTTCGTGCCACAGCGAGCCCCGGCATGCGGTGCGTGCGGTACCCCGCCTCGTATACCGGGTATGTCCCCATTAACCACACGAAACCGGACATAATCCGCTTCAGGCCCGGGAGTGATCTGCGTGATCCACACCGATGGCGAAGTCGCCGAGTGGACCTTCCCCGCGGATCCCGGTTCCGTAGGAACCGCCCGTACTTTCGTGCGGAGCCAGCTGCGTGCCTGGGGCCTCGAATCCCTCGGTGATGTGACCACGCTGCTGGTCAGCGAGCTGGTGACCAACTCCCTGCAGCATGCCATGGGGCCCATCGGTGTACGCCTCGTACGCCCCGCGGAGCCGCCCGGCGGGCTACTCGTGGAAGTTTCCGACCCGCTGCCGGACCTGCCCCACGAGCGGGCCCCGCGCCCCGAGGACGAGGGGGGCCGCGGGCTCCAGCTGGTGGCGTGCTCCTCGCGGCGCTGGGGCACCCGGCCCGGCGCGACGGGCAAGACGGTGTGGTTCGAACTGGCCCTGCCGGGCTGAGCGGGAGCGACTTGCGGGCCGGTCGGGGCCGTTGGGTCACGAGGGTTTACCGGAGTTCGGCCATGACGGCTTCGTACCGGCTTCATGACGGCTTACAGGAGACTGGGATTCGACGGGGTGCGCCCTGGTTAGAAGACTGGGAGTGTGTGTCGCGGCCGGTCCAAAATGCATCGGGATCGTGCTGTGATCGTGAACACCGTGTTGTGCGGCGCCGTACTGCTGGATACTGCGGGCAGCCGCCCCCGGTGACCGATGCCGGACGCGGTGAGCTGGAGGGGACGGTTCGCGTGAGCGAGATACCAGCGAAGGCCACGGAGACTTCGGAGTCCATGGAGCCCATGGACTCCGAGAAACCGGGGGGCGGCGCGATGGCCGGTGTGCCGGTCGGTGACGGCGACGGCGAGGCCGGCGGCGTGGTCTGGCAGAGCAGTCCACCCGGCTCGATCTACGACTACATCAAGGTCGCCTCGTTCTCGATCGGCCCCGACGGCCTCGTCGACCAGTGGAGTCTGCGCGCGGAGCAGCTCTTCGGCATCAGGTCCGAGCGGGCCGTGGGCATGGACCCCATCGAGGCCTTCGTCGATCCCGACCTGCGTGAGCAGGGTCAGCGGAAGATGGCCGAGATTCTCGACGGCCGGGAGTGGACGGGCGTCGTCCCCTTCCGTGTGCCGGACGACGCGGAGTCCGGTGCCGGTACGGAGGGACTCGCCGAGGTCTACGTCATGCCGACGCGTACGGAGGAAGGCGAGCGAGCCGCCCTGTGCATCGTCGTCGACGTCCGCACCCTGCGCGGGATCGAGGCGGATCTTGCCGCTTCTCAGTCGATTTTCGGCCAATCCCCGTTCGGTTTCCTGCTGCTCGACACAGAGCTGAAGATTCGTCGTGCCAACGAACGGTTCGCCTCGACCTTCGGCGGCACCGCCGACGACCATCGCGGGCGCACTGTCAGGGACTATCTGACAGGGGGCGAGGTCGAGCGGGTCGCCGCGATTCTGCGCCGCGTCCTGGAGACCGGCGAATCCGTCACCGACATGCAGGTCACGGGCACCGTGCCCGGCTCCCCCGAGCGCCGCAACTGGTCCATCAACCTCTATCGCGTACACAGCGGTGCGGGCCGGCCGATCGGAATCGCCTGGCTGGGTACGGACGTCACCGCGCGTCGTGCCGCCGCCCGCGAGGCCGCAGCCGCCCGGCGCAATCTCGCCCTCCTCAACGAGGCCGGGGCGCGCATCGGCAACTCCCTCGACCTGGAGACCACCGCCCGCGAACTCCTCGACGTGGCCGTCCCCGGCTTCTGCGACCTCGCCTCCGTCGACCTCTACCAGGGGCTTCTCGCCGGAGACGAGACCCCGCCCGGCCTCGCCGACGGCAGCGCCGAGCTGCGCCGCGTCGCCTTCGCCAGCGCCGTCTCCGACGCGCCCTTCATCGGCGGACCCGAACCGGTGAACGTCGGCGCCGTGCACCACTTCGCGTTCAACTCGGCCTGCGCGGACGCCCTGCGCACCGCCCGCCCCAAGACCGTCCCCGGCGAGGAGGGCGGCCTCATCCAGTCCACGCTCGCCGTCCCGATGGTCGCGCACGACATGGTCGTCGGCCTCGTCCAGTTCTCGCGTACGAAGGGCAGCGAGCCGTTCGGCGAACGGGACCGGGGGCTCGCGGTCGAGCTGGCCGCCCGCGCCGCCGTCTGCATCGACAACGCCCGCCTGTACCGCCGCGAGCACCAACGCGCGTTGATACTCCAGCGCTCCCTGCTGCCCCCGGGCGACCCGGAGGCCTCCGGCCTGGACATCGCCTGCCGCTACCTTCCCGGGAACGCGGCGACCGAGGTGGGCGGCGACTGGTTCGACGTCATCGAACTCCCCGGGCACCGCACGGCGTTGGTGGTCGGCGATGTGATGGGCCGCGGCCTGCGCGCCGCCGTCGCCATGGGTGAACTCCGTACGGCCGTACGCACCTTGGCGCTGCTCGACCTCGAACCCGCCGAGGTCCTCTCGGCCCTGGACGAGATCGCCCGCGGCCTCGGCACGCCCGGCGGCATCCAGCAGGCCACCCGCACCGCAGGCCGCCAGTCGCAGCGCGACGCCGACCTCTCCGAGGTGTACCTGGCGACGTGCGTGTACGCGGTCTACGACTCCGTCACGCGCCGCTGCACCTTCGCCAACGCGGGCCATCTGCCGCCCGTACTGGTGGAGCCCGGTGAGAACGCGCTGATGCTGGACGTGCCGCCGGGCATGCCGCTGGGTGTCGGCGGCGAGCCGTTCGAGGAGGTGGAGGTCGAACTTCCCGAAGGTTCGCTTTTGGCGCTCTACACGGATGGACTGGTCGAATCGCGCGATCACCCGCTGGACGAGGGCCTGCAGGCCCTCGTGGGCGCCCTGACGGACCCGTCCCACCCGTCACCCGGTCACCACCCCGGGGCGGCGGCGCGGCGCGCCGACACCTCCCGATCGCTGGAGGACGCCTGCGACCACGTCCTCAACACCCTCGACACCCACCACGGCGAGGACGACATCGCCCTTCTGATGGCACGTGTCCAGGGGCTGCCCGCCGAGTCCGTCGGCGACTGGACCCTGCCGCGCGAGCCGCGCAGCGTGGGCCGCGCACGCGAGCTGGCCCGCGGCCAGCTCATCAGCTGGGACCTCGAACCCCTCGTCGACACCGCGGAGCTCCTGGTCAGCGAGCTGGTGACCAACGCCCTGCGCTACGGCGAGGGCGAGATCAGGCTCCGGCTGCTGCTCGACCGCACCATGGTCTGCGAGGTCTGGGACGCCGGCCTGGTCCAGCCCCGCCGCCGCCGCGCCCGCGACACGGACGAGGGCGGCCGAGGCCTCCAGCTCGTCGGGCTGCTCAGCGCGGCGTGGGGCTCGCGCCGCACGCCGCGCGGCAAGACCGTCTGGTTCGAACTCCCCCTGCCGAACGGCGACACAGGCCTCACGGACCCCGCGGAGGCCTTGCTGAGCCTGTTCTAGGAGGTCTGGGAGGTCCAGGAGGTTCTGTGAGGTCTAGGAGGTACGCCTCCTGATCTTCGACCCCAGCCACACCAGCGGATCGTACTTGCGGTCAACTGCCCGTTCCTTCAAGGGAATCAAGGCGTTGTCCGTGATCTTGATGCCCTCGGGGCAGACCTCGGTGCAGCACTTGGTGATGTTGCAGTAGCCGAGCCCGTGTTCGTCCTGGGCGGTGGTCTTGCGGTCCAGGCCGCTCTCGGACGCCGCGTCCAGCGGGTGCATGTCCAGCTCCGCCACCCGCATGAGGAACCGGGGCCCCGCGAACGCCTGCTTGTTCTCCTCGTGGTCCCGTACGACATGGCAGGTGTCCTGGCACAGGAAGCACTCGATGCACTTGCGGAACTCCTGCGAGCGGTCCACGTCCTCCTGCATCATCCGGTACTCGCCGGGACCGAGGTCGGCGGGCGGCACGAAGGACGGCACCTGCCGGGCCTTCGTGTAGTTGAAGCCGACGTCGGTGACGAGATCACGTACAACGGGAAACGCCCGCAAGGGAGTCACCGTGATCGTCTCCTCGCGCGAGAACACCGACATACGCGTCATGCACATCAGCCGCGGCCGGCCGTTGATCTCCGCCGAACACGAACCGCACTTGCCCGCCTTGCAGTTCCACCGCACGGCCAGATCCGGGGTCTGGGTCGCCTGGAGGCGGTGGATGATGTCCAGCACCACCTCGCCGTCGTTGACTTCGACCTTGAAGTCCTCCAGGCCACCGCCCTCGGCGTCCCCGCGCCACACCTTGAAGCGGGCCTCATAGCTGCTCACTCGTACAGCTCCTCTTCGGCGAGGTACTTGACCAGCTCTTCCTTGTCGAAGAGGGCGAGCAGGTCCTGGCGGATGGGCTCGGTGGTCTCCCGGACGAGCCTGATCTGGCCGCGTACCGGATCCGTGGCCGCCAAGCCGCCCGTGGGATCGGTCAGCTGGCAGAGCAGGTTGATCCGCCGCCATTCCCGCTCCATCGTCGGATGGTCCTCACGGGTGTGGCCGCCGCGCGACTCCGTACGCTCCAGGGCGGCGCGCGCCACGCACTCGCTGACCAGCAGCATGTTGCGCAGGTCGAGCGCGAGGTGCCAGCCGGGGTTGAACTGCCGGTGCCCCTCGACCCCGGCCCGCCGCGCCCGTACGCGCAGATCCGCCAGCTTCTTCAGCGCCGACTCCATCTCCGCCTCCCGGCGGATGATGCCGACGAGGTCGTTCATCGTCTGCTGGAGCTCCTGATGGAGGGTGTACGGGTTCTCCGGCGGCCGTCCGGCCTCCTCCGCACCCCCCTCGGGACCCTCCGCCGAGAACGGCCGAAGCGCCTCCGCCGCCGCCGCGTCGATCTGGCCGTCGTCCACCGCGGGCCGCTCGCCCGCATCGGTCGCGTACCGCGCCGCGTGCAGCCCGGCCCGGCGGCCGAAGACCAGCAGGTCGGAGAGCGAGTTGCCGCCGAGCCGGTTGGAGCCGTGCATACCGCCCGCGACCTCCCCGGACGCGAACAGTCCCGGCACCCCGCGTGCCGCCGCCGTGTCCGACTCGACCGCGATCCCGCCCATCACGTAGTGGCAGGTCGGCCCGACCTCCATCGCCTCGGCGGTGATGTCGACGTCGGCGAGCTCCTTGAACTGGTGGTACATCGACGGCAGCCGCCGCTTGATCACCTCTGCGGGCATCCGCGTCGACACATCGAGGAAGACCCCGCCGTGCGGCGAACCACGGCCCGCCTTGACCTCGGCGTTGATGGCCCGCGCCACCTCGTCACGCGGCAGCAGTTCGGGCGGACGCCGGTTGTTGTCCGGGTCCTCGTACCAGCGGTCGCCCTCCTCCTCGGACTGTGCGTACTTCTCCTTGAACACGTCCGGGATGTAGTCGAACATGAACCGCTTGCCCTCGGAGTTCCGCAGCACCCCGCCGTCACCGCGCACCGACTCGGTCACGAGGATGCCCTTCACGGACGGCGGCCAGACCATGCCCGTCGGGTGGAACTGCACGAACTCCATGTTGAGGAGGGGTGCCCCGGCCAGCAGCGCCAGCGCGTGCCCGTCGCCCGTGTACTCCCACGAGTTCGACGTCACCTTGAAGGACTTGCCGATGCCCCCCGTGGCGATCACGACCGAGGGGGCTTCGAGGACGAAGAAACGGCCGGATTCCCGCTCGTAGCAGAAGGCACCCGAGACCCGATCCCCGTCCTTCAGGATCCGGGTGACCGTGCACTCCTGGTAGACCTTCAGCCGCGACTCGTAGTCCCCGGTCTCCTTGTGGTCCTCCTGCTGCAAGGACACGATCTTCTGCTGGAGCGTGCGGATCAACTCCAGGCCCGTACGGTCGCCGACGTGCGCGAGCCGCGGGTACTCGTGCCCGCCGAAGTTGCGCTGGGAGATCCGCCCGTCCTTCGTACGGTCGAAGAGGGCGCCCCAGGTCTCCAGCTCCCAGACGCGGTCCGGGGCCTCCTGCGCGTGCAGCTCGGCCATCCGCCACTGGTTCAGGAACTTGCCGCCGCGCATGGTGTCGCGGAAGTGGACCTGCCAGTTGTCCCCGGCGTTGACGTTGCCCATCGCCGCCGCGATGCCGCCCTCCGCCATCACCGTGTGCGCCTTGCCGAACAGCGACTTGCAGATCACGGCCGTACGCGCCCCGCGCTCACGCGCCTCGATCGCGGCCCGCAGCCCGGCGCCGCCCGCGCCGACCACGACGACGTCCCACTCCTGCCGGTCAACTACGGGCATCAGAACAACCTCGGATCGTCAAAGGCACCGGACGCGACCAGATACACGTAGAAGTCGGCGAGCGCCACGCTCACCAGCGAGGCCCAGGCGAGCAGCATGTGCCGGGCGTTGAGCTTGCCGACCCACTGCCACATCCGGTAGCGCACGGGGTGCTTGGAGAAGTGCTTGAGCTGCCCGCCGACGATGTGTCGGCACGAGTGGCAGGAGAGGGTGTACGCCCAGATCAGCACGATGTTGACCAGGAAGACCAGGGTGCCGAGACCCATGTGGCCCCACTCGTAGTGCTCGTCGCGGAAGGCGAGCACGGTGTCGTACGTGAGGATGCCGGCGACCAGGATCGCGGCGTAGAAGAAGTAGCGGTGGATGTTCTGCAGGACCAGCGGGAAACGGGTCTCGCCGGTGTACTTCTTGTGCGGCTCGGCGACCGCACAGGCCGGTGGCGAGGCCCAGAAGCCCCGGTAATAGGCCTTGCGGTAGTAGTAGCAGGTCAGCCGGAAGCCGAGCGGGAAGATCAGGATGAGCAGGGCGGGGGACAGGCCCCACCAGCCGCCGAAGATCTCCCAGTTCGGGCCCGCCCGCATCGGCTCGCAGTTCTCCGCCAGACAGGGCGAGTAGAACGGCGAGACGTACGGCGCCGCGTAGTAGTCGGTGTTCGCGAACGCCCGCCACGTCGAGTAGACGATGAAGGCCAGCAGACCGCCCGCGGTGGCGGCGGGCTGCAGCCACCAGCGGTCGGTCCGCAGATGCGGGGCGGCTATCGCGGCGCGCGTGGGGGTTCTTACGCCGCCGCTGTTCAGTTCGGGTTCCGTACCAGTGGCCAAGGGGGTGGACTCCAGTCGGATCAGGGTGCGTGCCGGTCGCGGGCGCCGAGACCCTCGTCGTCCGAGTCCGTCCACAGAGTGCTGTCGTACGGGGTGTCGGGGATGGATACGAGGTCGGGGCGCCGCGGTGTCTTGAGGCCGGGGGCGGCCTCGCGCAGCAGCGCCACGCTCTCGCGCAGGTGGTCGGCGTCGGTGCGCACCCGGCGCATCTCCAGACCGCCACCGATCTGCTGTTCCAGGCGCCCCACGGACCGGTACAGGTCGTCGAGAGCGCGCTGGACTGTTGTCAGGTCGTCTTGCACGGACATGACTTGCCCTCACTTCCGCGGACCCAGCGGCCCAAGGCGGCAACGTTCATGCGCCTGCGAGTGTCGCGCGTCACATCGGCCCCTGGGAAGGGATCTGCATGGATTAACCGATCGTGTCGTGCATTCACATCAGGCGCGCGCCCCCGCAGCCGCAAGCGCGCCCTTTGCTGGGCCGCATGGGTGAGCTTTCGCGTACCCATCGCCGTGGCGCCGCTCCGACTCGGGGGCTTGCCCCTTCAGTAGGGCGATAGATCTGATCAGCTCCATTATACGGCCAAACGTGATCTAGCTAGCCCAAATGCGACATTCCACGTGATCGGTACACGCGATCAGTCCACGTGATCAGAACCGCCCCGGAGGTATCAGTCATGTCCCACCACGGCGTCGGACCGCGCGCGGTCATGCGCTCGGTCGCGTTCCTTACGGCGGGCGTGCTCGCGGTGCCCTCTCTCGCCGCGTGCAGCGAGGAGGACCCGGCCACCCGGCGGCCCCTCGCCGGTCAGGACATCGCCCCCGCGGACCGTGACCGGATCGCCGACGGCGGCACCGTGCGCTGGGCCGTGGACACCGTCCCGGAGACCCTCAACACCTTCCAGTCGGACGCCGACGCGACCACCTCCCGGGTCGTCGGCGCGGTCCTGCCCTCGATGTACCGGCTCGACGAGAGGGGCCGGCCCGAGCGCAACCCCGACTACCTGGAGTCCGCGAAGATCGTCGAGCGCGAGCCCAAGCAGGTCGTGCTCTACAAGCTCAACCAGCAGGCCGTCTGGAGCGACGGCCGCAAGATCGGCGCCGCCGACTTCGCCGCCCAGTGGCGCGCCCTGTCCGGCAAGGACACCGCGTACTGGACGGCCCGCAACGCCGGCTACGAACGCATCGAGAAGATCGAGCGCGGCGACAGCGACCTCGAGGTGCGGGTCACCTTCCACAAGCCGTACACGGACTGGCAGTCGCTGTTCTCGCCGCTGTACCCGAAGGGCGTGATGGGCACCCCGGACACCTTCAACGACGGCGCCCGCCGCAAGCTGAAGGTCACCGCAGGACCCTTCGTGATCGACAAGATCAACCGCAAGGCCGGTGACGTCAAGCTGAAGCGCAACCCGCGCTGGTGGGGCCACAAGCCCAAGCTCTCCGAGCTGGTGCTGCGCGCCGTACCGCGCGACAAGCGCGCCGCCGCGCTCGCCGCAGGCCGGCTCGATCTGGCCGAGATCGACCCCTCCGCGGCGCGGCGCATCACCGCCGCCGCCGGCGGAAAGGGCTCCGCCGGGGCGCCGCTCGCCCACGGCCCCGGCGCCGCGCTCACGCCCGCCCAGGCGCTGCGCTCCTGGGCGATCGCGAACGGCTCCGACGGGGAGGCGGCCGACGAGGAGACCACCGCCCGCGAGCAGCGGAGCAAGGCGATCGCGAAGTACAACAAGGAGCAGTCGGCCCTGCGCCGTTTCGTGGTCCGCAAGTCCCTCGAACCCGCCTACACCCAGCTCGCCCTCAACGGCGCCGAGGGCCCCCTCGCCGACGAGCGCGTCCGCCGCGCCGTGGCCCGCGCCCTCGACCGCGACGAACTCGCCAGAGTCGTACTCCAGCCCCTCGGCCTGCCCGCCGAACCCGTAGGCAGCCATCTCGCCCTCGCCGGACAGGCCGCGTACGCCGACAACAGCGGCGCCCTCGGCGAACAGGACACCGAGGAGGCGCAGGCACTGCTGGCGGACGCGGGCTGGGTACGGGGCGGGCCCGTCGAGGAGAAGAAGGCGAAGAAGGAGGCGAAGGGGGCCGGCAGCGAGGCCTCCGGGAAGCCGGACGACGGTACGTACATCGTCGGCGAGGACAACAAGCCCGGTGCGGCGTACGACCCGGCCTCCGACGAGAGCGCCGGCGACGACAGCAAGCCCGGCGGCCACAGCACCTCCGCCGTGCTGGCGCCCACGCCCATCGCCCAGCTGCGCACGGCGCTCCTCGACCAGGCCGCCGCGCAGGCCGAGCGCCGCGTGGCCGACGAGGAGAAGCAGGAACCGGCGCAGGACGGGGAGCTCAAGGACGGCGGGGAGCCAGGTGCGTACGCGCCGAAGGGCACCGCCGCTCCCGCAGGTGCCGCGGCCAGGCCGCTGGCCAAGGACGGCAAGGCCCTGTCGCTGCGCTTCGTGCTCCCGTCAGGACCTGGCACGGAGCCGCTGCGGGCGGTCGGTGAGCGCATCGCGCGGATGCTGGACCGTATCGGCGTCCGTACGGAGATCTCCAAGGTCTCCGACGCGAGCTACTTCAAGGATCACATCGCCTCCGGCCAGTACGACCTGGCGCTGTACTCCTGGCCCGCGTCCGCCTTCCCCGCCACCGACGCCCGCCCCATCTACGCCAAGCCGGTGCCGGCCGCGGACGGCTCCCTCAACGTCGAGCAGAACTACACACGCGTCGGCACCGACCAGGTCGACCAGCTCTTCGACCAGGCCGTCGCCGAACTGGACGAGAACGAGTCCCGTTCCCTGGTCCGCAAGGCCGACGCCCGCATCTGGGCCGCCGCCGGCTCGATCCCCCTCTACCAGCGCCCCCAGCTCGTAGCGGCCCGCCCGAACCTCGTCAACGCGGGCGCCTTCGGCTTCGAAACGCCGGTGTACGAGGACATGGGGTACCTGAAGAAGGGCATGAAGCGGGTCTCGTAAGCAGAGTCGGGTCCCGATAGAGGCGCGGGGCTGTGACATCGCGGCTCCGCCGCCTGGGGCGCGGGCTCAGCAGGGCCGCGCCCCAGGCGGGGCGCGGGGCTGTGACATTTGCGGCTCCGCCGCGTGGGCGCGACAAGCCCCCACCGGGCCCGCACGTGAGAACCGACCCCAACGAGCCCTGCGGAGCCCCAGCGGCCAGCGGCCCCGTACCATGGGGTAAGGCCGTGGCACGTTCAGCCCGGCAGGGCCCGCGTAAACAAGATCTGCGCGTCGGCCGTTCACTCACTCCGGGAGAAGCGCCTCACTATGGCCACGCGCCACGACATCCGCAACGTAGCCATCGTCGCCCACGTCGACCATGGCAAGACCACTCTGGTCGACGCCATGCTCAAGCAGGCCGGTTCCTTCGCCGCGCACGCCGCCGAGTCGCTCGACGACCGCATGATGGACTCGAACGACCTGGAGCGTGAGAAGGGCATCACGATCCTCGCCAAGAACACGGCGGTGAAGTACCACCCGAAGGCCGGCGGCGACGTCATCACCATCAACATCATCGACACCCCCGGCCACGCCGACTTCGGCGGTGAGGTCGAGCGCGGTCTGTCGATGGTCGACGCGGTGGTCCTGCTCGTCGACGCCTCCGAGGGCCCGCTGCCGCAGACCCGCTTCGTGCTGCGCAAGGCCCTGCAGGCCCGGCTGCCCGTCATCCTGTGCATCAACAAGACGGACCGCCCGGACTCCCGTATCGACGAGGTGGTGAACGAGGCGTACGACCTCTTCCTGGACCTCGACGCCGACGAGGACCAGATCGAGTTCCCCATCGTCTACGCGTGTGCACGTGACGGAGTCGCCTCGCTGACCAAGCCGGAGGACGGCACCGTCCCGGCCGACAGCGACAGCCTGGAGCCGTTCTTCTCCACGATCCTGGAGCACGTCCCGGCCCCGGTGTACGACGAGGAGGCCCCCCTCCAGGCGCACGTCACCAACCTGGACGCCGACAACTTCCTCGGCCGTATCGCGCTGCTCCGCGTCGAGCAGGGCGAGCTGCGCAAGGGCCAGACGGTCGCCTGGATCAAGCGTGACGGCTCCGTCGGCAACGTCCGCATCAGCGAGCTGATGATGACCGAGGCGCTGACCCGCAAGCCCGCCGAGAAGGCTGGCCCCGGTGACATCTGTGCCGTCGCCGGTATCCCGGACATCATGATCGGCGAGACCCTCGCGGACCCCGAGAACCCCGTCGCGCTGCCGCTCATCACGGTCGACGAGCCCGCGATCTCGATGACCATCGGTACGAACACCTCGCCGCTGGTCGGCCGCGGCGGCACCGGCAAGGGCGCGGACGCCAAGGCGGCCGTCAAGGACCGCAAGGTGACCGCCCGTCAGGTGAAGGACCGTCTGGACCGCGAGCTGATCGGCAACGTCTCGCTGCGCGTGCTGGACACCGAGCGCCCGGACGCCTGGGAGGTCCAGGGCCGCGGTGAGCTCGCGCTCGCGATCCTCGTCGAGACCATGCGCCGGGAGGGCTACGAGCTGACGGTCGGCAAGCCGCAGGTCGTCACCAAGGAGATCGACGGCAAGCTGCACGAGCCGGTCGAGCGCATGACGATCGACGTCCCCGAGGAGCACATGGGCGCGGTCACGCAGCTCATGGGCGTCCGCAAGGGCCGCATGGACAACATGTCCAACCACGGCTCCGGTTGGGTGCGACTGGAGTTCGTCGTGCCGTCCCGCGGTCTCATCGGGTTCCGTACGGAGTTCCTGACGAGCACGCGCGGCACGGGCATCGCGCACTCCATCCACGAGGGCCACGAGCCGTGGTTCGGCGCCCTCCAGACCCGTAACAACGGTTCACTGGTCGCCGACCGCGCCGGCGCCGTCACCGCCTTCGCGATGACGAACCTTCAGGAGCGCGGCGTGCTCTTCGTGGAGCCGGGCACCGAGGTGTACGAGGGCATGATCGTCGGCGAGAACTCACGCGCCGACGACATGGACGTGAACATCACCAAGGAGAAGAAGCTCACCAACATGCGGTCGGCCTCGGCCGATTCGTTCGAGGCGATCGTCCCGCCGCGCAAGCTCTCCCTGGAGCAGTCCCTGGAGTTCTGCCGCGACGACGAGTGCGTCGAGGTGACCCCGGAGGCCGCCCGCATCCGCAAGGTGAAGCTGGACGGCCGGGAGCGCGCCAGGGCGGCGAGCCGCGCCAAGCACGGCTGACGCCTCCTCACCGAGGGCTCCTGAAAAGCCGGTTGACCCGGTTCTCCGCCGAGAGGAGAGCCGGGTTTTCGGTGTGCCTTCAGACCCTGTGCGGGTGACACCGTGGCAGGATCTCACGGGCTTGCTGTCCGTGCGCTGTCAGCGACGTTCGACTATCGGAGAGCGAGCGATCAAGTTTCGGACATGTAAACAGAAAACGGTCCCTCTATGTCCGTTATGCGAGAATTCAGTCTCACCTGTCAAGCGCGATGAGGTGTCAGTCTTTGCAATTTTTGCTCAAAATATGGACGGTAGGGAGATCCCTATGTCTTCCGGGCTTGACGCGCGTTGACTCCCTTGGCGAAAGTTCCCCCAAACCACAGAACCTGCCGGTATCTGTGCTGCGCTCAACTTTCCGTCCCCCGGGGGAAGAACACACATGACAAGTCCAACCAAGGCCGAGGGCTCCGGCCCGTCGGTCGCCTTGGACCCTGAGCTGGCGGCGACCACCGATGTCGCCGTGCCCAAGAAGCTTGAGGGCCGTTCCCCCGGCCAACTGATGTGGCAGCGCTTCAAGCGTGACCGTACCGGGATGTTCTGCGCCGGGGTAGTGATTTTTTACTTCGTGATCGCGCTGTGTGCCCCGCTGCTCACCGCGATCAGTGGCACCAACCCGTACACGCTGTACGGGCAGGACCCCACCTACGCGGACGACCCCGTGCTGGACGACTTCGGTCTGCCGCTCGGCTATTTCGGCGGCGTCTCGGGGGATCACTGGTTCGGCGTCGAACCGCAGCTCGGCCGCGACCTGTTCGCCATGCTGGTGTACGGCATGCGCACCTCGCTGTTCATGGCGCTGGGCGTGACCACGCTGCTGATGATCACCGGCGTCATCATCGGCATGGTCGGCGGCTACTTCGGCGGTCGGACCGACTACTGGCTCGGCCGGGTCACCGACTTCTTCCTCTCGTTCCCGCAGCAGTTGTTCTTCATCGCCTTCATGCCCGTCGTGACCTCGTTCTTCGTGGACCCGCGGGAGGAGACCCCCACGTACTTCCGCGCGGTGGCGATTCTGATCGTGCTGTGGCTGCTGGGCTGGATGGGTATGGCGCGCATCGTCCGCTCCACCGTGCTGTCCCTGCGTGAGCGGGAGTTCGTCGAGGCCGCCAAGGTCTCCGGTGCGTCGCCGGGGCGGATCGTCCGCAAGGAGATCCTGCCGAACATCGTCTCGCCGATCCTGATCCAGTTCACGTATCAGCTGCCCAGCACCATCCTCACCATCGCCTTCCTCTCCTTCGCCGGTGTCGGTTTCGTCGAGCCGACTCCGGACTGGGGACGACTGTTCGCCGCCGGCGCCAAGTACGCCGAGCAGGACCCGGCGTTCATGTTCTTCCCGGGCGTGGCGTTGGTGATCTTCATCCTGTGCTTCAACCTCCTCGGAGACTCCGTACGGGATGCCTTCGACCCCAAGTCCGGGCGCTGATCGTCCATTTGTGGGGGGTGAGCTGCCGCCCCCTCGTCGGCCTACCAGCCGCGTCAGGCAGTACTCATGGATAACAACCGACAGGTAGGTGCTTACACCGCATGAAGTCGCTCACCTCGCGCAGAGCGCGCGCCATAGTGGTCGCGATCGCGGCCGGATCACTCGCGCTCACCGGCTGCTCGGAGAACAAGGGCACGGACTCCAAGGAAAACACCGCGGACGACCAGAAGGCGGCCGCCGCCCAGTCGAAGCCGGTCACCTACGGTGACGCGGCAGCGTCGACTGGCCCCGCCGAGGAGGTGCCCGGCGCCAAGCCCGGCGGCACCATCCAGGTCTACCAGGAGGCGGGCCTGTCCCACCTGGACCCGGGGCAGATCTACGTGTCCGACGCCGGCCAGGTCGCCAACCTGATGTTCCGCGGTCTGACCAACTTCGAGGAGGACGGAAAGGGCGGTGTCGCCGTGGTCGGTGACCTCGCCACCGACTCCGGTCAGTCCTCCGACGACGGCAAGACCTGGACGTTCAAGCTCAAGGACGGCGTCAAGGACCAGAACGGCAACGAGATCACCTCGGCCGACGTCCGCCACACCATCGAGCGGACCTACGCCGAGTTCATCTTCGACGGTCCGACCTACCTGCAGACCTGGCTGAGCGGTCCGGACTACCGCAAGGCCCTGCCGGATGGCGGCTACGGCAACAAGCACCTGCCGGACGACGTCCTGGAGACCCCGGACGACAAGACGGTCGTCTTCCACTTCGACGTGCCGCGTCCGGACCTGCCGCAGACGCTCGCCATGCCGGGCTACTCCATCGTTCCGGAGGAGACCGACACGAAGGAGAAGTACGACAAGGCGCCGGTCTCCCTCGGCCCGTACAAGATCGCCGAGTACAAGGTCGGCAAGTCCCTCAAGCTGGTGAAGAACGACCAGTGGGACCCGAAGACCGACTCCGTGCGCCACCAGTACGTGGACGGCTTCAACATGGACTTCGGCGTCACCGAGTCGACGCAGACCAAGCGTCTGATCGCCGACCAGGGCGACGCGAAGAACGCCATCCAGCTCTCCGGCAGCGTCGAGTCCACCTCGATCCAGGACGTCATCAGCACCTCGTCCGTCAACCAGCGCACGATCAAGGGCTACCAGCCCTACGTCCAGGTGCTGAACTTCAACCTGGACCGGGTCAAGAACAAGAAGGTCCGCGACGCCATCACCTACGCGGTGAACTCCAAGTCGCTGATCGCCGGTGAGGGTGGTGCGTACGGCGGTGACGTCGCTCCGAACCTGTTCGCCCCGACCCTGCCGGGCTACGAGCCGAACTACGACCCGTACGAGCGTCTGAAGAACCCGAGCGGCAACATCGAGAAGGCCGAGGAGCTCCTCAAGGACGTCCCGGCCGCCGAGAAGAAGCTCGTCTTCGCCTACGCCAACTCCGAGGCCGGGCAGAAGCGCAAGGTCGCCGTCGAGGACGCGCTGACCAAGGTCGGTATCGACGTCGTCGCCAAGGAGATCGACGCGGCGAGCTACTACGAGCAGATCGGCAAGGTCGAGAACCCGTACGACATCTACATCAGCGGCTGGGGCCAGGACTGGCCGTCGCCGGGCACGGTCGTCACGCCGGTGTACGACGGTGACCAGATCGCTGACGGTTCGCCGAACTACTCGCACATCAAGGACGCGAAGGTCCAGGAGCTCATCAAGAAGGCCATCACCCAGGAGCCGACCGAGGCCGAGAAGACCTGGCAGGAGGCGCACCACCGCATCCTGAAGGAGATCAACCCCGCCGCTCCGCTGTGGTACACCAAGCAGATCCAGCTCTACGGTTCGAACATCGGCGGTGCCCGCTACAGCACCGAGTCGAGCTACATCGACGTCACCCGACTGTTCCTGAAGTCGTAACTCTCTACGGCTGATCGCGGGGGTGCGCACCAGGCGGAGCGCACCCTCGCGGTTCCGTGAAACCGCCCTTCCGTCTCCGCAGAGAGCAGCCTCCCCGCCATGCTTCAGTTCATCATCCGGCGCTTGGTCGGTGCCTTCGTCACCCTGTTCCTCATCGGTGCCGTCACCTTCTTCCTCTTCGTCGCCGCGCCATCCGACTACGCGTCTCTGGCCTGTGGCAGGGACTGCTCCCCAGCGAGACTGGAGGACATCCGCGAGGCGCTCGGCCTCAACCTGCCCGTCAGCCAGCAGTTCTGGGACTTCATGTCCGCCATCGTGGTGGGCCGTGACTTCCCGGACGGCCACTGCCCGGCTCCGTGCCTGGGCCAGTCGTTCTACTCGGGCGACATGGTCTGGGACACGATCATGGACCGCTTCCCGCTGACCATTTCGCTGACGGTCGGCGCCATGGTCGTCTTCCTGACCGTCGGCATCGGCGCGGGAATGCTCGCCGCCTACCGGCGCGGATCTGTGATCGACAAGTTCGCCACGGGTACGTCCATGGTGCTCAGCTCGTTCCAGATCTACTTCCTCGGCCCCATCGTGCTGCTGATCTTCGTCTACAGCACCGGCTGGGTGGAGGACCCCAAGTACGTGCCGTTCACGGACGATCCGTTCGGCTGGCTCGCCGGGCTGTGGATTCCCATGGCCGTGATGGCCACCATCTTCACCGCCCAGTACACCCGTATGGCGCGCGCCTCCCTCATCGAGCAGCTCGCCGAGGAGCACGTGCGCACCGCCCGGGCCAAGGGCATGCCGAAGCGTTACGTCTTCTTCCGCTACGCCTGGCGCGGCTCGCTCATCCCGATCGTCACCGTCCTCGGAATCGACCTCAGCTCGCTGCTCGGTGGTGGTGTGGTCACCGAACTGACCTTCTCCCTGCAGGGAATCGGTCGCCTCGCGGTGGACGGCGCAGTCAACAAGGACCTCCCGCTGACGATGGGCGTCATGCTGGTCGGAGCCTGCGTCATCCTGATGCTGAACATTCTCGTCGACATCGTGTACGCCTGGATCGACCCGCGCGTCCGGCTCTCCTAGGAAGAACCAACCACCGTGACCACACTGACCAAGACCGAGGACGCCCCGGCCCCGACCGGGCCGGAGAGCTTTCTCTCGGTCCGCGATCTGAAGGTGCAGTTCTCCACCGAGGACGGCATCGTCAAGGCGGTCGACGGGCTCTCCTTCGACGTCGAGCGCGGCAAGACCCTGGGCATCGTGGGCGAGTCCGGCTCCGGCAAGTCCGTCACCAACCTGACGATCCTCGGCCTGCACAACCCCCGGTCCACGACCGTCGACGGCGAGATCGTCCTCGACGGCAAGGAGCTCGTCACCGCCACCGATTCCGAGCTGGAGAAGCTCCGCGGCAACAAGATGGCGATGATCTTCCAGGACCCGCTGACGGCCCTGTCGCCGTACTACACCGTGGGCCGGCAGCTCTCCGAGCCGTTCATGAAGCACACCGGCGCCTCCAAGAAGGAGGCCAAGGAGCGGGCCATCGAGATGCTGACGAAGGTCGGCATCCCGCAGCCCAAGGAGCGCTTCGCCGACTATCCGCACCATTTCTCCGGCGGTATGCGCCAGCGCGCGATGATCGCCATGGCGCTGATGTGCGACCCCGACCTGCTGATCGCCGACGAGCCGACCACCGCGCTCGACGTGACCGTACAGGCGCAGATCCTCGACCTGCTCAAGGATCTGCAGCAGGAGTTCGGCACAGCGATCATCTTCATCACCCATGACCTGGGCGTCATCTCCAACATGGCCGACGACCTGCTGGTGATGTACGCGGGCCGGGCCGTGGAGCGGGGCGCCGTCCGGGAGGTCCTCCGCGAGCCGAAGCACCCGTACACCTGGGGGCTGCTCAGCTCCATGCCGCGCCTGGACGGCAACATCCACGAGATGCTGACGCCGATCCCCGGCACCCCGCCCTCGCTGCTCAACCCCCCGTCGGGCTGCCCCTTCCATCCGCGCTGTACCTTCACGGACAAGGTCGCGGGCAATCGCTGCACGGACGAGCGCCCCCCGCTGGCCGACGGCCGCGCCGCCGCCTGCCACCTCACGGGCGAGCAGAAACAGACCATCTTCATCGACCAGATCCAGCCCCGGCTGCGCTAGGGAGAACCGAGACATGAGCGACAACCTCACCCTCCCCGCACCACAGGGCTCCACCGGGACGTCGGCCGAAACGCTGCTCGAGGTCGAGGGCCTGACCAAGCACTTCCCGATCTACGGCGGCTTCCCGATCAAACGAAAAGTCGGCGCTGTGCAGGCCGTCGACGGGGTCGACCTGACCGTCGGTGTCGGCGAGAGCGTCGGCCTCGTCGGCGAGTCCGGCTGCGGCAAGTCGACCACCGGCCGGCTCATCACCCGCCTCCTGGAGCCGACCGCCGGCAAGATCACGTACGCGGGCCGGGACATCACGCACGCCTCGCGCAGGCAGCTGGCCCCCGTACGGTCCGAGATCCAGATGATCTTCCAGGACCCGTACTCCTCGCTGAACCCGCGGCAAACCGTCGGCACCATCATCAAGTCGCCGATGGAGGTCAACGGCATCGATCCGGAAGGCGGCCAGGAGAAGCGCGTACGCGAACTCCTGGAGCTCGTCGGCCTCAACCCCGAGCACTACAACCGCTTCCCGCACGAGTTCTCCGGCGGTCAGCGCCAGCGCATCGGCGTGGCCCGCGCCCTCGCCCTGAACCCGAAGCTGATCGTGGCGGACGAGCCGGTCTCCGCGCTGGATGTGTCGATCCAGGCGCAGGTCGTGAACCTGCTGCAGAAGGTCCAGAAAGAGCTGGGCATCGCCTTCCTCTTCATTGCCCACGACCTCGCCATCGTGCGTCACTTCACGCAGCGCGTCGCCGTGATGTACCTCGGCAAGGTCGTCGAGGTCGGCGACCGGGACTCGATCTACAACCGGCCCCGGCACCCCTACACCCACGCCCTGCTCTCGGCGGTCCCCGAGGTCGCCACCGAGGACTCCGAGGACCGCGAGCGCATCCGCCTCGCCGGCGACGTGCCCTCACCGATCCACCCGCCGTCCGGCTGCCGCTTCCGCACGCGCTGCTGGAAGGCGCAGGACAAGTGCGCCAGCGAAGAGCCCCCGCTGATCCAGCTCTCCGGGAACCGTGGCGGCCATCTGACGGCCTGCCACTTCCCGGAGGAGCCGACCACGGAGGCGCGTGACGAGGATGTCGTGATGGACCCGGCGCTGAAGGCGCTGGAGCAGGACGCGGCTGTGGTGGACGCGAAGGTCACGAAGGGCTGACCCAGGCATCCGCGAAGGTGTGACAGTTCCGGGGAAACTGTCACATCCGCACGCCTTGCCCTAGCCGCTTCGCGGCAGTCGCAGCCGGTACTGGTGGCAGGTGTGTTTGCGTCGATCACGCCCCTACCCGGCTTGTGGTGCACCGTAGGAGAACTTGTACCCGGCGAAGTCGGCGACATGGACGTACCCAATGCGCTGGTAGAGGGCATTGCTGGTGGGGTTGTCCGGGTCCGTGAACAGGACAACGTCCGTCGCCCCCGCGGCCAGCGCGGCCCTGCTCACCTCGACCGTCACGGCCCCCGCGTAGCCGCGGCCGCGGAGATGGGCGGGGGTGTAGACGGGGTCCACCCGGACCATGCCGCCGACGATCGAGGTCGCGGCCGCCATCGAGGCGGGGGTGCCGTCCGGGGTTTCCCAGAACGTGAAGTGCCTGTCGCCGAAACGCGAGTCGTCCCAGGAGCCGGCGTCGATCAAGTCGATGGAGGACTGCTCTCCGACATCGACACAGAACTCACGGCACCAGCGCACGACTTGCTCACGGTCCTTACCGCCCGTGATGCGTCCCTGGCCCGCTGGGCGTGGCTGCGGTGGGGTGAGCGTGCCGAGACGGTAGAGATGCGTCCGCCAGAAAGGTACCGGTGCTGCGCTCGTGTGCCGCTGCCATGACTCGGCGAAAGCGCCGGCGGTGTCGTGGTCCGCGATGACGGTGGAGGGGGAGTGGCCGAGGCCGGCCAGGTGAGCAGCGAGGGTGTCCGTCTGCTCGACAGAGAGGGGGGTGAGGCCCAGGCGGCCGCGCGGAGTGAGATAGAAGATCGCGCGAACCTCGCCTCCTGACTCCAGTCGGCCGAAAACGGCGGCTTCGGCGTCGTGTTCGGCCGCGCCGCGTATCCGCAGTTTCTCGATGTCCGTCAGCGGCGTGTTGTGCAGGGCGGGGCGCGAGCACAGGAAGTCCCCGGCTCGGGCGAGGAAATCGTCGACGTCTTGAGTGAGGTGCCAGTCATCCGGGAGCATGCTTCATGATCCCGGATGTCCTCGACTCGGGGAGCACTTGCTCAAGAGGGAAGGACCGACCTCACGCCTCCTCCTGCGGTGCCATGCTGAACCACACCGCCTTGCCGTACGGGTATGTCCGTACGCCCCACTCGTCGGCGCAGGTCTCCACGATGCCGAGGCCACGGCCGCGCTCGTCGCTGTCGGCGGGATTACGGGGCGTCGGGGTGCCCTGGCCGTGGTCCCAGACCGTAACCCGGAAGTCGTCCGGGGTGCGCTCCATGCTGACGTAGGTCTCCGTGGTGGAGTGCCGGTAGGCGTTGGTGACGATCTCGGAGACCATCAACTCCACTGAGTCCACGAGGCAGTTGAGTCGCGCGACGTTGAGGATGCTGCGGATGGTCGCCCGGACGACGCTGACGGCGCGAGGGTCGTGGGGGATGGAGATGCCGTAGGTCCAGCGGGAGTTGGGGGATTCGGGCGTGCGCATATGGCAGCCTCCAGGTGTAGTTGTCTGTGACTGGCGACATACGTAAAGTAGCGATCTGTGTCGTGTATTTACAACCTGCTTCAGTGATTCGCTGGTTGGGGATGCTGAGGCGCAGAACGAGGAGGGGTGTGTGGGGCTGAGGGCCAATCCGACGTACCGTCAGCGGCGGTTCGGTGCTGAGGTGCGAGCGATTCGTGAGAGTGGTGGCCTGACCGCCGGTGAAGCGGCTGCGGCCATGGGGATGCATGCGTCGCACATCAGCAGTGTGGAGTCGGGGCGTACGTCGTTGTCGCCGGAGCGGTTGCGTGCGCTGGCTGCGGCCTCGGGCTGTAAAGACACAACCTATCTGGATGGGCTGGTGGAACTGGGGCAGGCTTCGGGCAAGGGCTGGTGGAGCCAGTACCGGGATCCTCTGCGTCCGTCCTTGAGGGACTTGGCGGAACTGGAGGACGGCGCGTGCGGCATCGTCTGCTACGAGCCGATGTTCGTTCCGGGGCTGTTGCAGACCGAGGCTTACGCCACTGCTGGTTATCGCGGTGGCTACACCGGGGCATCGCGTTTGGAGCAGGACCGGGAAGTCGAGTTCCGGGTGCGGCGCCAGGCAGTACTGACAGGGGAGAACGCGCCGCGCTTGCACGCCGTGATCCATGAGGCGGCCCTGCACATGTCGTTCGGTGACCCGGCGATCAGACGCGGCCAGCTCATCCGGCTGTTGGAGGCCGCGGAGCTGCCCAACGTCACGATCCAGGTCCTCCCCTTTGAGGGTGCGGTTGCGTTCGGTACCTCCTTCACGGTTCTGCGGCCTCCGGTGCGGAAGTTGAGCACGGCGATCGTGGCGCACATCGAGCGATCGCTGTACCTGGGGGACGGCGACTCCCTCGCCAGGTACGACGACTGGTTCGCTAGGCTGTGCGAAGTGGCGCTGCCGCCGGCGAACCTAGACCGTCGCCACGACTCGTACGCAGTCAAGGACTCGCGGGGGCTCATCCAGCGCCTTCTGTACCCGTTGCTCTAGAGAAGGCGAGCATGGCGCAACTCGTGTGGCGGAAATCAACGTTCAGCGAGCCCGGCTCCGACACCTGTGTCGAACTCGCCCTCGACCCCACCGGCACCGTGCACCTCCGCGAGAGCGAAGCCCCCGCTACGGTCGCCAACGCCGCTCCGTCCGCCCTCGCGGCGCTGCTCGACGGGATCAAAGGTGGGATGGGTGCAGCTCTTCCGCTGGGAAGATCCTGAATCTTGTTGTGAGGTAGTCAGCCCTGATGTCGATCCAGGCGAAGGCGAGGCCGGCGGCCCACGAGAGGAGAGGGCGGGTCTTCCCCGGAGGGCTTGGTGATCAGTCAGCTGGTGGCGGGTCAATCCCGAGGACTGGCAGGCAGTCGCCAACGGCGACGAGTTCGATGTCGTCGCGCCGCCGCTTAATCCACTGCTCTCGGGTCAGCCTCCATTGTTTGATCTCCGCCGGCTCGCCGCGCCGGGTGTCCCAGGAGACGCCGTTCGGCACGTAACCCAGAGCTTGGGAGACACGGTTCGAGGCATGGTTGTCGAAGAAGGCATCGCTGCTCGCCTCACGGGCCCCCAACCCATCGAAGGCCAGATGCAGCACCGCCTGCCGCGTCTCCTTGCCCAAGCCGCCACCCCGCACGTCCGGGCTGAGCCAGGAGAAGGTGGTGACCGTTCCGAACGTGGCGAAGTCGGTGCCGATCAGATCCTGCATGCCCACCGGCTCGCCGTTGATGACCACGACGAAGTACAGACGCCAAAGGCTCGCGCTGACCCGGCCCCGGCCGCGCCACACCCCCTGCAGCCAGCCCCACTCGCGCTCCGGGCTGTCCTCATAGAGGGACATCGGATCGTCAAAGGGCCACGGCGGCTGCGTCACCACGCCCTTGCGGACCGTGGGGACCAAGCGCTCCAGGAGCTCATCTGTCGCCCCTAGCAAGGACAGTCGGGGTGTGTGCACCTGCACGTTCAACGGGGGATACGCGGACAAAGGCGAGGCAGTCGTCGGCATGGGCGCACCCTAGGGGCCGGCCAGCATGGCGCGCATCACATATTCGGCCCGGGGCCTGAGCATGGTGATCTTCCCAGGGGGAGAGCTACACCCACTGGAGAATGCGGACGACCGGAAGTGAAGCTGGTGGCAAGGGAGTTCTGGCGGCGGACCGTGATATTCGCTCGCTGTCCGGGCGGGTGGCGGGGATGCTCCCTCCCTGTAGCCACATCACAGCCCTTGGAGGCGTCTGTTGAACCCCGTCATCCGCCACATCACCTTCGACTGCACTGGAGATCCGTACGATCTCGGGCTGTTCTGGAGCCAGTTGCTCGGGCGGCCGCTGGCCGACGACGACAAGCCCGGCGACCCGGAGGCGCTCATCGCGGATCCCGCCGGCGGTCCGGGCCTGCTGTTCGTCCGCGTGCCCGAGGGTAAGTCGGCCAAGAACCGAGTGCATTTCGACCTGCGTCCGCAGGGGCGCACCCGTGCGGAGGAGGTCGAGCGGGCGATCAGGCTCGGGGCCCAGCTGATCGCGGACCACACCCGGCCGGACGGCCGGGGCTGGGTCACACTGGCCGACCCCGAGGGCAACGAATTCTGTGTGGAGCGGGGCGAGTTGGGCTAGATGTGGCTGGTGCTGTGACCGAAAGGTTCGCTGCCAACCGGTGTGCGTGTGCCCTGCGCCCGTTCACACCCGAACTCAACCACAAGATGCACGACCTCCTGGAGAGCTACCGCGCGTTGGCCCCCGACGACGGCACCCCGGACACCGAGCAGGTCCGCGTCCACACCCACATCCTTCCCATCCGCACGGACTGAGAGGCCGCCCGATGCACCCCGAGATCCATCTCGCCCTGCACCACGCCCGCGCAGCCGAGCTCCGTGCCGAAGCCGACGCGTACCGCCTCGCCGCCGCGGCCCGGCGTCCCCGGGACCTCCGTACCCGCCTCGGTTGGACCCTTGTGGAGGTCGGCCTGCGGCTGGCCGCCGCCCCCAAGGCGGCAGCCGCTGTTTCCTAGAAGCGCACCTTCAGGCCCCGTACGGAAAGGGGCGTACCCGCGCCGAGGAGGTTGAGCGGGCGCTCGCGCTTGGCGCGCGGCGAGTCGGCATAGTGGCACAAATGCGCATCAATCGCGTTAACACGCAAGCAACTTCGCTGACCCGATACCGATATACGGACGCGTCAAGCTCGACAGCGTACGGCCGTGCGGGTGCCGTAGACCGGCCGGGGCGCGCCATGTCTCCCCGGCCGGTCGCACGCCCCCCTTTGCGCCTAAACCGGCGCCGCTCTCGCGGACCTGGCTGATGTCTCGTCTGGGTTCCTCAATTGATGGTTGCGGTGCTCTGCGGATTTCTCGCAGCTCAGCCCAGCTTCAGAGCGCGCTGTAGGAAATCCACCTGGAGCAGCAGCAAATTCTCGGCCACCTGTTCCTGCGGGGTCATGTGCGTGACGCCGGAGAGCGGTAGCACCTCGTGCGGGCGGCCGGCGGCCAGAAGCGCCGAAGACAGGCGCAGGCTGTGTGCCACCACCACGTTGTCGTCGGCCAGGCCGTGGATGATCATCATCGGGCGGACCGGCTCAGCGGCGCCGACCAGGCCGTTGTCGTCGATCAGGGAGTTCGCGGCGTAGACCTCGGGTTGGCGGTTCGGGTCGCCCAGGTAGCGCTCCGTGTAGTGGGTGTCGTACAGGCGCTGGTCGGTGACCGGGGCGCCCACGACGGCCGCGTGGAAGACGTCCGGGCGGCGCAGCACCGCGAGTCCCGCGAGGTAGCCGCCGAACGACCAGCCGCGGATGGCGACCCGGTTCAGGTCCAGTGGGAAGCGTTCGGCGAGCGCCTGGAGCGCGTGGATCTGGTCGTCCACGACGAGCGCGGCCATGTCGTCCTTGATGGACTTCTCCCAGGCGGGCGAGCGGCCCGGCATCCCGCGCCCGTCCGCGACGATCACCGCGAAGCCCTGGTCGGCGAACCACTGCGAGGTGAGGTACGGGTTATGCGCCGCCAGCACCCGCTGGCCGTGCGGGCCGCCGTACGGGTCCATCAGGACCGGCAGCGGACCGTCGCCGTCGGTGTAGCCAGTGGGGAGCAGCACCGCGCAGGGCACACGGCGCTCGCCCGCCTCCATGAGCGTCACGCGCGGGCTCAGCCCCGGGTCTTCGGCGTACGAGGCCACAGTCGCCGCGACCTTGCCCTCGCGCAACACTTGCACCTGGGCCCCCGGCCGGCCGGGTACCGCCGAGACGAGCACCGTCACGGGGCCGGAGCGCACCGCCGAGTGCACCCCCGGCACCTGCGAAAGCCGTTCCACGCCAAGGTCGTTGACCCGGTAGACGTGAACCTCACCGATCTCGGGCGTGGCCGCCGCCTCGCCCGCCGACGCGGACACCAGCACATCGTCGTCCGAGACGTCGAGCACAGCCCGTACGTGCAACTGCGGGCCCGTCAGCGGGCGTTCACCCACTGCGAGCACCCGCGCCCCGCCCTCGTCGGCGATCCGTACGAGCTGTCCGCCGGGAGTCCAGCACGGCACGCCGGGGAAAAGATCAAGCCATTGTGGATCTTCGTCCGCGTGCACCATCCGGGTCGCCCCGGTGTCGGGGTCCACGGCCAGATAAAGCTGGCTCCTCTGGTCCCGCGCCTGCACGAGCAGGAGCGGCGCTCCGGCCGCTGACCAGTGCACTCGTGCCAGATAGGGGTAGCGCGCCCGGTCCCACACGACCTCCGTACGCGCCCCGTCAAGGGCGAACACGAAGAGGCGTACGTCCGCGTTGCCGGTTCCGGCCGCCGGGTACGCGACCTGCTGCGGATTCTGGTCCGGCCGTGCGGGATCGGCGATCCACCAGCGGCGTACGGGCGCGTCGTCGGCCCTCGCGACCAGCAGCCGGTCCGAGTCCGGCGACCACCAGAAGCCGCGCGAACGGCCCATCTCCTCCGCCGCGATGAACTCGGCCAGGCCGTACGTGACCGTCTCCGACTCGGGTTCCACGAGCGCCCGGTCGCCCTCGCCCTCGGCGCCGGTCACCCGCAGGGCGCCCTCGGTGACGTACGCCACGAGCCGCCCGTCGGGGGACGGGCGCGGGTCCAGCACCGGGCCGGGAACGGGCAGTTCACGTGCCGTACCGGCCCGCAGCTCGGCCGTGAAAAGCCGCCCGGACAACGCGAAGGACGCCAACTCCACCGCTGTGTCGGTGGCATAGCCGACGATGCCCGCGCCGCCCTCCCGGCTGCGCTCCCGGCGCGCCCTCTCCTCGGCCGACAGCCGCTCGTCGGCGCCGCCGAGCAGCGCCTGCGGGTCGGCGGCGACCCTCCCCCAGCCTCCGGCCGGGGGGACCCCCAGCTCGCTTCGCTCGGCGCCGTCCGCGACATCGAGGATCCACAGCAGATTCGCCCGGTCCGTACCCGAGCGGGACCGCAGGAACACGACCCGGGAACCGTCGGGCGCCACGGTGAACGCGCGGGGCGCGCCGAGTGTGAAACGCAGGGTGCGCGCCTGCCGGCGCGGAAAGGAGAGAGGCTCGGTCGTCATGCCCCCGACCATATTGGCCATGCGCCCCCTTGTGCGGCCGTGCGCCGAGCGATGCGCAGGTGGGAATAGTTATGATCAATGACGCTGCCTGGGTATGAACCCGCTGGCTGCCGTACTGACCAAACGCGTCCCCGGGAACCTTGGAGGTGAACCGCCGTGGCACTCTCGATTTCGGCGGTGGTGCTGCTGGCGATCATCGTCTTCCTGCTGGTCAAGAAATCGGGACTGAAGGCCGGGCACGCGGTCGTCTGCGTCCTGCTCGGCTTCTACCTGGCCAGCTCGACGATCGCACCCACGATCAACGAGCTGACGACGAACATCGCGGGCATGATCGGGGACATCAAGTTCTGAGCGGCGCTTCATAGGCATGCGCCGGGGGCCCTGTGGGGGCGGGGCCCCGGGAAGCCTCGTACGGACGCGGCTCGGGAAGCAACGTAAGGCCCGGGCTCGGGGAGCCGCGTACGGCCGGGACTCATAGGGTGGGCCCATGACGGAACTGCCCGGCCGCCGACTGCTCCTGGTGCACGCGCACCCGGACGACGAGTCGATCAACAACGGCGCGACCATGGCCCGGTACGCGGCCGAGGGCGCCCATGTCACGTTGGTGACCTGCACGCTGGGCGAGCGCGGCGAGGTCATCCCGCCCGAGCTCGCCCATCTGACGGGCGAGGCCCTCGGCAGCCACCGCCGCACGGAACTCGCGGCGGCGATGGACGCGCTCGGCGTGCACGACTTCCGCTCCCTCGGCGGCCCCGGCCGCCACCAGGACTCCGGGATGATGGGCCTGGCCGACAACGACGACCCCCGCTGCTTCTGGCAGGCGGGCATCGACGAGGCCGCCGCGGAACTCGTCGGGGTGATCCGCGAGGTACGCCCCCAGGTGCTGATCACATACGACCCCGACGGGGGTTACGGCCACCCCGACCACATCCAGGCCCACCGGGTCGCGATGCGCGCCGCGGACCTGGCCGCCGAGCCGGACTTCCGCCCGGACCTCGGCTCGCCGTGGACGATCACGAAGATCTACTGGAACCGCGTACCGCGCTCCGTGGCCGAAGAGGCCTTCGCGCGCCTGAAGGACGTACTGGACGAACTGCCTTTCCCCGCCTCTGCCGCCGTCGACGACGTGCCGGGCGTGGTGGACGACGCCCTGATCACGACGGAGATCGACGGCACGGCCCACGCCGCCGCCAAGGCCGCGGCGATGCGGGCGCATGCCACGCAGATCGAGGTCGTCGAGCCGTGGTTCGCGCTGTCGAATCAGCTCGCGCAGCCGATTTTTCTCGTCGAGTATTACGAGTTGGTGCGGGGTGAGCGGGGTGGTGCGCCTGCCGGGGCGCATTCCGAGGTTCGGGAGACGGACTTGTTCGCGGGGATATCGGGGACATCCCGGAAATCGGGGACTTCTGGAGTGGGTGCGTGATGAGTACGGCGAACAGATCGAGTGCGCGCAGCGGCGCAGGTACCGGGAGCATGCTCGCCCAGCCGTTGGGGCCCCCGTCGGGGGTCCGGATCGCCGCCTACCTGGGGCTGTTCGTGCTGGGGGCGGTGGTCGGGGCGGCCGGGGGACTGGTCCAGTCCGGCTGGTTCCCGGGCGGGTTGCTGCTCGCGCTCGCGGGGGCGGCCGGGCTCTTCCTGGGCGGGGCGCGGGCGGTCGGCAGCCGGGCCGGGGCGGTGGCGCCCGCGGCCGGGTGGATGGTCGCCGTCATCCTGCTCACCGCCAGCCGCCCGGAGGGCGACTTCCTCTTCGCCGCGGGAGTCGGCTCCTACCTCTTCATCCTCGGCGGGATGGCTGTGGCTGTGATGTGCGCCACCCTTGGCTCGGGGCGGCAACCGGATGGCTCCGACGCCCGACTTGCCAAGTGACGTACTACTTCGCCGCAGAACGCAGGTGGGGGTCCGGTGTGGGTTTCCTCAGCGGTCGCCGGATAAGCACCAGTGGTGGCCAGTATGGTGGTGCGCGCCGCCGAGCCGCCCGAAACGAGGTTGAGGTCGAGTACACGGGCGGCGGAGCCAACCGGGAGAACCTGCCTTGAGTCGTGAAACTGACAGTTCGTCCTCCGGGCCCAACGGGCGCGGCGGAACCGCCTACCCGTCGGGTACGCCGCCGTACGGGACCCCCACGGGTTCCGAAGACGGTGCTGACGCGGGGCGTTCCGCCGGTGAACGGCCGGAGGAAATCAAGACCGAGACCACGCTGACGACGCGGATCCGGATCAACATCCCTGGATCGAGGCCCATTCCGCCGGTCGTCGTGCGGACGCCCGTCGGGGACTCGGAGAGTTCTGACAGCGGTTCGTCGACGAGTACGAACGGTGCGAACGGGTCTGCGTCGGCCAGACCGGCGTCGGCCGCGACCGAGCCGGGGCCGAGCGCTTCCTCGGGTGCGCCCAGGTCCTCGGATCCCGCGCCCTCTTCCGGCTCCGGCGCTTCCGCCGAGGAGAAGACGAGCGACTGGTTCGCCCCCCGTAGGTCCGGTGCGCCCAAGGGCGGTCAGGGTGGTGGCTCGACCAACGGGGCAGGTATCTCCGTCGGTTCGGCGGGTACGGGCTCGGGTTCGGGTGCCTCCGGTGGGGCGGGTGCTGATGGCGCTCGTCCCGGTCCCGGTGCGCGTCCTGGTGGAGCGCCTCGGCCCGGTGGTGGGAACGCGAACGGTACGAATGGTGCGGGGCTGCCCGGTGCGGGCGGCACCAGTGCTGTGGCGCCGGGGCATGGTGGCGGTACCGGGTCCTTCGACGTTTCCGGCGTGCTGGCGGCCGGGCCGCTGGGGGCGGCCGGTAGCGGGGGTGGCCCTGGGAACGCGAACGGTGCCGGAGGCGGTGACGACGCGTCGCGGCGCGATGATCTGCCGTACTTCTCCGAGGGAGGCCGGGGCGGCCAGGGCGGTCCCGGTGGCCAGGTCGGTCCGGGCGGTCCCTCGGGGCCGACCGGTGGACCGGTCACGGGTGACGGGCCGTTGGCGGCGCCTGCCGGTGCCGGGCGGCCGGGGGGTCAGCGAGGCCCTGAGAGCTTCGGTGGTCCTGGCGGGATCGGTGGTCCCGGCGGGCCTGGCGGTCAGGGAGTCCCGGGTATCCATGGTGCTTCCGGTGGACCGGGTCGGCCGAGTACTCCCGGAGGGCCCGGTGGACCCGGCGCCCCGGCCGGTGGCCCGGGGCGTCCCGGAGGTCCGGGAGGCCCCGGTTCCCCGAGTGCCCCGAACGGTCCGGGCGCCCCGAATGGCCCCGGCGGCCCCGGCGGATCCGGCGCCCCAGCCGGTGGTCCCGGCGGCCCCGGTCACCCCGGTGGCGGCCTGAGCGACGACACCGCGATCCTCACCCCGCAGAAGCCGGCGCCCGAACCGCCCGGTTATGCCGGTGGGCCCGGCGAGAACGTCTCCGGGCACACCCTGACCAGCGGCATTCCCGTCGTACCGTCGCACCAGAACTCGCCGTTCGGGCCCGGCGCGCCCTCCGACGGCGCGATGACGCACCAGCCCCCGAAGCTGCCCGAGCCGGTCTCGCCAACCGTGCCCGCGGCCTCGAAGCCGAAGAAGAAGGGGCGCAACAAGCTGGTGCTCCTGGGGGTCGGTGTGGTGGGCGTCGCCGGTATCGCGTACGGCGCCGGGCTGCTCATGAACCACTCCGACGTGCCCAAGGGCACCACCGTGCTCGGCGTCGACATCGGCGGCGGCACCCGCGACGAGGCTGTCAAGAAACTCGATGACGCTTTCAAGGCAGATGCGGCCAAGCCGCTCCAGCTCTCGGTCGACGGCGACACCGTCGCGCTCAGGCCGGACCAGGCCGGCCTCCAGTTCGACAGCCAGGCCACAGTGCGTGGCGCGGCGGGCAGTGACTACAACCCCGTGTCGGTGATCGGTTCGCTGTTCGGCGGCGAGCGCGTCGTCGAGCCCGAGATGCCCGTCGACGAGGAGAAGCTGCGGGCCGCCCTGGAGCGCGCCGCGGGCGGCGTCGGCACGGCGACCGAGGGCACGATCAAGTTTGAGTCGGGCAAGGCCGTCCCCGTGTACGGCAAGGCGGGCAAGGGCATAGCCATCGCCCAGTCGACGAAGGCCGTCGAGGAGGCGTACCGAGCGCAGGTGGAGACCGGGAAGACGGACCCCGTGCAGGTTCCCACCACGACGAAGGAGCCGGCGGTCACGAAGGCCGAAGTCGACCGGATGATGAAGGAGTTCGCGGAGCCGGCGATGTCGGGCATCGTCACCATCGAGGCCGCCGGTGCCACACCGATCCAGTTCAGCCCGGAGAACTCCCTGTGGAAGTTCCTCGGAGTGAAGGCCGTCAACGGCAAGCTCGTGGAGACGTACGACCTCGAAGCGCTCAAGGAGCTCTACGGCACGACGTTCGACGGCGTGACGATCGAGCGGGCCAGCGGCCAGCGGACGGCCGTCACGCCCCAGGACGTGGTCAACGCGCTGGCCCCCGCGCTCCGCGGCAAGTCGCAGGCGGACCGCGTCGGCGAAATCGAGACGAACCCGAACTAGACGGTTCGATCAGGCAGTTCGCGCTTGCGTGACGGCCGGTCAGATCTCCACGACGAGCCCGGTCGACGCAACGTCGACCGGGCTCGTCGTACGCCCGGCCGGTGCGGCGCGGGTCAGTTGAGCATCGCGCGGGCCGCGCGGGCCTGTTGGCGTACGCGGTCCGCGGCGGGTTCGTCGACGGGGGCCACGATGTCGGCGTACGCGTCGAGTTCCGTGGCGCCCGCCAGGAAGTCGCCGCGCTGGACGAGGAGTTGGGCGCGGTCGTAGCGGAGGCGGGCGGGGTGGGACGGGAGGAGTAGGGAGAGGTCCACAGCCCACAGGGCAACGTCGCCGCGTTCGGGGCGGGCGGCGGCCCAGGCGCGGATGTTGTTGAGGATGCGCAGGACGACGTCGAGCGGGTCGGCCGGCGTGAGCATCGACGGGTCGAGGGGTGCACCGGTGGCACCCGCCACGAGCAGATCCGCATCGGGGCCGGTCAGGACGCGGCCACCGTCGAAAGGGTCGGCGAGGACCTGTTCCTCCAGGGAACCGAAGCCCACCACGAAATGGCCCGGCAGGGCGACCCCGTACACGTGTGCCCCCGCCCTGCGCGCGACCTCCATCCAGACCACCGAGAGCAGGATGGGCAGCCCGCGCCGCCGCCGCAGCACCGCGTGCAGGAGCGAGGACTCCAGCCGCTGATAGTCACCGGGCGTACCGCGGAACCGACAGCGCCCGCCGAGATGCTCGGCCAGCGCCGTCGCCCAGGCCCGCGGCCCACCCGGCCGGAACGGCAACTCCCCGGCCAGCCGGTCCAGTTCGATCTGAGCGGCGTCCATGCCGGCCTCGTCCAGGGACCCGTCCGCTTCGGCCCCGATGAGAAGGCACAGCGTCGCCAGATCAGGCCGTTCGGCCCGCGCCTCATCAGCGAACCGCCGCCGCCACGCGGCACTCTGCTCCGGCCCAGGAGGATGAGGGGGACCCATAGCTGCCTCGTGCCCTTTCACGCCGATCGATACCGCTGCGTGCTGCTTCCACCAGTTTCACCGCACTACTGGGCTCCGGCGCGCCCGCCGGAGTCGCTCTCCAGGGTCTCCGGCTCGCGGTAGTGGTGGTACGCATGATGCGCCGCGAACCCCATCCCCCCGTACAGCGCCCGCGCCCCCGCGTTCTCCGTCTCCACCTGGAGCCACGCCGCCGAGGCGCCCTCGCTCAGGGCCTGGCGGGCCAGAGCGCCTATCACCATGGTGGCCAGGCCCTGGCGGCGGAGCGACGGGTCCACCTCGACCGCGGCGAAACCGGCCCAGCGGCCGTCCACCACACAGCGGCCGATCGCCGCCGGTGAACCCGGCTCGGCACCGGGCACCGTCGCGAACCACACCGAAGGTCCGCTCTCCAGCACCTTGAGCGCCACATCGCTCATGCCCTTGCGCTGGTAGCGGCCCAGCCATGCCTCGTTCGCCGTGCGGGAGAGGACCACCGGGCGGGCAGGGTCCGGAACATCGCCGAGCGGTGCCAGCGCACCGGTCCACAGCTCGGCGCTCACCTCGCGCGTCCACCCCCGCCCCTCCAGCTCCGCACACAGCAACTCCTGCGTGCCCTCGGCTCCGGTCGCGGTCTGGACGTACGCGGGCAGACCACGGGCCGCGTACCAGTCCCGTACGAGCGACAGCGCCTCGTCGAGCGGTACACCGGGATCGCCGAGCGGCAGTACGGAATTGGCCCGTCGCGTGAATCCGGCGGCGGCCCGCAGCTCCCACTCGCCGAGATGCGCCCGCTCCACCGGCTGCCAGCCACGCGTGGCAACCCGAGCCAGCTCCTCGTACGAAGCCGAAGGGCCTCGCCGACGGGCAGGCGCCGACGGCACCACCTTGCCCGCGACCAGGGAGGATTCCGGAATACGGACACGTTCCCCGGACCGCCGTGTGATCAGCAGCACACCGTCGTCCCATGATGTGAGAACGCCAACCGTGTCGGTGAACCTCTCACCCTTGGGGGCGTCTTCGTCCAGTTGCCGTACCGAGATACGTTTGCCCACGTCAGCAGGGGTGACACGGACCTCGAGCCGTATATGCGAGGAGAAATCCACAGCTCAGTACAACCCTCCTGTTCGGATCACGCCCGGGAACGGAGATACTAGGTGCGGGCATCGACGACGCCGCGCTCCCGCGCGCCAGGCGGCGGAGCCTGAGGAGGCCCGCCAGCGCCCTACCGAGGAGGAACGACAGCGTGACCTACGTCATCGCGCAGCCTTGTGTCGACGTCAAGGACAAGGCGTGCATCGAGGAGTGCCCGGTCGACTGCATCTACGAGGGCTCCCGGTCCTTGTACATCCACCCGGACGAATGCGTCGACTGCGGAGCCTGTGAGCCGGTCTGCCCGGTCGAGGCGATCTTCTACGAGGACGACACTCCCGAAGAGTGGAAGGACTACTACAAGGCGAACGTCGAGTTCTTCGACGAACTCGGCTCGCCCGGCGGCGCCAGCAAGCTCGGCCTGATCGAGCGCGACCACCCCTTCATCGCAGAGCTGCCGCCGCAGAACCAGTAAACGGCGCGCCCGTATCCGCGCCGCCTCGGTCCCGTACGCCCTGATCGCCTTGATCGCCGTACGGGACCGAGGCGTTTGCCCAAGCGGCCGAGCGCCCAGGCGACCAAGCAGAAAGTGAACCCCGTGTCCGCAGTCTCCGACCGGCTTCCCGCCTTTCCCTGGGACAAGCTGGAGCCCTTCAAGGCGACGGCCGCCGCTCATCCGGACGGCATCGTCGACCTGTCCGTCGGCACCCCGGTCGACCCGGTGCCCGAGCTGATCCAGAAAGCCCTGGTGGCCGCGGCCGACTCGCCCGGCTATCCCACGGTGTGGGGCACGCCGGAACTGCGGGACGCGCTCACGGGCTGGTGCGAGCGGAGACTGGGCGCCCGTGGAGTCACCCACCGCAACGTCCTGCCGGTTGTCGGCTCCAAGGAACTGGTGGCCTGGCTGCCGACGCAGCTGGGCCTCGGCCCCGGTGACAAGGTCGCCTATCCGCGCCTCGCCTACCCGACGTACGAGGTCGGGGCCAGGCTGGCCCGCGCGGACTACGTCTCGTACGAGGACCCGACGGACCTGGACCCGACCGGCCTGAAGCTCCTCTGGCTCAACTCCCCGTCGAACCCCACCGGCCGCGTCCTGTCCAAGGACGAGCTGACCCGGATCGTCGCCTGGGCGCGTGAGCACGGCATCCTCGTCTTCTCCGACGAGTGCTACCTCGAGCTCGGCTGGGAGGCCGACCCGGTCTCGGTCCTGCACCCCGACGTGTGCGGCGGCTCGTACGAGGGGATCGTGTCGGTCCACTCGCTTTCGAAGCGGTCGAACCTCGCGGGCTACCGGGCCGCGTTCCTGGCCGGTGACCAGACCGTCCTCGGCGAGCTGCTGGAGATCCGCAAGCACGGCGGCATGATGACGCCCGCGCCGACGCAGGCCGCGGTGGTCGCCGCCCTCGGCGACGACACCCATGTACGCGAACAGCGCGAGCGTTACGCGGCCCGCCGCACCGCCCTCCGGGAGGCCCTGCTGCGGCACGGTTTCCGCATCGAGCACAGCGAGGCGAGCCTGTACCTCTGGGCGACCCGGGACGAGTCCTGCTGGGACACGGTGGCCCACCTGGCCGAGCTGGGCATCCTGGTCGCGCCGGGCGACTTCTACGGGCCGGCGGGGGAGAGGTTCGTCCGCGTGGCGCTGACGGCTACGGACGAGCGAGTGCAGGCGGCCGTGGGGCGCCTGTAGGTCTCGTACGACGGCGAGATCGTAGGTACGGCGAAGGGGTCCAGGTGCAGTGCACCTGGACCCCTTCGCCGTACGAGTGTTGCGTCAGGCGAGCGGCAGGGTCTGCGCCGGCAGGGTCTGCACCGGCAGCGTCTCCGCACCGGGGACGCCGCCCTGGGTGAGGCCCTCGGTCGGCAGGGCAGCCCCGCCCGACTTCGCGGTGTCACCGAGCACGTCACCCGCGGACCCGGCGACATCCCCGGCGGCGAGCGGGGCGACGGGCGCCGCCTGCTTGACGGCCTTGCCCGCGGCCGGTACGGCCTGGCCGCCGGCGTCGCTCGCGAGGTCGGTGGTGGTCTGCGTGGCACCGTCGACGGTGGTGCCCGCGTTGTCCAGCGCGGACATCCCGCCGAGGTCGGGGGCAGCCGGCACCTGGGGCGCCGCGCTGGCGGAGCCGGCCGCACCGACCCCGGCAGCCGCTCCCGCTGCGACGAGCAGCGCGGTACGGGCGATCCGACGGGTCAGGGGGAGGGACATGATGCTCCTTAGACGGGGAGAAAACGGTGAAGTGTGCGACCGCGCCCGGGAGTTGGCGGTGGTCGACTGGATGTCGACCAACTGGTTGGTGATCGCTGGCTGTTGATCGTTCCGGTGATCGTCCGCTGATCGTTCCGGGCTCGGACGCACTGACTACCGCTCGAAGTCCGCGAAGGTTGCGGTGGCCCGACGTAAAGAGTTGGCAATGCGTCGCATTATCGGTTGCGGAGAAAACCGGGCAAAGGGCGCGCGGTGCGAAAGTCTGCTGAATCCTTACGGCCCTTGATTCTCAAGGGATTCGGTCGATTCGAGAGTGGCCGGACGAAAACCCGTGCGCGCCGTGGACATCGCGCGCACGGGGCTCCCTCCAACGGGTGAGGGTCCGTACTACTGCCCAGTGACGATTCGGACTTCGCCCGTGGAGTTCCGGGAACCCGAGGCGTCCGCGCGCCACTCGCTCCGGGTGTTCCCGGCCGTCCAGACCCAGCCCGCGTACGAGACCCGCTTGATGTGCAGTGCGGAGGCGTTGGCCACCGCCCAGTGCGCAAGACCCCAGCCGCGCTGCCGCTCCCCGCCCTTGGCGGCCGGGGCATCGCGGGTGTCGGGGACGGGGATGGTCACGGTGCGGGCGCTCGCGGGACCGCCCGCCCCGGTGGCCGACTCCGACGGCGTGGCGCCCGCGTCAGGCCTCAACTTCCGCTCCGCACCCGCCTCTTGGAACATGCCCTGCCCGAAGTCCCGTACCAGCGCGGCGCGCACCGCGTCCGGGCCGCCGGTCCGCGTGTCACCGGTCCGCATCTCCGGGCGCCCCTCACAGGTGAGCGTGCCCGCCGCGCGCCCCGTCAGTGCCGCGGCCAGCAGCGTGGCGTCGGTCTCGTGCTTCGCGTACGCGTCCGGGAAGCCGCTGCGCTGCACGCGCTGGGCGGCGACGGTGAGCGGCAGCTCCGAGTAGTCCGGCACCTTGGCCAGGTGCTCGTAGAACTCGCTCGCCGCGTACGTCGGGTCCATGACCTGCGTCTCCGTTCCCCAGCCCTGCGAGGGCCGCTGCTGGAACAGGCCCAGCGAGTCCCGGTCGCCGTGGTCGATGTTGCGCAGGCCGGACTCCTGGATCGCCGTCGCGAGGGCGATCGTGACGGCCCGCTCGGGCATGCCGCGGTTGGTGCCGACCACCGAGATCGTCGCCGCGTTCACCGCCTGCTCCGCCGTGAACTCGTACTCGTATGACGCGCCGTCGCCTCTGTCCGAGACGACCGTGCAGCGGGGAGCGCCCGTGCCCCCGGTGACGTACTGGAAGGTGAGGTACGCCGCGAGGGCGAGCAGCATCGCGAGGGCCGTTCCGAAACGGGGGAGGCGGCGGCGACGGACGTTACTGATGGGTTCACGCACGCCCATCAAAGTAGCGAAGGGCGAGGAGGCGAATGACGGGACTATGGACATTTGGTCAACAAGCTGTAAGGGATGTCTCAAAGCAGTCGCCGTGAGGGCGGTCCGGGCCGTCGCGCTAGGGTCGACCGTATGGCTGACACCCCGCTTGACCTCACTGTTGACGCCGCCCGGCTCACCGCGCAGCTCGTCGACCTCCCCTCGGAGAGCGGCAGCGAGAAGCCTCTCGCGGACGCCGTCGAGACCGCGCTGCGCGCCCTGCCGCATCTGACGGTCGACCGGTACGGCAACAACGTCGTCGCCCGTACGAGTCTGGGGCGGGCCGAGCGCGTCATCCTCGCCGGGCACATCGACACGGTGCCGATCGCCGGCAACGTTCCCTCGCGCCTGGACGACGACGGCGTGCTGTGGGGCTGCGGCACCTGCGACATGAAGGCGGGCGTCGCCGTGCAGCTGCGGATCGCGGCCACCGTGCCCGAGCCCAATCGAGACCTCACGTTCGTCTTCTACGACAACGAAGAGGTGGCCGCGCACCTGAACGGTCTGAAGCATGTGGCCGAGGCTCATCCGGACTGGCTGGAGGGCGACTTCGCGGTTCTCCTGGAGCCCTCGGACGGGCAGGTGGAGGGCGGTTGCCAGGGGACGCTCCGGGTGCTGCTGAAGACGCGCGGCGAGCGCGCCCACTCGGCGCGCAGTTGGATGGGCTCGAACGCGATCCATGCGGCCGCCCCGATCCTCGCCCGCCTGGCCTCGTACGAGCCGCGCTATCCGGTCATCGACGGTCTTGAGTACCGCGAGGGGCTCAATGCCGTCCGGATCGAGGGCGGAGTGGCTGGCAACGTCATCCCCGACGAGTGCGTGGTGACCGTCAACTTCCGTTACGCGCCGGACCGTAGCGAGGAGGAGGCCCTGGCCCATGTGCACGAGGTGTTCGCGGACTGCGGGGTCGAGGAGTTCGTGGTCGACGACCACAGCGGGGCGGCGCTGCCCGGGCTGTCCCACCCGGCGGCCGTCGCGTTCATCGAGGCGGTCGGTGGCACTCCGCAGCCCAAGTACGGCTGGACGGACGTCTCCCGCTTCAGCGCGCTCGGCGTCCCGGCCGTCAACTACGGTCCCGGGAACCCGCACTTGGCGCACAAGCGGGATGAACGGGTCGAAACGGGGAAGATTCTGGCGGGGGAGAAGCGGCTGCGGGCCTGGCTGACGTCCTGACCCGTACCTGAAGTCCTGCCCCGTACCTGAGGGCGGTTCGTGGCGGACATGCCGGCGTCCCCCCGCCGTAACCCGCGTAGATCTACGCTGGGGCGGAACGACCTGCAAGCGGAGGGAGCGGACATGGCTACTGGCGACCCGGAGGGCAAGAAGCGGCCACCGGAGGAACAGCGGCTCGGCCCCGTGCTGCGCAGGCGTGGCCAGGTGCAGGCGAGCACGACGGACCAGCGGCTGCTGGACGCGGGCGGGCCCTCGGACTGGGTGCACACCGACCCCTGGCGAGTGCTGCGCATCCAGTCGGAGTTCATCGAGGGCTTCGGCACGCTTGCCGAACTCCCGGCCGCGATCAGTGTGTTCGGCTCGGCCCGTACGCCGGTGGGGTCGCCGGAGTACGAGGCCGGGGTCGCGCTGGGCCGCGGGCTGGTGGAGGCCGGCTTCGCCGTCATCACGGGCGGTGGCCCGGGCGCCATGGAGGCCGCCAACAAGGGTGCGTGCGAGGCGAAGGGCATCTCCGTCGGGCTTGGCATCGAGCTGCCCTTCGAGCAGGGGCTCAACCCCTACGTCGACATCGGCCTCAACTTCCGCTACTTCTTCGTGCGCAAGATGATGTTCGTCAAGTACGCGCAGGGTTTCGTGGTCCTGCCCGGCGGCCTCGGCACCCTCGACGAACTCTTCGAGGCCCTCACCCTTGTCCAGACCCAGAAGGTCACGCGCTTCCCCATCGTCCTCTTCGGCACGGAGTACTGGGGCGGCCTGGTGGACTGGCTCAAGAACACGCTCATCGCCCAGGGGAAGGCGTCGGAGAAGGACCTGCTGCTGTTCCACCTGACGGATGACGTGGATGAGGCGGTGGCGTTGGTGTCGAAGGAGGCGGGGAGGTAGGGCGGGGCGAAAACCCTCCCCGGCACCACCCGCGCGGCCTACACCAACCCCCGCCGAGCAACAGCCGGTGGCCGGTGGCCGGCGATCGACGCGACCATGTCCAGTACCTGGCGGGTCTCCGCCACCTCGTGGACGCGGTACACCCGCGCGCCCAGCCACGCCGAGACGGCCGTCGTGGCGAGGGTTCCGAGGACCCGTTCCTTGACCGGCTTGTTCAAGGTCTCGCCGACGAAGTCCTTGTTGGAGAGGGAGACCAGCACGGGCCACCCCGTGGCGACCATCTCGTCGAGCCGGCGCGTGGCCTCCAGACTGTGCCGCGTGTTCTTGCCGAAGTCGTGTCCGGGATCGATGAGCACGGACTCCCGCGGCACCCCGAGCGAGACCGCACGCTCGGCCAGCCCGAGGGTGACCCGCAGGATGTCGGCCATGACATCGTCGTACGCGATCCGATGCGGACGCGTACGAGGCCGTGTACCCCCCGCGTGCGTACACACCAGTCCCACCCCGAACCGCCCGGCGACCTCCGCGAGCCGCGGATCGACCCCGCCCCACGCGTCGTTGAGCAGATCCGCGCCCGCCTCGCAGACCGCCTCACCGACCTCGTGCCGCCAGGTGTCGACGCTGATGATCACGTCCGGGAACCGACGCCGTACCTCGGCGACGAAACCCACCGTGCGTCGCGCCTCCTCCTCGGCGCTCACCTCCTCCCCTGGACCGGCCTTGACCCCACCGATGTCGATGATGGCAGCACCCTCTGACACCGCCTCTTCCACGCGCGCAAGCGCCGGCTCGTCGCGGAAGGTGGCCCCCTGGTCGTAGAAGGAGTCGGGGGTCCGGTTCACGATCGCCATGATCACCGGCTCATGCGCGTCGAACTCACGCCTGCCCAGCCTGAGCATCCCCTGTGACCTCTCCCAGTCGTTCTCGCTGTTCGGCCGCCTGGATCGGCCGCCTGCGACCCTAACTGTCAGAGTCGCATGGCACGATCGGAGCCTGACACTTTCCGCGTCGACGCGTAGCGCGTCGGCAACAGCCGGCGGCAGCCGGAAGCAGAGCGTGGGGGACCGCAGCGATGTTCATGTTCTTGTTCCTGGTCGTCGCCCTCGTCGTGGTCGTCGGCGCGGTGACCCTCTCCGTGGTGGGCGGCGACAGCACCGCCCTGCCCGAGGCCCCGCCCGAGCGCTTCGTGGACCCGCTGCCCCTGGACCGCCCGCTGCATCGCGGCGACGTGGAGATGCTGCGCTTCCCGGTGACCGTCCGCGGCTACCGCATGGCGGACGTCGACGACGCCCTCGGCCGCCTTGCCGCCGAACTGGCCGAGCGCGACGCCCGGATCGCCGACCTGGAGTCCGCGCTGGCCGGAGCGAGGGCGTCCCGGGACACCTCCCTGGAGCAGCACACGGAGGAGGACCACCGGTGAGCGAGGCACTGAAGGGACCCGACGGAGCGCTGCGCTGCCCCTGGGCCCTGTCGACCGAGGACTACGTGACGTACCACGACCAGGAGTGGGGCCGCCCGGTCCACGGCGACGACGCGCTGTACGAGCGGCTGTGCCTGGAGGCCTTCCAGTCGGGACTGTCCTGGATCACGATCCTGCGCCGCCGCGAGGGTTTCCGTACCGCCTTCGCCGACTTCAAGATCACCGAGGTCGCCACCTTCACGGACGCCGACAAGGAGCGGCTTCTCGCCGACCCGGGCATCATCCGCAACCGCGCCAAGATCGAGGCGACGGTCGCCAACGCGCGCGTGCTCGCCGGTTGGTCCCCTGGAGAGCTGGACGAGCTGATCTGGTCGTACGCGCCGGACCACGCCTCCCGTCCAGCTCCGAAGACCCTCGCCGACGTCCCGGCGGTCACCGACGAGTCGACGGCCCTCTCCAAGGCACTCAAAAAGCGAGGCATACGCTTCGTGGGCCCGACGACGGCGTACGCGTTGATGCAGGCGTGCGGCCTGGTCGACGACCATCTGGCGGACTGCGTGGCACGCGGCCACTGAGCCGCGCCCGCCGAACCCCTGTTGGTCGCGGTTGCCCTATCGGCCGAGATACTTCGGCTTCTCCTTGTTGATGAATGCCTGCACCGCGATCAAGTGGTCCTCGGAAGCACCCGCCCGGGTCTGCAGCTCGTCTTCCTTCTCCAGGGCCTCGTCCAGGGAGTGGGACAGGGCGTAGGAGAGGGACTCCTTGAGGGCGGCGTACGCCAGCGTCGGCCCCTCGGCCAGCGCGCGGGCCACCTTCACGGCCTCGGCAGCCAGCTCGGCGGCGGGGACGACGCGGTTGGCGATCCCGAGTTCGTACGCCTCCTGGGCGGTGAGGTTGCGCGGGAAGAGCAGCAGGTCGGCGGCCCGGCCGGGGCCGACGATGCGCGGCAGCGTCCAGGACAGGCCCGAGTCGGCGGTCAGCGCGACCCCGGCGAACGAGGTGTTGAAGGAGGCCGTATCGGCGACGATGCGATAGTCCGCGGCGAGCGCGAAGCCGAAGCCGGCCCCGGCCGCGACGCCGTTGACGGCTGCCACCACCGGCTTCGCCGCCCCGGCCAGGGCCCGCAGGGTCGGGTTGTAGTGCTCCCGCACCGTGGTCATGACGCCTGCGCCGTCCTTGCCGGCGCCCGACTCGCGCGCCGCGAGCAGCCCGCCGACGTGCTCTTTGAGGTCCTGGCCCACGCAGAAGGCCCGGTCACCGGCGGCGGTGAGCAGCACGGCCCGTACGGAGTCGTCCTCCGCTGCCGCCTGTGCCGCGTCCCGGAAGGCGACCTTGGTCTCGGTGTTCATCGCGTTCATCGCCTCGCGGCGGTTCAGCGTGATCGTCGCGAGTCCGTCGCTCACCTCGTAGAGCACGGTGTCGGCCATGGTGGGTCCCCTCCGGTGTCACGGCTTCGTCGTCTTCGTAGTCGTCCGAGGACAGCATGGCGTAGATCATGAGGAGTGGCTGCGTTCAGACATGTGACCTGCGTCAAAGAATTCCGGCGCCCGAAAGTCGATGAGGCGGCGCAGTATCGCAGTCACATCGCCGAATTGAGTGGTTTTGCTCAAGTGCGTTGCGCAAGCGATGCCGACTGATGTTGGTCATCGGGTCCTGAGATGCGGGATAATGGCTTGGAAGCAATGTGTTCGATGCCGGTGACGCGTGTCCGAGAAGAGGACGTGTGCCCTCGAAGGGGCCGTCGGCGACGATGAGCTGGTTTCAGGAAGGGGAACGAGCATGGCGGCCATGAAGCCGCGGACGGGTGATGGCCCGCTCGAGGTGACCAAGGAGGGGCGGGGCATCGTCATGCGCGTTCCGCTCGAAGGCGGCGGTCGGCTCGTCGTCGAGCTGACTCCTGACGAGGCCGACGCGCTCGGCGACGCCCTCAAGAAGGTCGTCGGCTGACGCGGGAGCGACGATAAGTTTTCAGCTGCCCCGGCATCGCGGTTGGTGCCGGGGCAGCTGTTTTTACGGGCCACTGCAGCTTTAGGGGCAACTGCAGCATTCGGTGCCCTACAGCGAGTGAGCCGAAGGGGCGCGACGGTGTCGAGAGACCATGGGGGTCCCCCCGCTCGAGCGGAGCCGAGAGTGGGGGAGTGCGGAGGCCCGACGAAGGAGGGCCGAGCACGATCGGCCTCTCGACACCGGCTGCAGCGCCCCGGAGGCGAACCGAGCTCTAAAAAAGGGGGAGCTCAGCGCTTGACCGCGCACAGCAGGCCGTCGCCCACCGGCAGCAGCGAGGGCACCAGGTCCTGGGTCTCGCGGACCGTGCGCAGCAGCTCGCGCTGGCGCAGTACTTCCGTCGGCTGCGGGCCCGAGTCCACGGTCCGGCCGTTGGAGAAGACGCCCTCGAAACAGACAAGGCCGCCCGGGCGCAGCAGGCGCAACGATTCGGCGAGATAGTCCAGGTATTCCAGACGGTCCCCGTCGCAGAAGACGAGGTCGTATCCGGAGTCCGCGAGCCGGGGCAGAACATCCAGAGCGCGGCCTGGAATGAAGCGCGCGCGATTACTGGCGAAGCCGGCGGCGCGGAAGGCCTGCCGGGCGAACTGCTGGCGCTCCGGCTCCGTGTCGACAGTGGTCAGTACACCGTCCGGCCGCATGCCGTGCAGCAAATGAATTCCGGAGACTCCGGTTCCGGTTCCGATCTCCGCCACCGCTTTGGCGCCCACGGTGGCGGCGAGCAACCGCAGCGCGGCGCCGGTGCCGGGCGACACCGAGCGCAGCCCTGCTTCCTGGGCCCGGTCCCGGGCCCAGCGCAGCGTGTCGTCCTCGGCGACAAAGGCGTCGGCGAACGCCCAGCTCGTCTGCCGGTTGCCGCTAATGACCCTCTCCCGTCCCCGTGGTTGCCTGGGCGTGACTGTATCCGTTGCCGTCGGGAACCCGCAGATGGGACCGGGCGTTTAAAGGGGTGCGGGACGACGCGGGGGGTAGCAGATGGACCAGGAGACCGAGCAAGTGCTGACGCAGTCGCGGAAGCGCGCATCAATTTCTCGTAAAACCGCTTATCCGGAGCTAACGGGCGAGGTGGCTATGGTAGGGGCTCCACTGGACACCACCAGAGCCGACAGGGGAGGTGCGGCTGCGCCTGGGGATCGAGGAGGGGTGCTGAGGCGCCTGCTCAGATCGGTAGGTGAGCCGAAATCCGTGACCGACACAGCTGACAAGTACCGCGCTGCCGATTCCGCTCAGACCGCGACCTTCACGTCCGACGCGGACTCGCAGGCGTGGACTCCGCCCACCTGGGAGGAGATCGTCAGCATGCACAGCGGCCGGGTCTACCGGCTCGCATACCGCCTGACGGGCAACCAGCACGATGCCGAGGACCTGACCCAGGAAGTCTTCGTCCGGGTCTTCCGCTCCCTGTCGACCTACACGCCCGGCACCTTCGAGGGCTGGCTGCACCGCATCACCACCAACCTCTTCCTGGACATGGTGCGCCGCAAGCAGCGCATCCGTTTCGACGCGCTCGGCGACGACGCGGCCGAGCGGCTGCCCAGCCGTGAGCCATCCCCACAGCAGGTCTTCAACGACACGCACTTCGACGCGGACGTCCAGCAGGCGCTCGACACCCTCGCGCCCGAATTCCGCGCCGCGGTCGTCCTGTGCGACATCGAGGGGCTTTCGTACGAGGAGATCGCCGCGACCCTGGGCGTCAAGCTCGGCACGGTCCGCAGCCGGATCCACCGCGGCCGCTCCCAGCTCCGCAAGGCCCTCGCCCACCGGTCGCCCGAGGCCCGCGCCGAGCGCCGGGGCCTGGTGGCCACCGGAGTGCCCGCTGTGGGAGGAGGGGGCGCGACCGCGTGAGTGGATCACGTCCTACGCCGGCAGAGCAGCACCTGGGAGACCGACTCTCCGCCCTGGTGGACGGGGAGCTCGGTCATGAGGCGCGCGAGCGCGTCCTGGCCCACCTCGCCACCTGCGCGAAGTGCAAGGCTGAAGCAGATGAGCAGCGACGGCTGAAGAACGTATTCGCGGAAGCGGCCCCACCACCGCCCTCCGAGAGCTTCCTGGCCCGCCTCCAGGGACTGCCCGGGGGAAGTGACGGGGACGGGGGCGGCTCCCGGCTGGGCGGAGGAGGAGGCTTCGGATCGTCCGGCGCCTTCAGCGTGCGGCACGACCCGTTCGAGTATGTGCCGAACGGCCCGCATGCCGCCGTGCTGCCCTCGGAGCAGCGCGGGTTCCGTATCCATGACATCAGCAGACGTGAGGCCGACCGCTCGGCCTCACGCGGGCTGCGCTTCGCGTTCGTCGCGGCCGGGGCCGTATCGCTGGCCGCGGTCGCGCTCGGCGGGGTGTCGACCAGTGTGCCCGACACCGCGGACGCACGGGCCGGGTCCGGCTCGGGCAGCAATGTGACCCCGGCGCGTACGCAGGGCACGGGCGCGGCGACGACGCCCGAGCAGCGCCGCCGTGGCTTCGCGCCGCTGCTCGCACAGGGGCAGCGTTCCTTCACCGGAGAGCAGGTCGCGCCGACCGAGGTGTCCGCGCCGCTGCTGCCCGGAATGCCCCAGCAGGCCGGACAGCAGGACTCGCGTTCGCCGCATCCGCTGACCGCGCCTGTGGTAGGCGGTGCCACCGCGATGTCCCCGCTCATACGTCCCCTCGAGATGCCTCCGCCGGTCTCGCTGACCTCGTGGTCGACGACGTCTCACTTCACGATGCCCGGGCTGTCGGCCGTCATGCCGATGCCCGAGTCGTCCGCCCCGCCCTCGCCTCCCTCCGCCCGCTGAACCGGCCCTCTGCGCGGCGGCCGGCGAACCTGGTTGAATCCAGGGATGGGCCGCGCCTGCCGGAGAGACCCGGGGCGCGGAGTCGACAATCCGCGGCGCACGCCGATGCGCCGTGCCGCGGGCCAGGTGTGGGGAGAGCATGGACGAGGGGAAGCACTCCGCTTCCGCGGGGGACGGGACGAATCCAGCCACGCCTGACGGCACCCCGACCCGGATCGGGCACACGGAGAACACCGCGAGCGAGCTCCGCCGTGAGAACAGCGAGGGCGACTTCGAGCTGGAGCGGCCTGCGGGCGCTGCGCCTGTCCGGGAGGCGGGCGACGGCGGTTCGTCCGGGGGGCCGTACGGGGCGGGGGCCGCGCCGGGGAGCGGTTCCGTGTCTGGTGGCGCTGTGGCGGAGGCTTCGGTCGCGGGTGGTTCGGTGTCGGGTGGTCCGGTGCCCGATGGCTCGGACGGTTCGGTGTCGGACGACGTCCGCGGCGGCGTGAGCGCGTCTGCTGACCGCGCGTCCGCTGGCCGCGTGCCCGCTGACCGTGCGTCCGGTGCGCGCACCAAGCCTCTGCATGATCCCGATCCGTACAGCACGCCTCCGTACGGGGAGCCCGGGCCCTACGCGCCCGCGCCGCCGGTGCAGCATCCGGGGACGACTCCCGCGCAGGGTACGGCCGTTCCGGCGGCGACTTCGGGGCACGGCACCGGCACACCACCCGGGGCGACCGCTGGCCATGGTGTGCCCGGACAGGCGGTGACTCCGCCGCAGAACGGTCCCGTCGGAACCACGGCTCCGATGCACGGCACCGCCGCGCCTGGAGCGGGCCCCGCCCACGGAGCCCACCTGCCCGCACCCGCAGCGCCCGTCCCGCCCGGCACCCACCTGCCCGCACCCGCAGCGCCCGTCCCGCCCGGCCCGTACACGGCCCAGACCCACCACCCAAGCCCGGCCCCAGACCCCCAAGCCCAACCCCCTCAAGCCCCAGCCCAAGTCCCTCAATCTCCGCAACCCGCTCAAGACCCCCAAGCCCTCCAATCGCCAATCCCCTGGCAGCACTACGACCCCTGGGCCGCCGCCCCCCTCCAGCAGAACGGCGCCGCCGTCGACAGCAAGAGCAGCCGGCGTAAGCGAGTCAGGCGGTTGCTGGTCCTCGGAGCCGCACTCGTCGCGCTGGTGTCCGGAGGCCTCGGAGGCGCCGTAGGGGCGTACCTCGAGCGGAACGGCGGGATCGAGGACATAGAGCTGCCGCAGGCCGGGACGGAGTCCAAGGGCCGGGCGCCGGACAGCGTGGCCGGGATCGCGGCCAGCGCGCTGCCCAGCGTGGTGACCCTGCATGTGAGCGGGTCGGAGGCGCAGGGCACGGGCACCGGCTTCGTGCTCGACGAGCGCGGGCACATCCTCACCAACCACCACGTCGTGGAGCCCGCCGGAGCGAGCGGCGACATCTCCGTGACCTTCAGCGGCGGCGAGAGCGCCAAGGCCGAACTCGTCGGGGGCGACACCGGCTACGACCTCGCCGTCGTGAAGGTGAGCGGAGTCAGCGGCCTCAAGCCCCTGCCGCTCGGCAACTCCGACAACGTCCAGGTCGGCGACCCGGTGGTGGCCATAGGCGCACCGTTCGACCTCGAGAACACCGTGACCTCCGGGATCATCAGCGCCAAGGAGCGGCCCATCACCGCGGGCGGCGAGTCGGGCGACGGCAGCGACGTCTCGTACGTCGACGCCCTGCAGACCGACGCCCCGATCAACCCCGGCAACTCGGGCGGCCCCCTCGTGGATTCCAAGGCCCGCGTCATCGGTATCAACAGCGCCATCCGCTCCGCCGACAGCGGCTCCGACCTGGAGGGCGGCCAGGCCGGATCGATCGGCCTGGGCTTCGCCATCCCCATCAACCAGGGCAAGCGCGTGGCCGAGGAGCTGATCAACACCGGCAAGGCCACGCACCCGGTGATCGGTGTCACGCTCGACATGGACTTCACGGGCGACGGTGCCCGCGTCGGCACCAAGGGCGGCGACGGCCCGCCGGTCACCAAGGGCGGCCCCGGCGACCGGGCCGGCATCAAGGCGGGCGACGTCATCACCGAGGTCGACGGCCAGCGAGTCCGCTCCGGTGAGGAGCTCATCGTCAAGACCCGCGCCCACCGCCCCGGCGACCGCCTGGAGTTGACCCTGGAGCGCGACGGCAAGGAGCGGAAGATCACCCTCGTCCTCGGCTCCGCCGACGGCGACTGACAGGAACGGACGGACAGCAACGGACGGGACAGCAGGGGAGACCACAGAGGGGACAACAACAGACGGGAACCAACAGGAACCGCATCACGAACTGACAGGAACGGCACGAGTAAGACGCCGGGACAGTACCGGACAGACAGGAACGGCGGGTACCGTGGATCCGGCCCGGACCACGGAAGAATCCCGCCGAGGCCGAGGACATCCCAAGGAGCTGCAAGGTGTTCAATGACATAGGAGCCCTCGAGCTGGTGGCGCTCGTTGTCCTTGCCGTGCTCGTCTTCGGTCCGGAGAAGCTCCCGAAGATGATCCAGGACGTCACGCGCACCATTCGCAAGATCCGTGAGTTCTCGGAGAGCGCCAAGGCGGACATCCGTGAGGAACTCGGCCCGGAGTTCAAGGACTTCGAGTTCGAGGACCTCAACCCCAAGACGTTCATCCGCAAGCAGCTGGACAACGACGACCTGGGGCTCAAGGAGATCCGTAACGGCTTCGACCTGAAGAAGGAGATGGCCGAGGTCACGGACGCGGTGCACGGCCGCGAGTCGGAGCCGGCCGCCTCCTCCACCTCCTCGGGCTCCGGCGGCACCGTCGACATGACGAAGAAGCCCGAGCAGCTCGAGCGCCCTCCGTTCGACGCGGACGCGACCTGAGGCGTACGCCCCCTGGGCCGTTTGCCCCCGAGCTTCAAGAATCCCGCGCCACCGAGTTCTGCCTGCTCACAGCCCTCGGAGCCTGACGCGTACGCGACCCACCCGCCGACCGGTTTCACAGCTCGCTGTCGACCTGTGGCTATCCTGCCTAGTTGTTGTGCGGACCGGAGGGACGCCCGATGGGGGGCGGGCCGTTTCGGTCCGACGAGAGCGAGGAGGCGTCCGGGCAATGGAGACGACAAGTCGGGTAGGCGCGCAGGCGCCGGACGCGGAGGGCGGACAACCGGCCCCCTCCGCCCGGCGCACGGTCGACGGCTACCTGCTGGCGCCCTTTCCGTGGTACGGCCTCGACGAGGCCTTCACGGGACCGCGCTGGCTGATGCAGGTCGGCACCGCGGCCGACGGAGCCGTGGAGCACGGTTCGATCGGGCACGGCGACGAACCATCCGTACGCAGTGAGTCGACGACGGACGACAAGGAGCGCTTCGCGGTCGTGGTCACCGTCGCGGCCAATCCCGTGCGGCGCAGCGCCGACGGCACCGGGCTCCTGGAGGCCACCTCGGTGTCCTCCGCGGCCTGGCTCGCGGGCGTGGGACTGCTGTCCTGCACCTGGCCCGGCCACATGGACCACACCCTGCGCGACGACTGGCTGGACCAGCAGACCGAGACGGCGTGGGTCCTGGCGGACGACCTGACCGGTCCGGACTGGTCCCGCCTCTCGCTCCCGGTGGACGGGGCTCCGGCGTCCTTCCACTACCGCGAGTCCGAGTTCGGCTGGGTCCTCGCGGGCTCCACGCAGCAGGGCGTTCACCTGGGCGCGTACGGGCGGGGAATGAGCGCGTACGGCCTGGGCTTCGCCGTGATCAAGGACCTGGCGGCGTACGCCTAGCCGGTACGTCGTAAGCCCAGGCTGATACGCAGGTGGGGGTGCC
>NZ_BAAGPS010000032.1:115495-135404 GCF_054783935.1 Streptomyces pseudoechinosporeus
GCACCCCCACCTGCGTACTGGCCTCAGAACTTGTTGCGCGGTGTGATCCCCAGCGACATCCCCGACAGCCCCCGCTGGCGCCCGCCCAGCTTGCCCGCGATCGAGCGCAGGGCCGAGCCCGCGGGGGAGTCGGGGTCGGTCAGGACGACCGGCTTGCCCTCGTCGCTGCCCTCGCGGAGGCGGACGTCGATCGGGATGCTGCCCAGCACCGGGACCGTCGCGCCGGTCGTCCGCGTCAGGCCGTCGGCGACCCGCTGGCCGCCGCCCGTGCCGAAGACATCGACCATCTCGCCGCAGTGCGGGCAGGGCAGACCGGACATGTTCTCGACCACGCCCACGATCTTCTGGTGGGTCTGGACGGCGATGGAACCGGCCCGCTCGGCGACCTCCGCGGCGGCCTGCTGAGGCGTCGTCACGACCAGGATCTCAGCGTTCGGCACCAGCTGCGCGACCGAGATCGCGATGTCGCCCGTGCCCGGAGGGAGGTCCATCAGGAGGACGTCCAGGTCGCCCCAGTACACGTCCGACAGGAACTGCTGCAGCGCGCGGTGGAGCATCGGGCCGCGCCATACGACCGGTGCGTTGCCCGGGGTGAACATGCCGATCGAGATGACCTTCACGCCGTTCGCGGACGGCGGCATGATCATGTTCTCGACCTGGGTGGGAAGACCGTCGGCGCCCAGCATGCGGGGCACGGAGTGGCCGTAGATGTCGGCGTCCACGACACCGACCTTCAGGCCGTCCGCTGCCATCGCCGCCGCCAGGTTCACGGTCACGGACGACTTGCCGACGCCGCCCTTGCCGGAGGCGACCGCGTACACGCGCGTGAGCGAGCCCGGCTTGGCGAACGGGACCTCGCGCTCGGCCTGCCCGCCGCGCAGCGCGGACGCCAGCTCGCGGCGCTGCTCGTCGCTCATCACGTCCAGCGTGACGTCGACGCGCGTGACACCGTCGACCGCCTCGACCGCCTTCGTCACGTTGTCGGTGATGGTCTCGCGCATGGGACAGCCGGAGATGGTCAGGTACACGGTGACCGCGACCGCGCCATCCGCCCCGATCTCTACCGATTTGACCATCCCCAGCTCGGTGATGGGTCGGTGGATCTCGGGGTCGTTCACCGTCGCCAGCGCTGCGCGCACCGCGTCTTCCGTAGCCATACCAACGATGGTACGGGGCCGCCACCCACCCTGGAGAGGCTCGTCAGCGGTCGCTTACATCACGTCCGCGCGGGTGTTCTGCCGGGAATACGACCCGTCCGTCAGGGCGTCGCTCCTCCAGCTCCCTGACCAGGTCCTCGAGTTCGGAGCGGATCCAGTCGCGGGTGGCGACCTCGCCGAGACCGGCGCGCAGCGCGGCGATCTCACGGGTCAGATACTCGGTGTCCGCGATCGACCGTTCGTTCTGCTTGCGGTCCTGTTCGAGATCGACCCGGGCGCGGTCGTCCTGGCGGTTCTGCGCGAGGAGGATCAGCGGGGCGGCGTACGAGGCCTGGAGCGAGAGCATCAGGGTCAGGAAGATGAACGGGTAGTCGTCGAAGCGCAGGTCGTAGGGCGCCGCGACGTTCCACAGCACCCACAGGATGATGGCGACCGTCATCCAGAAGAGGAACCGCCCGGTCCCCAGGAACCGCGCGATCCGCTCCGACAGCCGCCCGAAGGCCTCCGGGTCCCACTCGGGCACCAGCCTGCGGCGCGGCGGCAGCGGCTGGTCGAGCCGGATGCGCGGGCGCCCGGTGACGCCCACAGGGACCCGCTCGCGGGTGTCGCGCTCAGGAACCATGAGCGACCCCCTGAGCCTCCGCCTCCAGATGGAACTCCGTCTCGCGCCAGTCCTCCGGCAGCATGTGGTCGAGTACGTCGTCCACGGTCACCGCGCCGAGCAGCGACCCGCTCTCGTCGACCACGGGTGCCGCGACCATGTCGTACGCCGCGAAGAAGCCGGCCACCACCGGCAGCGGGGCCTCCGGTTCGAGTGGCTGGAGATCGTCGTCGAGGAGCGCGCCGACCAGCGTGTACGGAGGGTCGCGCAGGAGCCGCTGGAAGTGCACCGTACCGAGGTACTTGCCGGTCGGCGTCTCGTCGGGCGGGCGGCACACGTACACCTGGGCGGCCAGCGCCGGGGAGAGGTCGGGGTTGCGGACCCGGGCCAGCGCGTCGGCGACCGTCGCGTCCGGCTGCAGCACGATCGGCTCGGTGGTCATCAGTCCGCCGGCGGTCCGCTCCTCGTACGCCATCAGCCGCCGTACGTCCGCCGCCTCGTCCGGGCGCATCAGCGCGAGCAGCCGCTCCTTGTCCTCCTCCGGCAGCTCGGCCAGCAGGTCGGCAGCGTCGTCGGGGTCCATCGCCTCCAGGACATCGGCGGCGCGCTCCTCCTTGAGCTTGCCGAGGATCTCGATCTGGTCGTCCTCGGGCAGTTCCTCGAGGACATCGGCGAGCCGGTCGTCGTCGAGGGCCGCGGCCACCTCCGCGCGACGCTTGGACGAGAGATGGTGCAGTACGTTCGCGAGATCGGCCGGGCGCAACTGCTCGAAGGTGGCGAGGAGACTCTCGGCGCCCTGCCCCTGCTCCTCGAGCGAGAACCCGGTCACGGCGGACCACTCGACGGTCAGCGTCTCTCCCTTGGACCGCCGAAAGGTGCCGGCCTTCCCCTTCCGTACGAAGACCCGGTCGATCTCCCAGTCGCGGCGGGCAGGCAGCTGCTGGACCGATGCATCCAGGACCGTCACCTCCTCGCCGGTCTCGACGAGCTGTACGCGCCGGTCGAGCAGTTCGCCGATGACGAGCCGCTCGGTGGGCCGCTGCTCGAAGCGCCGTACGTTCAGGACGCCGGTGGTGATGACCTGGCCCGACTCGATGCCGGTCACCCGCGTCATGGGCAGGAAGATGCGCCGGCGCGTGGACAGCTCGACGACGAGGCCGAGCAGCCGGGGCGGGCGTCGTCCAACGCGCAGCATGGCGACGAGATCGCGCACCCGGCCCACCTGGTCGCCGTTCGGGTCGAAGACGGCGACGCCGGAGAGGTGCGAGACGAAGATCCGGGGAGCGCCTGCGGCCATGCCGCACACCTCCTCCCTACTTAACGATCCCTTATCGATATATCCGCTTTTGCGGGCTTCAGGCTAGCCCGTCCCGACTGGACACGCCCCGGCGCACAGCCCGGACGGACTGCCTCCGGAGTGCGCAGACGGCACAGGTACGCTGCCGTACGCCGTTGAGGACTCCCGCACGAGAGGCGCCCCCACCTGTGTCTGCATTTCCCCAGGGCCGTACCCACCGGGCCGCACTCATGAGTGCGATATGCGCACTGGTCGTGACGGGGACAGGGCTGACGGGGTGCGGTGGCGAGGACCCGAACGCGGGTACCAACGGGGTCGGCAAGCTCTCCGCCGAAGAGATCCGGGCCAAGACGAACCAGGCGGCCCGAAGTGCGGACGCGGTCCATCTCTCGGGCTCGGTCGTCAGCAACGGGCGGACGTACAAGCTCGACATGCGCCTCAAGGCCGACGGCGGCACCGGTTCGGTCACCACGCAGGACACGACCTTCCGGCTGCTGCGGGTCGGCGAGCACCTGTTCCTGAAGGCCGACGCGGACTTCTGGGCCGACGAGGACGACAAGGGCGGCGAGGGCGACGCGGGCGGCGAGGGGAAGGACAGCGACGCGGACGCGGAGGCCGCCGAAAAACTCGACGGCCTGTACGTGAAGGTCCCGCAGGGCGACCCCGCCTACCAGCGCTTCACCGGCTTCACCGACAAGGACGTACTCCTCGACGGCCTCCTCACCCTCCACGGCACCCTCGCCACGGACGGCCACCACGAACGCTTCGGCATCCGCACTATCCGCATCACCGGCGACAAGGGCTCCGGCGGCACCCTGGACGTCTCCCTGGAGGGCAAGCCCTACCCCCTGGTCCTGGCCCGAGCAGGCGGCGCGGGAACGATCCGCTTGACCGACTGGGGCAAGGACTTCCCTCTGGAGGAACCGGCGAAGAACGAGATGGTGGACTACGGGCAGCAGTTGCCGGAGTCGTAGGGGCTGAGCGAGGACCTGGGGGACCTGCCTAAGTCCGGTGCGGGGCTGTATCGATTTGCGGCTCCGCCGCACGGGCGCGACCAGCCCCGACGGACCCGCAGCTCAGAACCGACCTGCCAGCGCAGCTACCGCCGCTTCCGACCACGGAACAGCAACCGATGCACCCCCGCCGGGATCGGCCCCCGCGTCGTCGCGGACGTCGGCCGCGGCGGCGCCGCGAGCGAGCCGTCGGGCAACTCGGCCAGGCCCCCCGTCGGCTCCAGGCGGAGCACCCGGCACTCCCGCGCCCACCGCTCAGGCATGGCCTCGCTGTCCGGCGCGTTCAGGCGTTTGCCCTTCAGCTCGGCGACCGCGGCGTCCCACTCGGGGGACCCGGGAGCCAGTTCCACGACCTTCGCCACCCAGGAAACGAGCCGCCCGCCCTTGTCCTTGCTGCGTACGGTGACCACGGCCTCGCCCCCGTCGACCAGCCCTGGCAACGGCTGCTCACCGGGCCCGTCCCCGACCAGGCACAGGGCACCCTCGAACCACACGTGCCACAGGGCGCGGTCCGGCGCCGGTGCGCCACCACCCCGCACCCACACGAGCGCGGACTTCTTGGTGGCCTCCTCGACGAGGGCCTGGTCGAGCAGCTCTTCCGTCATGGCAGCAAGGGTATCCAAGCCCGCTCACAGCCAGCCGTGCCCGCTCACAGCCACCCGTTGCGCTTCAGCGTGCGGTGGATCGCGAAGCAGATCCCCACCGTGACGCTCAGCACCAGCGGGTACCCGAACTTCCAGCGCAGCTCCGGCATGTAGTCGAAGTTCATGCCGTAGACGCCACACACCATCGTCGGCACGGCGATGATCGCCGCCCAGGACGTGATCTTGCGCATGTCCTCGTTCTGCGCGACCGAGGCCTGCGCGAGATTGGCCTGGAGGATCGAGTTGAGCAGCTCGTCGAAGCCGAGAACCTGCTCCTGGACGCGGGCGAGGTGGTCGGCGACATCGCGGAAGTACTTCTGGATGTCGGGGTCCACCAGCCGCATCGGCCGCTCGCTCAGCAGCTGCATGGGCCGCATCAGCGGAGACACCGCCCGCTTGAACTCCAGCACCTCACGCTTGAGCTGGTAGATCCGCGCCGAGTCGACACCGCGCGAGGTCCCGCCCTTGCGCCCCGGCGAGAACACCGCCGTCTCGACCTCGTCGATGTCGTCCTGCACGGCGTCCGCGACCGCGATGTACCCGTCGACGACATGGTCGGCGATGGAGTGGAGCACGGCCGACGGCCCCTTGGCGAGCAGCTCGGGGTCGTCCTGCAGCCGGTGCCGCAGTGCCCGCAGCGAGCCCTGCCCGCCGTGCCGCACGGTGATGAAGAAGTCCCGTCCGGTGAAGCACATCACCTCGCCGGTCTCCACGATCTCGCTGGTGTCGGTGAGTTCGTCGTGCTCGACGTAGTGGATGGTCTTGAAGACGGTGAAGAGCGTGTCGTCGTAGCGCTCCAGCTTGGGCCGCTGGTGGGCGTGCACCGCGTCCTCGACGGCGAGCGGGTGCAGCCCGAACTCGCGGGCGATGACGGCGAATTCGTCCTCCGTGGGCTCGTGCAGCCCGATCCAGGCGAAGCCGCCGTCGCGGCGCACCTGGAGCATCGCCTCATGGGGCGTGAGGGGGGCGGGGAACGCGACGCGGGCACCCTCGCGGTAGATGGCGCAGTCCACGACAGCCGAGTTCGTCCCGGGCGCACGGGTGGTGTCGTACGTACCGCCGTCCTTGCGCGGCGAGGGGCGGACCGCGGCGCGCAGGTCTCGGATCATCGACATGGCAGGCTCCTTCGCGTACGAGCCGCCCGGCAACGGTTGGAACTGCCCGGAATGGGGACGTCCTGACTGGAGATGTTTGGCACGTCCGCAAAGCGGGGAGCACCGCACCGTCGCGGTGGCAGCTTCGCTACTGATACAGATCAGACAGATCAGGCAAAACGAAGTGCTCTTCCGTCGTGCACCGACACGCATGACGCGAGTGCGGGAGGCGGCAGCCAGTAGAGCTCGGTTTGAGGAACTCAGCAGCCGGAAGAGCGGGTAGTACTACACGGTCGACTTCGATCCATGGAGCCCCACCTCCTCCGGCCGGTCCCCCGTAGGGGAGATCCATCCCCTGTAGGGGAGTGTCGTGCGTCGGGACTCGAGAGCGACGCTTCTGCGTGCTGCCCCGACCAGCGGCCAAGACTATCAGTCGACTGGCGTGTCAAGTCGCTTCTTTGGCCTTGCCGCTCCCGGGAACCAGGCAGAAACCCCCGAAAAGACGCAGCATATGCTCGCCGTATGGCTGATGTTCTTCCCTTGGTGGAGGCCCGGTTGCGCACCGCGCTGGGCGAACCGGACGCGCGCGCCGCGGTCACCTTCCTCGGCACGGACCGCATCGAGGTGCTCCGCTTCACCGACGGCGACATCGTGCGCTACGCCACGCTCGGCATGTCCGCGCAGCCGATGACCGACCCCACGGCGGCCCTCGCCGACCCGGTCAAAGGCCCGCGCGCCGAGCTGATCCTCTCCGTACGCGCGGGCGCCGCCGACACCGACAAGGTGCTCCGCCCGCTCGCCGTACTGGCCGCGTCTCCGCAGGTCGAGGGACTGGTCGTGGCCCCCGGAGCCTCGCTGGACATCGGTGAACCCCTGTGGCCGGGTGCCCCGTTCACCTCCGTACTGGTCGCCGAGCCGGGCGGCCTCGTCGAGGACCTGGACCTGGACGAGCCCCTCGATCCCGTACGTTTTCTGCCGCTGCTCCCGATGACGCCGAACGAGGCGGCGTGGAAGCGGGTGCACGGCGCGCAGGCGTTGAGGGAGCGCTGGCTCACCGGCGGAACGGATCTGCGCGACCCCTCGCGTAAATCCGTGTCCCTCGACTGAACCGAACCGTCCGCTGGAATCGGCCAGTTGGGAATGTCACACTCGTTCAGTCGGCGGCGACGTGGCTCGCCGGACGGGTGATCGTCCTTGACGCGGCGACAGCCGGGGAGGACCGTTGGGGCCTATGAGGGGCGAACCCAGTTGCCCGAAGTGTGGTGGCCGGGTCAGGGCTCCCGGACTCTTTGCCGATTCCTGGCAGTGTGATGTGCACGGCTCCGTGCACCCGCTGCAGCCCGTGATCCCGCCCAGCGTCGAGGCCCTCAGCGTCGTGGTGCACCGTGCGCGCGTACCGGTGTGGATGCCCTGGCCGCTGCCCGTCGGCTGGCTCTTCACGGGTGCGGCCTTCGCGGGCGACGACCGCAGCGGCGGCCGTGCCACGGCCGTGGCCTGCTCGGGTCCGGGCCCGCTCGGCGGTATAGGAGAGCTGGTGCTCATCGCCGAGGAACTCGGCGTGGGCCTCGGCGCGCGGTACGCGGGCATGGACGGCCCGGACCCGGGCCCGTACATGAACGTCGAGAAGCCGCCCCAGGCGAAGGTCCTCGCGGCGGGCCGCCCGACCCCCCTCTGGCTCGTCTCCGGCACCCCCGACGACCGCGCCGTCTTCGCCGGCGAGGCGCTCGGCCTGTGGGTGTGGGCGGTCGTCTGGCCCGAGCAGTCGGGCCTGCTGATGTACGACGAGCTGGTACTGACCGACCTGCGCGACGCGGGCGCGGAGGTGGACCTGCTGCCGTGCGGGGCGCTGTCACCGCGGATCCTGGAGCCCTAGAGGGCTCAGGGGTGGGGGCGGGTACGGCTCCCGTTACCCTGGAGGTCCCCTTCCGCCCGGTCAGAGCCTGGAGTCCGCGCCAGTGCGCATCGATCTGCACACCCACTCCACTGCCTCCGACGGTACGGACACCCCCGCCGAGCTGGTGCGCAATGCCGCCGCGGCCGGTTTGGACGTCGTCGCGCTGACCGACCACGACACCACGCGTGGATACGCCGAGGCCATCGCCGCGGTTCCGGAAGGCCTCACCCTCGTCACCGGAGCCGAACTCTCCTGCCGCCTCGACGGCGTGAGCCTGCACATGCTGGCGTACCTCTTCGATCCCGAGGAGCCCGACCTGCTGCGCGAGCGTGAGCTCGTACGCGACGACCGGGTGCCGCGGGCCCACGGCATGATCCGTAAACTCCAGGAGCTGGGCGTGCCGGTGACCTGGGAGCAGGTGGCGCGGATCGCGGGCGACGGGTCTGTGGGACGGCCGCACATCGCGACCGCGCTGGTCGAGCTGGGCGTCGTGCCCAGCGTCTCCGACGCCTTCACGCCCGACTGGCTCGCCGACGGCGGCCGGGCCTATGTCGAGAAGCACGAGTCGGACCCCTTCAAGGCGATCCGGCTGGTCAAGGCCGCAGGCGGCGTCACCGTCTTCGCGCATCCCGCCGCGGCCAAGCGGGGCCAGGTCGTACCGGAGTCCGCGATCGCCGAGCTCGCGGCGGCCGGACTCGACGGGGTCGAGGTCGACCACATGGACCACGACCCGGCGACCAGGGCCCGACTCCGGGGACTGGCGGCCGAGTTGGGACTGCTGGCGACCGGGTCCAGCGACTATCACGGCGGCCGCAAGACGTGTGTACTCGGGGAGTTCACCACGGATCCCGAGATCTACGGGGAGATCACGCGGCGGGCCACCGGGGCCTTCCCGGTGCCGGGCGCGGGCGGGGCCGCGGGAGTCTGACCCTTCCCTGCCCTGTCGCACCCCTTCCCACCGCAAGGCTCACCGTGTTCGACCTCGCCGTCTTCGGCTCACTCTTCCTCACCCTCTTCGTCATCATGGATCCCCCGGGGATCACCCCGATCTTCCTCGCGCTCACGTCCGGGCGGCCGGCGCGGGTGCAGAAGCGGATGGCGTTCCAGGCCGTCTGCGTGGCCGGCGGTGTGATCACCGTGTTCGGACTGCTCGGGCACCAGATCCTGAACTACCTGCATGTGTCCGTGCCCGCGCTGATGATCGCGGGCGGCCTGCTGCTCCTGCTGATCGCCCTCGACCTGCTCACCGGCAAGACGGACGAGCCCAAGCAGACCAAGGACGTCAACGCCGCACTCGTACCCCTGGGCATACCGCTGCTCGCGGGACCGGGCGCGATCGTGTCCGTCATCCTCGCGGTGCAGAAGGCCGACGGCGTCGCGGCGCAGGCGGCGGTGTGGACGGCGATCGTCGCCATCCATGTCGTGCTGTGGGTGGTGATGCGGTACTCGCTGCTGATCATCCGCGTCATCAAGGACGGCGGGGTCGTCCTGGTGACCCGGCTCGCAGGCATGATGCTCTCCGCGATCGCCGTGCAGCAGATCATCAACGGGGTCACGCAGGTGATCCAGTCGAGCTGAACAGAGCCGGACACGCAGGACCCCGTACGGCATCGATGCCGTACGGGGTCCTGAAGTGTGCTGTGCTGTCGGGCGTCCGCGCGTTATGAGGCCGGAGCTTCGGCCGGGCGGATCAGGATGCGCTGGCCAATGGCGGCGGCCTGCTGCACGATCCGGTTGACGGAGGCGGCGTCCACGACGGTCGTGTCCACGGCGGTGCCGTCGACGTCGTCGAGGCGCATGATTTCGAAGCGCATACGGCTTCTCCCTTCGTCTGGTCATCCTCCTGAAGGAGAACTACTGGTAGGTGGAGCACGGGGCGTCTGCGCCCTGCGTTCCCCAACGAGTCAACGGGATGCTGGTTACAAACATTCCCTACGCTAAATAAATTTTTCAAACGCCTAACTACCTGCTGGTAATGGACCGCTTGTGTTCACACAGTGACGTCCTGCGACAATGAGGCGCATATGAATGACGACTTCGCGGGAAGCGACGCACTGGCCGCCCTCAGTGCGCGTATGGACCGCACGAACGAGCTGCTCCAGCGCATGCTCGCCGAGGTGGCGAAGACACCGTCGACCCATGCGATCTTCGTCGACGCCGGTTATCTGTACGCGGCAGCCGGGCGGCTGGTCGCCGGTACGGAGGACCGCCGGGCCTTCGATCTGGATGCCGAGGGCCTCATCGAGGCGCTCATCGACAGGGCGCGCACGATCTTCGCGGACAGCAGGCTGCTGCGCGTCTACTGGTACGACGGAGCCCGCCGCCGCATCCACACGGCGGAGCAGCAGTCCATCGCCGAGCTGCCCGACGTCAAGGTCCGGCTGGGCAACCTCAACGCCAACAACCAGCAGAAGGGCGTCGACTCCCTGATCCGCAGCGACCTGGAGTCACTGGCCAGGCACCGCGCCATCAGCGACGCCTCACTCATCGGGGGCGACGAGGACCTGGTCTCCGCGGTCGAGGCGGCGCAGGGGTACGGGGCGCGCGTCCACCTCTGGGGCATCGAGGCACCGGAGGGACGCAACCAGGCGGAGCCATTGCTCTGGGAGGTCGACAGCCAGCGGACCTTCGACCTCGAGTTCTTCAAGCCGTACGTCTCCCGGCGCACCGCCGCCTCGTACGAAGCCTCGGCGGGGGCGCGGCCCACGCGGGAGGACGTGCGGTTCGTGGGGGCGCAGATCGCCGCGCAGTGGCTGGGGGCGCGGGGGCGGGAGGCGCTGGCGGACCTGCTGCCCGGGCATCCGTATCTGCCCGGGCCTGTCGACCAGGATCTCCTGGTGGAGGCGGAGGGCTTGCTGCAGTACTCGCTGCGGGGGCAGGCGGATCTGCGGCGGGCGTTGCGGGACGGGTTCTGGGGGCACTTGCAGGCGCAGTACTGAGTCTTTTACTTGGTTTCGGTCTGGCTCCAGAAGGTGGCCAGGGCTTCGGCCGTTTCCAGCGGGCGGTCCGAGTTGGGGGAGTGCTCGGCTCCCCGTACGACCGCGCGGTGGGCCTTGAGGCGTACGGCCATGTCGTCGAGGAGGGGCACCGGCCAGGTGTCGTCGCGTTCGCCCGACAGGACGTGAAACGGGATCGGTACGGCGGCCAGTTCGGCGACGCGGTCGGGTTCCGTGCACAACTGGCGGCCCGCGGCGTTGAGTTGAGCAGGGCTGTTGCCGAGCCAGCGCTGCCTGAGCTCTTCGAGGTCGTCGAGTCCGGCGTCCAGGTCCTGCTGGCCGGCCGCGTCCTCCGGGGGCTCCAGCGCCTGGATCGCGTCCCACACCTGCGCCATGTTCATCACGGCGAGCGCGTCCCGCAGCAGCTTGACGCGCAGCTGTTGCGAGGGGGAGATCTCGGCCGGCCCTGAGGCCATGAGGGTGAGCGAGCGGAAGCGGGTGGAGTCCAGCAGTACGGCGGCCCGGGCGACCTGTCCGCCGAACGAGTGGCCGACGAGGTGGACACGGTCCTGCGGCGGGTCGGTGGGCGTATCGGTGAGCGCGTCGACCTGGGCGAGTACGTCTCGCGCCAACTCGGCCTGCGCGTACGGGGCTTCGTCGTCTCTTGGGCCGGGCGTCTCGTACTGGCCCCGTCCGTCCACGGCGACGGTCCGGTATCCGGCCGCCGCCAGCGGTTCGTGCAGGGCGATGAAGTCCTCCTTGCTGCCGGTGAACCCTGGCAGCAGGAGCGCGGTTCCCTTTGCTTCGACGCCGGGTGCCGCAGGGGCGTCGATCACGGCGAACTCACCGCGTGCGGTGCCGAGTCGATACGCACGAGCGCCGGGCGGGGGAACGAAGGTGGCGGGCCTGCTCATGAGGAGGAGGCTATCCGGGGAAGCTGTCGGGCGGGTTGCGGGGCGGGGTGGGGTCGTTTCCGAGTCACGGCAACGGCAACGGCCCGGCCCCAAGTGCTGGGGCCGGGCCGTCGAGAGAGGCTCAGCTCTCTGTTGCCTCGGCGGCTGCCGCCGTCTTGCGCGTGCGACGGCGGGGCTTCGCCTCCGGCGCCTCGGCGTCGGCGGGCGTCGTGGCCGCTGCCTTGCGCGTACGCCGCGGCTTGGCCGGGGCCTCGTCCGTGACAGGCTCGGCCGCCTGCGCCGGGATGCCGGCCTCCGCCGCCTTACGGGTACGGCGACGCGGCTTGGCCTCGGTCGCCTCGGCCGTGTCCACGGCGGCCTCAGCGGCGGCCGTGGTCTTCCGCGTACGGCGCGGCTTGGTCTGAGCCGCCTCGACCGCTGTGCCTTCCGCCGCGTCCAACGCGGCCTCCGCCACCTTGCGCGTACGGCGACGCGGTGTGACCGCGGGCTCCTCTGTCGCCTGAGCCGGGATGTCGGCCTCGACGGCTGCGGCAGCCTTGCGCGTACGGCGACGGGGCTTCGTCTCGGTCGGCTCGGCCACCTCGGTCGCGGTGGTCGTGCCGTCCGCCGTGTCCACGGCCGTCTCGGCGGCCTTGCGCGTGCGGCGGCGGGGCTTGGCCTCGGTCGCTTCCGTGGCCTCGGCGGCCTCCTCGACGACGGTGGCCGCCGACTCCGCGGTCTCCGCCGTCTTACGCGTACGACGCCGGCGGGGCTTCGTCTCGGCCGGCTCCAGCGGCTCTGCCGTGGGCTCGATGGCCTCCGGCGTGGTTCCCTCGGCCGTGGCGACGGCCGTCTCGGCCGACTCCCCGGCGCGCGTGCGGCGGCGGCGACGCGGTGTGCGCGGCTCGGCGACCGGGGCCTCCGTAGCTTCCGCAGGGGCCGTCGGGTCCGTGGCGTCGAGCGGCGCACCGTTGCGCGTACGGCGGCGTCGACGCGGCGTACGCGCCGGGCGCTCACGCTCGCGCTCCGGGGCCGAGGAGCGCCCACCGCGACCGCGCGCGCCACGCCCGCCGGTCTCGCCGAGGTCCTCGACCTCCTCGGCCGCGAGCCCGGCGCGGGTGCGGTCGGCGCGGGGCAGGACGCCCTTCGTGCCCGCCGGGATGCTCAGCTCCTCGAAGAGGTGCGGGGACGTGGAGTACGTCTCCGGCGGGTCGTTGAAACCAAGCGCCAGCGCCTTGTTGATGAGCTGCCAGCGCGGGATGTCGTCCCAGTCGACGAGCGTGATCGCGATGCCCTTGGCACCCGCGCGACCCGTACGGCCGATGCGGTGCAGGTACGTTTTCTCGTCCTCGGGGGACTGGTAGTTGATGACGTGCGTCACGCCCTCGACGTCGATGCCGCGCGCGGCCACGTCCGTGCAGACGAGCACATCCACCTTGCCGTTGCGGAACGCCCGCAGCGCCTGCTCACGCGCCCCCTGGCCGAGGTCACCGTGGACCGCGCCGGAGGCGAAGCCGCGCTGCTGCAACTGGTCGGCGAGATCCGCCGCCGTCCGCTTCGTACGGCAGAAGACCATCGCGAGCCCACGGCCGTCGGCCTGGAGTATGCGCGAGACCAGCTCGGGCTTGTCCATGTTGTGCGCGCGGTAGACGAACTGCGCGGTGTTCCGGACCGTCTGGCCCTCGTCGTCCGGCGCCGTGGCGCGGATGTGCGTGGGCTGCGACATATAGCGGCGTGCGAGACCGATGACGGCGCCCGGCATGGTCGCCGAGAACAGCATCGTCTGGCGGCGGGCCGGCAGCATGTTGATGATCTTCTCGACGTCGGGCAGGAAGCCCAGGTCGAGCATCTCGTCGGCCTCGTCGAGGACGAGCGCGCGGACATGCTTGAGGTTGAGCTTCTTCTGTCCCGCGAGGTCCAGCAGCCGGCCCGGGGTGCCGACGACCACGTCGATACCCTTCTTGAGGGCCTCGACCTGCGGCTCGTACGCCCGGCCGCCGTAGATGGCGAGAACGCGTACGTTACGGACCTTGCCCGCGGTCAGCAGGTCGTTCGTGACCTGCGTGCACAGCTCGCGCGTGGGGACCACGACGAGCGCCTGCGGGGCATCGGTGAGCTGCTCGGGCTCGGCGCGGCCCGCCTCGACGTCCGCGGGAACCGTGACGCGCTCGAGGAGCGGGAGGCCGAAGCCCAGCGTCTTGCCGGTGCCGGTCTTGGCCTGGCCGATGACGTCGGTGCCCGAAAGGGCGACGGGGAGCGTCATCTCCTGGATGGGAAAGGGGTTGATGATGCCGACGGCCTCTAGGGCCTCGGCTGTCTCGGAAAGGATTCCGAGCTCTCGGAAAGTAGTCAGGGTGCTGCCTCTTCTGTGTGTATGCGGTGCGAGGCGAGCGCGGGGGTCGTGTAGGGACCGTGCCGGGGACGTCGGCCGCTCTTGACCAGCGGGCCGGGTGGCATGGGACCACTGCCGACGCTCGAGCTCTCGTACCGCTGAGGGTCCCTCCGTATGGTCCGTACGCTCTGTGCCGTACGGACGAGGAGGGCTGTCGGGTCGGAGCCGATCGGGCCACCGACCGGGCATCCTCATTCGTGCGGCCCGTCGAGTTGGTCGAGTTACATAGATCAACTCAGCGGGCGCATTACCACCATACCCCGGAATCGCGCATATGCGATGGTCGATTTGGTCACGTAGTGGTTGTCACACTGATTGACCAGGGACTTCCTTGTTGCTGTGGGCGGGCTATTGTGCGCTTCATGACGACGCCTGACAACGCTCCCGACGCATCCGCCGACCACACCGGAGTCGCCGCCCAGGACTGGACGAAGGCCTCCGTCGACCCCCAGTACCGCGCCGCGGTCGTCGACCTGCTCGGAGCGCTCGCGTACGGGGAGTTGGCGGCGTTCGAGCGGCTCGCGGAGGACGCCAAGCTGGCGCCCACGCTCGCCGACAAGGCGGAGCTCGCGAAGATGGCGTCGGCGGAGTTCCACCACTTCGAGCAGTTGCGGGACCGGCTCGCGGCGATCGGGGCGGAGCCGACGGAGGCGATGCAGCCGTTCGTCGAGGCGCTCGACGGCTTCCACCGGCAGACGGCGCCGTCGGACTGGCTGGAGGGCCTCGTCAAGGCGTACGTCGGCGACTCGATCGCCAGCGACTTCTACCGCGAGGTCGCGGCGCGGCTCGACTCCGATACGCGGGCCCTGGTCCTCTCCGTACTCGACGACACGGGGCACGCGAGCTTCGCCGTCGAGAAGGTGCGCGCCGCGATCGACGCGGACCCGCGCGTGGGCGGACGGCTCGCGCTGTGGGCGCGACGGCTGATGGGCGAGGCCCTGTCCCAGTCGCAGCGCGTGGTCGCCGACCGGGACGCCCTGTCCACGATGCTTGTCGGCGGTGTCGCGGACGGCTTCGACCTTGCGGAGGTCGGCCGGATGTTCTCGCGCATCACGGAGGCGCACACCAAGCGGATGGCTGCGTTGGGCCTAGCGGCCTGACACTCCGCCTGGTCCGGGCGAGGGTCGCGTCAGCGGTCCTCGCCCGAGTCCGGAGTCACACGGTCGCCGAGTGGCGGCGGAGTCTTCCCGCGGGGCGGACGAGGAGGGACACGGACGCCGTGGCGACGGCCACCGCGCCGATGAGGATCAGCAGAAGGTTTCCGCCCAGCGCGCTGTGCGTGAGGAACGCGCCGAACAGACCCCCGGCGGCGCCCGTCGACAGGACCAGACGGCGGGCGGGCAGGCGGTGCGGCAGGCGGTACGCCGCCAGCCAGGCCACTGCCAGACCGAGGATCACGGAGCCGAGCGCTTCCAAGAACATCTGGGGGGTCCCTCCCGCACGGCCGTGTGCACTTCGGTCGTAGCCCGTCATACCCGTGACCTGCTGAATGCAATCCTTCTCTGTGGGTGACTTGTGCTCAATCTGTGAAGCGCGCGGACGCGTAGAGGCAGCGTGGAGTGGGCACGGAAGAGGGGCTCGGCGGCCGTTGCCACCGAGCCCCTCTCCGTTGCCTCACAGCGCGCCGAAGCCCACCTTGCGCGGGGCCGGCTCGCCGATCTCCACGTACGCCAGACGGTCGGCCGGGACCAGGACCTTGCGGCCGTGGTCGTCCACGAGGCTCAGCAGCTGCGACTTGCCGGCCAGCGCTTCGGACACCGCCCGCTCGACCTCCTCGGCGGTCTGACCGCTCTCCAGAACGATCTCCCGAGGCGCGTGCTGCACGCCGATCTTGACCTCCACGGCTATGTCCCTCCGACGGTCACTGATGTGCGCGTTCGTCCGCGCCGTACGCAGCACACATTAGCCCGGTGAGGGGATGTACACGCTGCGTCCAAGAACGCCAGGAGCGAACAGCGGACGGGAACAAAGCGACGGCCTCTGCCGCATGCCCGCCGTCAGTGGTGCTCGCTGCCGTGCAGCGGGAAACCGGCGATACCACGCCAGGCCAGCGAGGTCAGCAACTGCACCGCCTGGTCGCGCGGCACGCTCCGGTCGCTGTGCAGCCAGGAACGCGCCACCACCTGTGCGAGTCCACCCAGACCCGAGGCGAGCAGCATCGACTCGGCCCTGGACAGGCCGGTGTCCTCCGCGATGACCTCGGAGATCGCCTCCGCGCACTCGAATGTGACCTTGTCCACGCGCTCACGCACCGCGGGCTCGTTCGTCAGATCCGACTCGAAGACCAGCCGGAATGCGCCTCCGTCGTCCTCGACGTACACGAAGTACGCGTCCATCGTGGCCCGTACGCGCTGCTTGTTGTCGGTCGTCGAGGCCAGAGCGCCCCGAACTGCCTGGAGCAAGGACTCGCAGTGCTGGTCCAGCAGGGCCAAGTAGAGGTCGAGCTTGCCCGGGAAGTGCTGGTAGAGCACCGGCTTGCTGACCCCCGCGCGCTCGGCGATGTCGTCCATCGCGGCCGCGTGATATCCCTGCGCGACGAACACTTCCTGGGCTGCGCCGAGGAGCTGGTTGCGTCGGGCACGGCGCGGCAGGCGTGTGCCCCGCGGGCGTGCCGCCTCTGTCTGCTCGATGGCTGTCACGCCGCCTCCCAAAATCGTCCACGTGCGGTGTGCGCCGCGCGGCCATCGTACTTTTCGGTAACCGTGGTGTGCGCGGTGCGAGCGCAGAATTTCACGGACCGGACGCCGGAGAAAACCGCGCAGAGCGCATCAAACATGAGCATGACGGGCAGGCCGGCCCGCCGATGCGCGCCTCTGAGCGGTCCCGGTCATCGGGCCGCATCCGCCTCACCGATGGCCGTCCTCGTCTTCACCGGCACCGGTAGCCGGTCTTCACCGGTAGTCGTCCTCGTCGAGTTCGACGATCCTTGCCTGCTCCGCGCGGTCCGCCTCGTTCGCGTTGTCCGTGTCCGCGCCGGTCAGCGGGTCGTCCCGGTGGGGTGCGAGATCCGCGTGCTGTTCGGCGGCGTCGGCCTCGGGGGCCTCCACGTCGAATTCGGTGGAATCGGGTTCGACGAGAGTCTCGGGGTCGGTGGGGTCGAAGGTCATAGGTCCTCTTCCCGAGCGGTCGGTGCGAGTGCCTGCTTGCACGAGTACGTGTGCCCTCGTTTACGAAGCGTATGAGAGTGCGGATCGAGTCGCTACGCGGTCCCAGGGCGCTCTGTCGCCGATACGGCGGGGTGTGTGATGACGGTCCGGGCGGGCTTGTCATGGAATTCGAGGGGGACTTGTGATGGCGAACACACGATCCAGCACGTGATCGTCTCGTAACATTGCTGCATGTCTTCGACCGAACTGCCGTCCGTTCTGGCCACCTCTGCCGCACCGAAGGTCGGTGCCGTCAAGGTGGCGGCGGGAGAGCGGCTGCGCTCGGTCGGGCTGCCCGGGATCACGCTGACGATCAGGTCGAGACCGCCGGCCCGCGAGGGGCTGCCGCCCGCGCTGTACGTGCACGGGCTGGGCGGTTCCTCGCAGAACTGGTCGGCGCTGATGCCGCTCCTCGACGGCCTCGTGGACAGCGAGGCCGTTGATCTGCCGGGCTTCGGCGACTCACCGCCGCCGGACGACGGCGACTACTCCGTGACCGGGCACGCGCGCGCGGTCATCCGCTATCTCGACTCGGCCGACCGCGGGCCGGTGCACCTCGTCGGGAACTCGATGGGCGGCGCGATCACGACGCGCGTCGCGGCCGTACGCCCCGATCTCGTCCGGACGCTCACGCTGGTGTCGCCCGCGCTGCCGGAGATCCTGGTGCAGCGCCAGGCGGTGCCGACGGCGCTGCTGGCACTGCCCGGGGTCGCGAAGGCCTTCACCCGCTACACCAAGGACTGGTCCGCCGAGCAGCGTGTACGGGGCGTCATGGCGCTCTGTTACGGGGATCCCGCGATGGTGACGCCCGAGGGGTTCCGCAACGCCGTCGAGGAGATGGAGCGGCGGCTCGCCCTCCCGTACTTCTGGGACGCCCTGGCGTGCTCGGCCCGCGGCATCGTGAACGCGTACACGCTGGGCGGCCAGCACCGGCTGTGGCGTCAGGCCGAGCGGGTGCTCGCCCCGACGCTGCTCATCTACGGCGGCCGTGACCAGCTCGTCTCGTTCCGCATGGCCCAGCGGGCGGCCCGGGCCTTCCGCGATTCCCGGCTGCTCACGCTGCCGGAGGCGGGGCATGTGGCGATGATGGAGTACCCCGGGACCGTGGCCACCGCCATCCGTGAACTTCTCGCGGACACGGGCGAGTTGGCCGACGCCGGCACCATGAAGAGTGCGGGGAGCTGAGGCGACGCGTGGGACGTCACAGCCGACGTGGGTCGGCTCGCAAGGGCGACACCGCCGACGTACCCGTGGTTCCGGGAGGCCGCCCGGAACCGAGCACGGGACAACGCCGGGTTTCCTCCGGGCCGCAGCCCCAGCCGCAGCCGCCACCGAGGGGCGGCGGCCCCGGCACTCCGGCGGGCGGGGTACCACGGCTGCCCGAGGGGTGGGTTCCGCGTCCGGATGCGAACGGGGTTCCACGCTTTCCTGACGGGACGCCTGCGGGCGGAGTTCCGCGGTACGCCGACGGCACTCCGGCTCGTGGGGTTCCCCGGCTGCCGGACGGCACGCCCGCGCGTGGGGTTCCGCGGTTTTCTGACGGTACGCCGGCTCAGGGCGTGCCTCGGCTCCCCGACGGTACCCCTGCCCACGGTGTCCCCCAGGTCCGTGGCGCGCATCCCGAGCAGCGGGAACCCGGCGGTGGCTGGGGGATGTTCAGCGGGGCGCCCGGGTACGGCGCGCCTCAGGGGTCGTACCCGGGAGGGCCGGGAGTATCGCAGGATGCTGGTCCGGGGCACACGGTTCCGCGGCAACGGCAGGCGCCGCCGCTGGGTCCCCGCCAGGCCTATGTTGACGCCTTCGACAAGGACGACGACGTGTTCGCGCCGCACTCCGACGACCAGGCGCTCCGCTCGGACCCGTACCACTCCGCAACCGACTGGGACCCCGACCCCGCGGAAACCGAGCACAAGGCGCCCCCGGGGCCCGATCTGCCGGAGAAGGCCAAGGGCGGCAAGGGCTGGACCTTCACCGGGATCGCGGCCGCCGCCGTCACCACCGTGCTCGCCGTCGTCGTGGCCGGGCAGGTCACCGACGGGCGCGAGGACACCTCCGCGCGCCCGCAGACCTCGGGCGGCGCGGACCGGGAAGTCAAGGACTCCGCGGCGCGCGGCAACACCAGGCCGACGCCCCCGTCCCAGGTGGAGGGTGCGGCTCGGCCGACGTACGCCCAGTTGATGGCGAAGAAGTACCCGCTGGACGCGAACCTCAAGGGCGGCGGGGAATTCGAGGCGATCCGCGGATTCGACCAGGCGCCCGGCACGGGACAGAAGTTCACCTACCGCGTCGACGTCGAGAAGGGCCTCGGCCTCGACGGCGGACTCTTCGCGCAGGCCGTGCACAAGACCCTGAACGACGACCGGAGCTGGGCCCACGACGGCGGCCGTACCTTCGAGCGGGTCTCCACCGGGAAGCCCGACTTCGTCATCACGCTGGCCAGCCCCGGCACCACCGCGTTCTGGTGTGCCAAGTCGGGCCTGGACACCACCGTGGACAACGTCTCCTGCGACTCCGCGGCCACCGACCGCGTGATGATCAACGCGTATCGCTGGGCCCGGGGTGCCGAGACGTACGGCGACAAGATGTACGCGTACCGGCAGATGCTGATCAACCACGAGATCGGCCACCGGCTCGGCTACGGCCATGTGACCTGCGACAAGGACGGGGAACTCGCGCCCGTCATGCAACAGCAGAGCAAGTTCCTCGAGTACGACGGGATCAAGTGCCGGGCCAACCCCTGGCCGTTTCCCGGAGCTTGAGACTCGCGCGATGCGTACTCGATTGATCTCTTAGCGCGACGAAACGCGATCCGTACGGGAAAGTTACGCCCGTTCACCCCTTT
>NZ_BAAGPS010000032.1:135465-161208 GCF_054783935.1 Streptomyces pseudoechinosporeus
GGTCATGTCCGCGTACGTTCGTTCCGCTGTGAGTCGCCGGGTCAACGGCGGCTCCCCATACGGAAGATCAGGGGTGCACTCGTGCGCATCGGACTGCTTACGGAGGGTGGCTATCCATATGTGAGCGGTGACGCCAGGCTCTGGTGCGACCGGCTCGTACGCGGGCTCGGGCAGCACGACTTCGACGTCTACGCGCTCAGTAGGAGCGAACGGCAGCGGGGCGAGGGCTGGATCGAGCTTCCGCCCCAGGTCGGCCGCGTACGCACGGCGCCGTTATGGACCGCGGGCGATGACGGCGTGGGGTATGGGCGCCGGGCGCGGCGGCGGTTCGCCGAGTGCTACGGGGAGTTGGCGGCGGCTGTGTGTGCGGGGGACGCCGTCGGGGAGGCTTCCGGGGGTGGCTCATCGAGTGCGGCGGACCGTTTCGGCAGTGCGCTGTACGGGCTTGCCGAACTCGTCCGGGAGGAGGGCGGCGGCCTGATCGGAGCCCTGCGTTCCGAAACCGCCGTGCGCGCCCTGGAGAGCGCCTGCCGCGCGCCCGGCGCACTGCATGCCGCGCGGGGGGCGCGCGTCCCGGATCTGCTCACCGTCGCCGACCGCATCGAGCGCGCCCTGCGGCCCCTGTCGCTCGACTGGTACGACGAGGAGGACGGACTCGGCTCCGTCGACCTGTGCCACGCCACGTCCGGGGGAGCCGCGGCCCTGCCCGGGCTGCTCGCACGTCACTTCTGGGGCGTGCCGCTGCTGGTCACGGAGTATGGCGTGCAGTTGCGGGCGCACTACTTGGGCTCGCGCGAGGAGTCCGGCCCGGCGCGGGCGCTGCTCGCGGCGTTCCATGGCCGGCTCGCGGCCGAGATGTACCGGCAGGCCGCGCTCATCACGCCCGGCAATACGCACGCCCGCCGCTGGCAGGAGCGCTGCGGCGCCGACCGCGCCAAGCTCCGTACGGTCTGTCCCGGCATGGACGCGTCCCGCTTCCGGGACGTGGGCGAGCGAGCGGACCGCGCCGATCCGGACACGCTGATCTGGGTCGGGCGGATCGAGCCCGGCAAGGACCTCGTCTCGCTGCTGCAGGCCTTCGCGGAGGTCCGCAAAGTGCGGCCGAAGACGCGGCTGCGGATCGTCGGCGCGCCTGCCGAAGGGCCGGTTGGGGCTGCGTATCTGGCCCAGTGCAAGGCGCTGGCCGCACAGTTCTTCGCCGATGAGGTGGAAGGCGTACGCGAGATCGGCGACAACCCGGTGTCGGCAGTGTCGCCGGTGTCGTTCGAGGAGATCGGCGGGCCGGACCTGCCGAGTCTCGCGGAGACGTACGCGGCCGGGGCCGTGGTCGTTCTGTCGAGCGTCGTCGAGGGTTTCCCGATCAGTCTCGTCGAGGCGATGTTCTGCGGGCGCGCCACGGTGTCCACGGACGTCGGCGCGGTCGTGGAGGTCATCGGTGGTACGGGTCTGGTGGTGCCGCCATGCAATCCGCGGGCGCTCGCCGAGGCGTGCGTCGCCCTGCTGCGCGACCCCGAGCGCCGTGCACTCCTCGGCGCGGCGGCACGCGCGCGTGCCCTCGAACTGTTCACGGTCGAGCAGAACATCACAGCATTTCACAGCATTTACCTGGAGATCGTCTCGCACTGCCCGGTCCGCCGAGCAGCCACCGACGGCACCGGCGAACCGCTGCCCTTCGCCGTACCGGCCGAGGCCCATGTGCGAGGTCGCTGGGCCGGGTCCGGGATCCGGTCCGTGTCGGCGAGCGGTCCGCGGTGGGCTGCGGGGGCTCCGGCGGGGTCCGGGGCGGCAGGTGCCGGGGCGGCGGGCGCCCTTTCCGACTCGGCTCAGGAGCGGGTGCCCGCCGGGGAGGGGACGCGATGAGCGGGCGGCGGCAGGATGTGGACCTGCGCGGGGCGCCGGGCAGTGCCGCGGCGTGGAATGCGGGGTCGGACGAGTGGCTGGTGACTGCCGACGCGCCTGGTGCACCTGGTGAGCTGGGTGCGCCGGATGTTCCGGGTTCGTTGGGTTCGTCGGGTTCGTCGGACGAGTCCAACAGCCGGGTCCCCGCGGATCCCGTGAAAGCCCTGATGCACCGTCACCGCAAGCTGTGCGAACGGGCCGTGGATCCCTTGGAGATCGCGGCGGGGCTGGAGGCACACGGGGTGACCGACCGGACCGTGGCCCGCTTCCGGCATCGCGACGTGTTCTCGCTGGCCGAGGAGATGTACGCGCGCGTGCCCCGCGACGGCGAGACGGGCCCAGCGGCCGCTGCCGTCAAACTCCCCAAGATGCGCGCCGATTGGGCCCTGCTCGCCCTGCTGCCGGGCGCCGCGTGCGCGGCGGCGGTGACGGGGCTGCGCCTCACCGAGGACCGGCCGCGCCTCGCCGTCGCGGTCGCCGTCATGGGCGTACTCGCCATTGCCCTGAGCCTGCGTCTGGCCCTGAGCAGCGGCCCCCTGCACACCACGCGCGCGTGGCGCACGACCAAGGGCACGCGCGCGTGGACCTGCTGGCTCCTCGCGTACACCCTCCTCGGCGACGGCCTGCTCGCCGCCGCCCTCGCGGGTGGCCCGGACGGCTGGCCGAACGGTGACCTCGACGGCCCCTGGCCGGTGCGCCTCGGTTCCGTGCCGGCCCTCGGCCTGGCCTGTGCCCCGGCGGCCTGGTGCGCCCACCTCTTCGCCGTACGCGCCCGGCGCAGGCTGGCCGCCAGCCGAGCTCTGGGGGAGTTCGCCGCCTCCGTACGGCCCCTGCTCCTGGGCGCGTTCGGGCTGTTCCTCTGTGTCCTGGGCGGACTGCTCGCATTGTGCGGGGCGCTGCTGGGCGAGCCCGTCGATCCCGCCGCCTACGCCGGAACCGGCGCCCTCGGCGCGCTCCTGCTGCTCGCCCGGCTGCTCACCGTGCACGGTTTCACGCGCGCCCCGGCTGTCGTCCTGGCCGCTGTCGGCGCGATCGAGGCGACGGCTGTGGCGAGTGTCTTCGCGGGCCGCCTGCCCGGCTGCTCGTTTCTCGCCGTTCCCGTCGAGACCGTGGCCGGCGCATGGGGGCCCGGTGCCCTGCCGGCTCTCGTATGCGGGGCCGCGGCGCTCGTACTCCTGGTCCACGCGACCAGGACCCTCACCCGGGCCTCGGCCCACGCGGACCACGGTGGGACGCCGTGAACCGCACCCCGAGCCCGGCATCGGCGCCCGGCTCTCGTGCTGAGCGCAACCCTCCCGCGGGGCCGACACCGCGGGCCTCCCTGACGAACCATGGCAACACCCTTGAAGGAGACACGAGATGATCACCCTCCGTATCGGAGAATCCACCCCGGGAGCCGCCCGATGAGGGTGCTGCTGATCGGAGCCAACGGATTTCTGGGCCGGTACGTCGCCGACCGCCTCCTCGCCGACCCGGCCGTGCAGCTCACCGCGCTCGGCCGGGGCGACGACGCGGATGTGCGCTTCGACCTCGCCAGTGGCAGCCCGGGCGCATTGACCCGCTTCCTGGACGCGGTGCACCCCGGCGTCGTCATCAACTGCGCCGGCGCCACCCGCGGCGGCGCCCGCGAACTGACCCGGCACAACACCGTCGCCGTCGCCACCGTCTGCGAGGCCCTGCGCCGCAGCGCCTGCCACGCACGTCTCGTGCAGATCGGCTGCGGCGCGGAGTACGGCCCCAGCCAGCCCGGCTCCTGCACGGCAGAGGACGCCGTGCCACGCCCCGGCGGCCCGTACGGCGTCAGCAAGCTCGCCGGTACCGAACTCGTCCTGGGCTCGGGCCTGGACGCCGTTGTCCTGCGGGTCTTCTCGCCCGCCGGACCCGGCACCCCCGCCGGTTCGCCCCTCGGCCGCCTCGCCGAGGCCATGCGCCGCGCCATGCAGTCCGGCGACGGCGAACTGAAGGTGGGCGGACTCGGCATCCAGCGCGACTTCATCGACGTACGCGATGTCGCGCGCGCCGTCCACGCCGCCTCCCTCTCCGCCGCACAGGGCGTCATCAACATCGGCTCCGGACGTGCCGTACGCCTCCGGGACGCGGCCGCCGTCCTCGCGCGCGTGGCCGGCTACGGCGGCGCGCTGCACGAACTCGACAGCCCGCCCGGAATCGTCAGGCCATCCATCGGTCACCCCCGCTCCGAACCCGAGCACACGGCCCCGGCCGCGTACCCCTATCCCGACGGCTGCGGCAGCTGGCAGCAGGCCGATGTGCGCACCGCACGCGACCGGCTCGGCTGGCGGCCCCGCATCCACCTCGAAGAGTCCCTCGCCGATATCTGGATGGAGGCGGCATGCCGCATCTGACCAGCACCGCGGTGGGCACCGCGAGCACCGACATACGTCTCGGCTTCGGCGTCCCCGGCTATGCACACCCCCTCCTCGCCCCCCTCGAATGGGGCGAACTCGCTCGCCCCGGCACCCCCTTGCACTGGGTCGTCCTCAACGTCGCCGACGGTCCCGGCGCCCGGCCCGACCCGCACTGCCTCGCCGCGGCGGGGCGACTGCGCAACGCGGGTGTCCGGGTCCTGGGACACCTGGATGTGAGGTACGGCGCACGCACCTTCGCCGAGCTGATATCGGACGCGCACCGGTATCTCGACTGGTATCGGGTCGACGGCTTCTTTCTGGACCGCTGTCCCACGGATCGGACAGCGCTTCCCGAGGTCAGCCGTACGGCCACGACCCTGCGCGCGTTCCTCGGCGAGGGACATATCGTCCTCGGACACGGCTCCCACCCGCATCCCGGATATGCCGAAACCGCCGACCAGTTGGTGACCTTCTGCGGCCCCTGGAGCGAATACCGCTGGTCGCAGGTGGCGGAGTGGACCGCCGACCACCCGGCCGACCGCTTCTGCCACTTCGTGCACAGCGTGCCCCGCGGCCATCTCGAGGAGGCGCTGCGCATAGCCCGCTGGCAGGGCGCCTCGACGATCTACTTCACCGACCGCACGGACCGCGGCGGTCGCGTCGACCCCTGGGAAACCATGCCCGGCTACTGGGACGAAATCGTCTCGCGCCTCGGAACGGGTGTCTCGGAATGAAGAGGGGCGTGGCAGTGTTACGCGGAGAACAACCGTAGTGATTGACCGACCAACGGAGTCCCCGTGTCGCTGCCACCCCTGGTCGAGCCAGCTTCTGAGCTCACCGTAGACGAGGTCCGCAGGTACTCCCGCCACCTGATCATCCCCGACGTCGGGATGGACGGGCAGAAGCGGCTGAAGAACGCCAAGGTGCTCGCTGTTGGCGCCGGCGGCCTGGGCTCGCCGGCCCTGATGTACCTGGCCGCGGCGGGCGTCGGCACGCTCGGCATCGTGGAGTTCGACGAGGTCGACGAGTCGAACCTGCAGCGCCAGATCATCCACAGCCAGGCGGACATCGGCCGCTCCAAGGCCGAGTCGGCCCGCGACAGCGTGCTCGGCATCAACCCGTACGTGAACGTGATCCTTCACGAAGAGCGGCTCGAGGCCGAGAACGTGATGGACATCTTCAGCCAGTACGACCTGATCGTCGACGGCACCGACAACTTCGCGACCCGCTACCTGGTCAACGACGCCTGCGTGCTCCTCAACAAGCCGTACGTCTGGGGCTCGATCTACCGCTTCGACGGCCAGGCCTCCGTCTTCTGGTCCGAGCACGGCCCCTGCTACCGCTGCCTCTACCCGGAGCCCCCGCCGCCGGGCATGGTCCCCTCCTGCGCCGAGGGTGGCGTCCTCGGCGTGCTGTGCGCGTCCATCGGCTCCATTCAGGTCACTGAGGCGATCAAGGTCCTCACCGGTACCGGCGAACCGCTGGTCGGCCGCCTGATGATCTACGACGCCCTGGAGATGCAGTACCGCCAGGTCAAGGTCCGCAAGGACCCGAACTGCGCGGTCTGCGGCGAGAACCCCACCGTCACCGAGCTCATCGACTACGAGGCCTTCTGCGGCGTCGTCTCCGAGGAGGCCCAGGAGGCGGCCGCCGGCTCGACGATCACTCCCAAGCAGCTCAAGGAGTGGATCGACAACGACGAGAAGATCGAGATCATCGACGTCCGCGAGATCAACGAGTACGAGATCGTCTCGATCCCCGGCGCCAAGCTGATCCCGAAGAACGAGTTCCTCATGGGCACCGCCCTGGAGACCCTCCCGCAGGACAAGAAGATCGTCCTGCATTGCAAGACGGGTGTCCGCAGTGCGGAAGTCCTCGCCGTGCTCAAGTCCGCCGGTTTCGCGGACGCGGTGCACGTCGGTGGCGGCGTGATCGGCTGGGTCAACCAGATCGAGCCCGAGAAGCCGGTGTACTAGACGCAGGCTTGGACGCAGGCTCTGGCTTTGCGGGGAAGGGCCCGGCACCGGGTGTGCCGGGCCCTTTCCTGCTGTGCGAGCTTCTGCAGGCCGGGCTACGACTCGCAGACCTTCCCGTCCTCCGGCACCTCCCCGTCCAGCAGGTACGCGTTCACCGTGCCGTCCACGCAGGAGCTGCTCCCGTACGCCCCATGCCCCTCGCCCTTCCAGGTGAGCTCGACGCCGACGTCCTTGCCCAGCTCGTCCGCCATCTTGCGGGCACCCTCGTACGGTGTCGCCGGGTCGCCGGTGTTGCCCACGACCAGGACGGGATCCGCTCCGGGCGCGCTGACCTCCGGGGTCTCGTGCTGACCGGCCACCGGCCAGTTGTGGCACCAGCCGGCCGTGTCCCAGCCCATGAACTCGCCGAAGACGGGCGAGATCTTCCGGAACTGAGGGAGCAGCTTCTTCGTCTCCTCGATCGTCGGCCGCTCCTTGTCGTCCAAGCACGATATGACCCGTTGTGAATGCGTCGTCGTGCCGTAACGTCCCGTCGTGTCACGCTCGTTGTAACTGTCGGCGAGCGCCAGCAGCTCCGAACCATCGCCCTGCTCCGCCGCGTCCAGCGCGCTGGTGAGGCCGGCCCAGGTCTGCTCGCTGTAGAGCGGGAGGACGATGCCGGTGAGTGCCAGTGTCTGGGTGAGCTTGCGGCCGCTCGATGTCGGCAGCGGCTCGGCGTCGATCTTCTTCAGCAGGTCCGCGATCTTCTGAGAGCCCTCCTTGGGGTCCTGCCCGGTGGACTTGAGGTAGTTGTCCAGGGCGCGTTGGAAGCCGCGCGTCTGGTTCTTGGCGTGGCCGACCGTGCCCGCGCTCGGGTCGACGACCGCGTCCAGTACGAGGCGGCCCACGTTCTTGGGAAACAAGTGGGCGTAGACACCGCCCAGTTCGGTGCCGTACGAGATGCCGAAGTAGTGCAGCTTCTGATCACCGAGCACGTGGCGCATCAGGTCCATGTCGCGGGCCGTGTCGGTCGTCGAGACATGTGCCATGAGCTTGCCCGCCGACTCCTCGCAGCCCTTGCCGAAGTCGGCGGAGTCCTTGAGGTAGGAGGTCTCCTCGGCCGCGGTGTCCGGCGTGGAATCGACCGACTCGGCGGCCTGGATCTCCTGGTCGCTGCGACAGCGCACGCCCTCGCTGGCCGCGACTCCGCGTGGGTCGAAGCTCACCAGGTCGTACCGCTCCTGCAGCTCGGACGTCAGCGCCGCGTACGACGGCATCATGGAGATGCCCGAGCCGCCCGGGCCGCCGAAGTTGAACAGCAGCGAGCCGATGCGTGAGTCCTCGTCGCTGGACTTGCTGCGGATCAGAGCTATACCGATCGTCTCGCCCTTCGGCTTCTCCCAGTCCAGCGGGACTTTGAGCGTCGCGCACTGCCAGTCGTCGCCCGGCGCGGGTCCGTCCGAGGTGGCCCCGCAGCGGCCCCAGTCGAGCTTCTGCGAGGTGAGCGAGGCCGGTAGCTTCGCCGTCGAACCGGACGGCGCCGTGGGCGGCGTGGCGCTGGCCTTTCCGTCGTCCTTGCCCTCGTCGGACGAGCCGCCACCGCAACCCGCCGCAAGCCCGGTGACCAGCACCGCGGCCGCGGCCAGCGCCGTGGATCGTACGAAACGCGCCATGAGCCCCTTACCCCCTCGCAAGTCATCCGCACGAGTCGCGAATGACGGTCAGGCCATAGTAGGCAGACCGGGAGTCAAGCCGTGGTGACCTGTGGATAACCTTGTGACCTGCCCTTTTATGAGCAAACCAGCCCCGTCGACGGGACCCTGCCGTCCAGCAGATAGCCGTTCACCGCGTCGCGTACGCACTTGCTCCCGCTGCCGTACGCCCCATGCCCCTGGCCCTTGTACGTCAGCTCGACGCCGACACCTTTGCCCAGCTCGTCCGCCATTCTGCGGGCGCCCTCGTACGGCGTGGCCGGGTCGCCGGTGTTGCCGATCACCAGGATCGGTGCCGCCCCGGCGGCGCTCACGTCAGGGTCGTCGGCGGCTCCCGCCACGGGCCAGTCCGTACAGCCGAGCAGACCCCACGCCAGATAGTCGCCGAACAGGGGAGAGGCCTCGCGGAACTGCGGAAGCTTCGCCTCCACATCGGCCGTGGTGTAACGCGGCTTGCTGTCCGCGCAGTTGATGGAGACGTTGGCGGAGGCGATGTTGCTGTATTCGCCGTTCTCGTTCCGTCCGTTCATCGCGTCGGCCAACAGCATCAGAACCGTGCCGTCACCGGCGTACGCCTGCTGGAGCCCCTCGGTGAGGTACTCCCAGTAATCCTGTGAGTAGAGCGCTTGCACGATGCCGCCGGTGGCGACGGTCTGGGTCAGCTCGCGCGGGAAGGCGCCCGGGATCGGCCTGCTGTCGAGGTCCTTGAGCAGCCTGGCTATCCGGTCCTTGACGTCCTGCGCGGTGTCGCCGAGCGGGCATGCCTCCTGCTTCGAGGTGCAGTCCTCGGCGAAGTTGTCGAGCGCGAGCTGGAAGCCCTTGGCCTGCCCGAGCGAACCCTGCTCCGGACTCCGGGTCGGGTCCACTACGGCGTCGAAGACGGCCCGCCCTACCTTCTTGGGGAACAAATGGGCGTAGACACCGCCCAGTTCGGTGCCGTACGAGATGCCGAAGTAATGCAGCTTGTCGTTGTCGAGGACCTGCCGCATCAGGTCCAGATCGCGGGCCGCGTCGGTGGTCCGCAGGTGCGGGAGGATCTTCCCGGAGTTCTTCTCGCAGGCCGAGTTGAACGCTTTCGTGTCCTCCAAGAGCGTTCTCCGCTCGGCGGTGTTGTCGGGGGTGGCGTCCTGCTGGAAGTACTCATCGAGCTGTTCGTCACTCGCGCACTCCACGCCCGCGCTGCGGCCGACTCCGCGCGGGTCGAAGCTGACCAGGTCGTAGCGGGTGCGCAGTTGCGCGTACTCCTCGGCGAACGCGGGCAGCGAGACCACCCCCGAGGACCCGGGGCCGCCGAAGTTGAAGACCAGTGAGCCGATCCGCTTCTCCTTGGCACCGCTGGCCTCCGCCCGGATCAGCGCGAGCCCGATCGTGTCTCCCTTGGGCTCGTCCCAGTCGAGGGGCACCTTCAGCGTCGCGCACTGCCACTCGTCGCCGTTCGGCAGAGCCGACGGGGCCTCTCCGCCTCCCTGGGACTCGGCCGGTGCCGGGCAGTCCTTCCAGCTCAGCTCCTGCGCCGCCAGGTCCTCGTCCTTGTCGTCGGTGTCACTGTCGCACCCGGCGACGGTCACGGACAGCACAAGGGCGGTGGTCAGGGCAGCGGCGCGCAGCCGGGAAGGATTCGGCATGTTCCCATCCTGAGCTCGCGGGGGACGGGACGCTCGGGGCGCGGGCTGTGCGGGTGAGGGCCAGGACCTGTCCGCCGGACCGGCCCTACAGCGCGCCTTTGCGGGTCAGATGGTTGAAGAACAGCCACCCGGGCAGCACCGGCAGCCACAGTGTGAGCAGCCGGTAGAGCAGCACCGCGGGCGCCGCGACCTCCTTGGGCAGGCCTACGGCGATCAGGCCGACCGTGAGGGTCGCCTCGACCGCGCCCACGCCACCGGGGGTCGGAGCGGCCGAGCCCAGCGCGTTGCCGGCGAGGAAGACGACGGCGACGCTGGCGAGGCTGATCGCGGGCATGTCGTCGCCGCCGAACGCCCGGATCGACGCGTCCAGGCACATCACGAAGCAGGCCGTCAGCAGCACCATGCCGCCGATACCGGTGATGAGCTTCTGCGGTCGCTGGAGCACGTCGAGCATGCGGGGCACGACACCCGCGAAAAGCGACCGCACGCGCGTGGCGACGAATTTCCGCAGGAACGGAATCGAGCTCATCACGAGCACCAGCACCGCGACCGTCAGCAGACCCGCGATCACCGTGCGGGACGGCGACAGCGACGGCGTCTTCTCCGTTCCGGTCAGATAACCGAAGGCGAGCAGCAGCACGATGTGGCTGCCCAGACCGAACAGCTGCGAGGCACCGACACTCGCCACCGCCAGGCCCGGCCGCACTCCGGCGCGCTGCAGGAAGCGCGTGTTGAGGGCGACGCCGCCCACCGCCGCGGGAGCCACGATCTTCACGAAGGATCCGGCGACCTGCGCCGCGACGGCCCGTAGGAAGGGCACTCGCTCGGGCACGAAGCCCAGCAGGCTCATGGCTGCCGCGAAGTAGCTGAGCGCCGAGAAGAGTACGGCCGCGGCGACCCAGCCCCACTCGGCGTTGTCGAAGAGCGTGCCGAACTCGATGTGCGTGAGCTGCGACAGGAGGAAATACGCGCCGATGGCGCCGGCGATGAAGCTGATCAGCGTGCGCGGCCGGATGCGCTCCAGGCGCGCCGGTTCGACCGGCGCCTGCGGCCTGATCAGCAGCACCTGGTGGCGGATCTGGGTGAGCAGATCCTCCTCGCGTGCCTCCTCCAGGGCCTCGTCGATCGCCCGCTTCTCGGAGCGCTTCTCGGCCCGTACGGCCTTCTTGCCGGGCTTTTCGAGTACGACGGGCCCGGTGTCTTCCTCGGCCTCCTCGTCGGCGCGCCCCGGCCTGGCCTGCCGAGAGGCCTCCAGCACGGCCTCCCGCTCCCGCTGCGCCCGCTCCCGGGCCAGCTTTCGCAGCGTCGCGCGCGTGGCGCGCGTCAGCGCGATGGGCTGCAGCATCGGCAGACAGTCGGCCACCGTGTCGGGGCCCAGCACCTCGACCGCCGACGCCACCGCGCGCTCCGCGCCGACCCGCAGGGCCAGCGTGGTCACCAACTGGGCGATGTCCATGCGCAGCAGCAGCTCACCGGCCGCGATCTCGCCACCGCGCAGATCAGTGAGGATCACCGTGCCGGAACGATCCACCAGAATCGCGTCGCCCGCCAGCCTGCGGTGCGCGATGCGCCGCGACTGCAACGCCTGCACCTGATGCCAGGTGTCGCGCAGCAGCTCGTCGGTGATCTCCTCGTCCGGCAGCGAGTCCAGCGTGCGTCCGCCAATGTGCTCGTAGACGAGCATCACGGCGTCCGGGCCCAGTTCGGAGGTGGCGATCAGCTTGGGCGCGTTGGCTCCGGCCGCGATGGCCGCGTACGCGAGAAGCGCCTCCTGCTCCAGCGCCTGGCGCAGCGACTGGAGGCTGCGGCGCGTGGTGATGCCTCGCAGCGTCAGACGCCGCCACACGCGGTAGAAGAAGCCCTGCGCCTGTTGCTCACGGTCGACCACCGTGACGTCCAGCGGCCGGCCGTCCTCCAGCGTCACGAAGTACCGGCGCCCGCGGTCACCGCTCTCGGTGGACTCCGGTGTCTCCTCGCGGGAGGCGCTCACCGGATGGAAGCCGACATGCCGCAGGCCCGCCATCAGCGTCCGTCCCGTGGGCCGCACGTTCGGCGAGCCGACCGCGTACAGCGTCCCGTACGCCACGCTCCAGCCGATCAGCACCGTCAGGATGATCGAGAAGGGTGTGGTGTAGCCGGTGACCAGCATCGAGAAGGCGTCGAGCAGCAGCACCACCCACAGCACCGCACGCCAGCGTGGCCGCCGCGCCATGCCGACGGCCGTCATGTACGCGATGACCGGCGCGAGATAGCCGTGCACCGGGTCGGTGAGGGCGTGGATGTCCTGCGGCAAGGGCTGCGTGAGCGCCTTCTGGATCGAGTCCGGGGCGGCTTTGGCGACCCAGAGATCTGTGGCGAGCGTCACCCCGTGAGCGAGGACCGCGGCCAGCACGCCGTCGGCGATCCGCAGTCCGTCCCGCTTGATCAGCCGCTCGATGGCGAAGGCGACCGGCACCAGGAGGATCGCGATGCTCGACGCGAGCCCCGCGATCTCGCTCAGCAAGTCGGGTGCCTCGTCGGTGCCCTTGTTGATGTCCTGGGCGAGTCCCGATGTCGTGCCGTGCGCGAACGCGGCGATCGCCAGCAGCACCGCGACCGCGAGGATGCCCACCAGGAGGCGCATCAGGTCGGAGGGACGGTGCACGCGCGCGGGGAGCAGCGGTTCGTCGCCCTCGACCGCTTCGGAGTGGGCGTCGTCGGCTTCGGAGTCCGGGGCGTCGGCGGCCGGGACGCCCTTCTTCTTGTACGCGTCCGAGGTGTGGTCGCCCTTCTTGTGCGCGTCCGAGGTGCGCTCGTCCGAGTCGTCGCCGGTGTCCGGGCGCGACGAAACCTCAGAGGTGCCCTCCGTATCTTCGGAGTGCACACCTTGCTGTTTCATCGTCTCTTCTTGATCTCGTATCACCAGTCACCGCCCGGATGATGGTGGCATGCCCCACCGACACAGAGGGGCATCAGGGGGCATTGCGGGGGCGCACAGTCTGCCCGAAGTGCCGCTCCCGGGCGAGGTATACGCTCGGTCACCGCTCCGTCACGTTGTCGGTGGGGTGGGGCAGGATGGGGCGGATGAGCGAGGAGAGTCTTCCGGCGAACGCCCTGCCGGAGTACGCGGAGCGAGTCCTTGAGGTCGCCGAGCTGATTCCGCCCGGCCGCGTCATGACGTACGGGGACGTCGCCGAGTGGCTCGAGGAAGGGGGGCCACGTCAGGTCGGCCGTGTGATGGCCCTCTACGGAGGAGCCGTTCCGTGGTGGCGCGTCATACGCGCGGACGGCGTGCTGCTCCCGGGTCACGAACTGGAGGCCCTCGGCCACTACCAGGCGGAGGGCACGCCCCTGAAGGAGGCGAGCAGAGCCTCCGAGGGCCACCTGCCGCGCGTCGACATGAAGCGAGCGCGGTGGGACGGCGAGCAGCGCGCGGAACGTCACACTTGACAGCTTCCGCCATCGGACGCCCGAAAGGGGGATCAGCGGCCCGTACAGGGGAAACTGGGCACGTTCGTGGCATGGCGTACGTTCGTGATGCGGGGGACGCAAGCGTTCTGAGGGACGGGAGGGAAGAAGCGGAAGCCCTCCTTCCGCTGTCCTCACGGGCGTAGCGTCAACGGCGCGCATCCCCCTCACCACGCGGCCACCGCCGCCCACGCGCGGCGGTAAGCCAACCAGCACACCCACCAGGACCGGCGAACCACGTGAGCTCCTCTTCCTCCACCAGGCGCCTGTCGCACCACCAGGGGCGGCAGGGGAACCGTGGCGCTTACCGACTGGTGCGTACCCCGCCGGTCCGGGTGGCTCCCCCTCTGCTGGACGCAGATCAGCGGGCCGTGGTTGACCACAAGGGGGGCCCGCTGCTCGTCCTCGCAGGTCCGGGCACCGGCAAGACGACGACACTCGTGGAGTCCGTGGCGGCCCGGATCGGGCGTGGCACGGATCCCGAGCGGGTCCTGGTGCTGACGTTCAGCCGCAAGGCCGCTGTGGAGCTGCGGGACCGCATGGCGCTGCGCATGGGGGCGGCCCGCGCGCCCCAGGCGACCACTTTCCACTCCTTCTGTTATGCCCTGGTCCGCGCCCACCAGGACAGCAACCTGTTCGTGGAGCCGCTGCGGCTGCTCTCCGGCCCCGAACAGGACGTGGCGGTGCGTGAACTCCTCGCGGGCCAGCCCGACCTCGAGCGGCTCGGCCTCGCCCATGTGCGCTGGCCGGACGAGCTGCGCGCCTGCCTGACGACGCGCGGCTTCGCCGACGAGGTTCGCGCGGTGCTGGCCCGCAGTCGCGAACTGGGGCTCGGTCCGGACGCGTTGGACTCGTTCGCCTCCCGCATCGGCCGCCCCGACTGGCGCGCCGCGGCCGCCTTCCTCGCCGAGTACCTCGACGTTCTCGATATGCAAGGAGTGCTCGATTACGCGGAACTGGTGCACCGCGCGGTGCTGCTCGCCCGCCGTCCCGAGGTCGCCGCACGGCTCGCCGCGCAGTACGACGCGGTCTTCGTCGACGAGTACCAGGACACCGATCCGGCACAGGTACGGCTGCTGCACGCGCTCGCGGGTGCCAGCCGCACTCTCGTCGCCTTCGGCGACCCCGACCAGTCGATCTACGCGTTCCGGGGCGCCGACGTGAACGGCATCCTGGAGTTCCCGGAGGCCTTCCCACGCGCGGACGGCTCTCCGGCCCCGGTCGAGGTCCTGAGGACGTCACGCCGGTCGGGCGCCGGACTGCTGGCCGCCACCCGGCTGCTGACCCGGCGCATGCCCCTGACCCGCCTCCCGGCGGAGAAGGTCCGCGCCCACAGGGAGCTGACTCCCGTACGGGACGATGGCCGCGTCGAGGTCTACACGTACCCGACCCCCGGCACGGAGCTGGACAACATCGCGGACATCCTTCGCCGCGCCCACTTGGAGGACGGCGTCCCCTGGAGCGAGATGGCCGTCCTGGTACGCGCCGGCCACCGGACCATCCCGACCGTCCGCCGCACCCTCACCGCGGCCGGCGTCCCCCTCGACATAGACGGCGACGACCTTCCCCTGCGCCATGAACCAGCGGTGGCACCCCTGTTGACGGCACTCAAAGCGGTGGCCGAGGCGGCACTTCGGGACGCAGCGCGGGCAGCCGAGCAGGCCAGAGCCGGGGCGGGTGCCGACGGAGAGGGGTCGGCTGAGGGAAGTGCCACGTCCGCGCGCGCGGACACCGTCACCCCTGCTCCCACCGACGCTGCCGCCGAGCCCGAGCCCGAGCCCGACTCCGAAGCCGCCGTCGCTCCGGAAGTGCCCTGGCTCGACACCGAGACCGCGCTCACCCTCCTCGCCTCCCCGCTGGCCGGCATGGACGCCGCCGATCTGCGCCGCCTGGGCCGTGCCCTGCGCGAGGAGGAGCGCGCCGGGGGCAACCTCGTCCCGCCGCCCTCGGACGAGTTGCTGGCACGGGCGCTGGCCGAGCCGGAGCGGCTGGTCGCGCACGACCCCTCGTACGCGCGCGGAGCCCAGCGTCTGGGCGCTCTGCTGCGCAAGGCCCGTGAGCGCCTCGCCGGCGGCGGCACGGCCGAGGAGGCGCTCTGGGAGCTGTGGGACGGCACACCGTGGCCTCAGCGCCTGGAGCGGGCCGCCCGACGTGGCGGCGCGGCCGGGCGCAACGCGGACCGCGACCTCGACGCCGTGTGCGCGCTGTTCGCGACGGCGGCCCGCGCCGAGGAGCGCACGGGTGGCCGCGGCGCCCTGAACTTCCTGGAGGAGATCGAGGCCGAGGACATCGCCGCCGACACGCTCACCCGCAGGGCCGTACGCCCTGATGCCGTACGCCTGATGACGGCACACCGCTCCAAGGGCCTGCAGTGGCGCCTGGTCGTCGTCGCGGGCGTGCAGGAGGGACTGTGGCCGGACCTGCGCCGCCGCGGTTCCCTCCTGGAGGCCGACCGCATCGGACGCGACGGCCTCGCCGAACCGCTCACCCCCGGAGCGCTGCTCTCCGAAGAACGCCGTTTGTTCTACGTGGCCGCCACGCGCGCGCGTGAACGTCTCGTCGTCACCGCCGTGAAGGCCCCCGCCGACGACGGCGACCAGCCGTCCCGTTTCCTCACCGAACTCGGCGTCGAACCCAAGGACGTCACCGGCCGCCCCCGCCGCCCCCTGTCCGTCGCCGCCCTCGTCGCCGAGTTGCGCGCCACGATCGTCGACCCCCGCGTCTCGGACACCCTCAGGGGGGCCGCCGCCCGCCGCCTGGCCCGGCTCGCCGCGCTCGGCGACGAGGACGGCCGCCCTCTCGTGCCGTCCGCGCACCCCTATCGCTGGTGGGGCATGTACGAGCCGACCGAGAGCAAGGTTCCGCTGCGCGACCGCGACCAGCCCGTCGTGCTCTCCGGGAGCGCCCTCGACCAACTCGCCAACACCTGCGCCCTCCAGTGGTTCCTCGGCCGTGAGGTGAAGGCCGACACCCCCGCGACCGCCGCCCAGGGCTTCGGCAATGTGGTGCACGTGCTGGCCGACGAGGTCGCCTCCGGACGTACCCCCGCCGACCTCGCCGTCCTCATGGAGCGCCTCGACTCCGTGTGGAACGCGCTCGCCTTCGACGCCCCCTGGAAGTCGGCGCAGGAGAAGGAGCACGCGCGCGTGGCGCTCGAACGCTTCCTGAAGTGGCATGTGCTGGACCGTGCGGGCCGTACGCCGGTGGCCAGCGAGCACGACTTCGACATCACCCTCGAAGCGGGCTCCTACGAAGTACGCATCCGCGGCTCCATGGACCGCGTCGAGCGGGACACCGAAGGCCGCGCCTACGTAGTCGACTTCAAGACCGGCAAACAGGCACCGACCGCCGCCGACGTGGCCCACCACCCCCAGCTCGCCGTCTACCAGCTCGCCGTACGCGAGGGCGCCGTCGACGAGGCCTTCGAAGGCGAGCACCCCGACCCGGGCGGCGCCGAACTCGTCCAGCTCCGGCAGGGCGCCCCCAGGAAGGACGGCGGCGAGACCCTGCCGAAGGTGCAGGCCCAAGAGCCCCTCTCCGGGGAGTGGATCGGCGACCTTCTCGCCACTGCCGCGGGCAAGGTCCTCGACGAGCGGTTCACCCCGAGCACAGGACAACACTGCACACACTGCGCGTTCCGGGCGTCGTGCAGCGCACGTCCCGAGGGACGCCACGTGGTCGAGTGAGCCCGCCCAAGGGTGTCGCCTCGTCAAGTGGTACCGGAAGTGACATAGCGCACCACGCGTGTTGACCAGCGCATCCTCCGGCCCGGCAGCCGATGCGACCCCCGCTGTCAGTGATCGCGGTTAGCCTCTCTGAGGTGCCCGCTCGTATCACCAATCCCGAACAGCTCAAGGAGCTCCTCGGCATTCCGTTCACCTCGGAGCAGACGGCCTGCATCACCGCACCGCCCGCCCCGCAGGTGATCGTGGCCGGAGCCGGCTCCGGCAAGACCACGGTGATGGCCGCGCGCGTGGTGTGGCTGGTCGGCACCGGGCAGGTCGCCCCCGAACAGGTCCTCGGCCTGACGTTCACCAACAAGGCCGCCGGCGAACTCGCCGAGCGCGTACGCAAGGCCCTGATCAAGGCCGGCGTCACCGACCCCGATGTGATCGACCCGGACAACCCGCCGGGCGAGCCCGCCATCTCCACGTACCACGCCTTCGCAGGCCGTCTCTTGACCGACCACGGCCTGCGCATCGGGCTCGAACCCACCGCGCGCCTCCTGGCCGACGCCACCCGCTACCAGCTCGCCGCCCGCGTCCTGCGCGAGGCCCCGGGGCCCTACCCGGCGCTCACCCGCTCCTTCCCCGACCTGGTCAGCGACCTCCTCGCGCTCGACTCCGAACTCGCCGAACACCTCGTACGGCCCGAGCAGTTGCGCGCGTACGACGCCGCGTTGCTGCGCGATCTGGAGAGCGCCAAACTCACCAACGCCGACCTGCGCAAGGTCCCGGAGACGGCCGCCGCGCGCCGTGAACTGGCCGAACTGGTGGGCCACTACAGGGCGGCCAAGCGTGAGCGTGACCTCCTCGACTTCGGAGACCAGATCGCACTCTCCGCGACGCTCGCCCGCACCCGGCCCGAGGTCGGCGACATCCTGCGCGACGAGTTCCGGGTGGTCCTGCTCGACGAGTACCAGGACACGTCGGTCGCCCAACGCATCCTCCTGGCAGGCCTGTTCGGCGGCGGCACCGGCCATCCCGTGACCGCCGTCGGCGACCCCTGCCAGGCGATCTACGGCTGGCGCGGCGCCTCCGTCGCCAACCTCGACGACTTCCCCGAGCACTTCGCGCACACCGACGGCCGCCCCGCGACCCGCCAGGCGCTCAGCGAGAACCGCCGCAGCGGCGGCCGACTCCTCACCCTCGCCAACGGCCTCGCGGAGCCCCTACGCGCCCGGCACGCGGGCGTGGAGGCCCTCCGCCCGGCCCCTGGTGCCGAACGCGACGGCATGGTGCGCTGCGCGCTGCTGCGCACCCACGCCGAGGAGATGGACTGGCTCGCCGACTCCATCGCCCATCTCGTACGCACCGGAAAGGTGCCCGGCGAGATCGCCGTCCTGTGCCGTACCGCGACCGACTTCGCCGAGATCCAGGGCGCGCTCGTCGCCCGCGACATTCCCGTCGAGGTCGTCGGCCTCTCCGGGCTGCTGCACCTCCCGGAAGTCGCCGACCTCGTCGCCGTCTGCGAAGTCCTCCAGGACCCGGGCGCCAACGCCTCCCTGGTCCGCCTGCTCACCGGCCCGCGCTGGCGCATCGGCGCCCGCGACCTCGCCCTCCTGGGACGCCGCGCACGGCTCCTCGTGTCCCACGCGCGCGTGGGCGCCGACGACGACCCGGACCGCCGGCTCGCTGCGGCCGTCGAGGGGGTCGATCCGGCCGAGGTGATCTCGCTCGCGGATGCCCTCGACACCTTCCTGGAGACGCCGTTGGGAGGCGACGGGGACGACGACGGGCTGCCCTTCTCGCCGGACGCGCGCGTGCGGTTCGCCCGGCTCGCCACCGAACTGCGTGACCTGCGCCGCTCGCTGGCCGACCCGCTGATGGACGTCCTGCACCGAGTCCTCGCCACGACCGGCCTGGAGGTGGAGCTCTCCGCGTCCCCGCACGCCCTGGCCGCCCGCCGCCGCGAAACCCTGTCCAACTTCCTCGACATCGCCGCGTCCTTCGCCGCCAACGACGGCGAGGCCACCCTCCTTGCCTTCCTGGGCTTCCTGCGTACGGCCGCCCAGTACGAGAAGGGCCTCGACAACGCCCTGCCGGGCGGTGAGAACACCGTCAAGGTGCTCACCGCCCACAAGTCCAAGGGCCTGGAGTGGGACGTCGTCGCGGTCCCCGGACTGGTCACCGGCACGTTCCCCAGCACTCAGGGCCGCGAGAAGTGGACCGCCCAGGGCAAGGTCCTGCCCCACGAACTGCGCGGCGACGCCGACACACTGCCCGACATCGAAGCGTGGGACTCCAGGAGCATGAAGGCCTTCCATGAGGCCATGAAGGACCATCAGCACACCGAGGAACTTCGCCTCGGCTACGTCACGTTCACCCGCCCCCGCTCCCTCCTCCTCGGCTCCGGCCACTGGTGGGGCCCCTCCCAGAAGAAGCCACGCGGACCCTCCGACTTCCTGCAGGCCCTGTACGAGCACTGCGCGGCCGGGCACGGCGAGACCGAGGTCTGGGCGGACGAACCCGAGGAGGACGAGGAGAATCCGGCGCTTCATGAGGCCACCGGCGACCACGTGTGGCCCCTCCCGCTGGACGACGCGGCGCTGGCCCGCCGACGAGCAGCCGCGGCAACGGTGCTGGCCCACCTGGAGTCCGAGCACTCCCACGAGGCGGCCCACCCGTCCGCCCACGACGTCCAAGCCCCCTACGGCGATCCGGACTGGCCGCCTCCGCCCGAGGAGGACGAACCTCCTTACGGGGACGGTGACTTCGCCGACGAAGCTCCGTACGCGGACGAAGCCTTCCATGAAGAGGCCGAATTCGCGGACGGGCCGTACGGAGAGGCCGAATTCGCGGACGAGCCCCCAGCCCCCCCGGAGTCATGGCCTCGGAACCGGCCGAGGATCCCGCGCCCCACCCCCGCCCCGGACGCCCTCCCGCACCCACCGGAGACCGCGCCCCTCACCCCCGAGGAAGCCCGCACCATCGCCTCCTGGGACCGCGATCTGGACGCCCTCACCGGAGAGCTCCTGCGCACCCGCGAGAGCGTCAAGGACGTACCTCTGCCGATCTCCCTGACCGCATCCCAGATGCTGAGCCTGGCCGCCAACCCGGACGCCTTCGCGCAGGAGCTCGCGCGCCCCATGCCACGCGCCCCGCAGCGCGCCGCACGCCGCGGCACCCGCTTCCACGCCTGGGTCGAGACCCGCTTCGAAGAGCTGCGGCTGCCCATGCTGGAGCCGGAGGAACTGCCCGGCAGCGAGGCCGAGATCGCGGACGAACGCGACCTGGAGGCACTCAAGGACGCCTTCGAACGCACCCTGTACGCCCATCGCACGCCCTACCGCGTAGAAGCCCCCTTCCAGCTCGAGATCGCCGGACGAGTCGTACGAGGCCGCATCGACGCCGTCTACAAGGAGGGCGACGGCGACGAGACGACGTACGAGATCGTCGACTGGAAGACCAACCGCAGCCGCACCGCCGACCCCCTCCAGCTCGCCCTCTACCGGCTCGCCTGGGCCGAGCAGCACGGCGTACCCCTGGAGTCCGTCAAGGCCGCTTTCCTCTACGTACGCGGCGGCGAGATCGTACGGCCCGAGAATCTGCCGGACCGGGCCGCACTGGAGCGGCTGCTCCTGGAGGAGCCGTCCTGGGACGAACCGCCGGACCAGCATGTCAGTGCGGGCGGATAGGCTCGTGAACATGAGCAAGACTTCGGACAGCGCCGTCCGCCCGTACATCGAGAACCACCGCGCCGCCTTCCTCGACGACCTCACCGAGTGGCCGCGCATTCCGTCCGTGCCGGCCCGGCCCGAGCGCACGGCGGACATACGGCGCAGTGCCGACTGGCTTGCCGCGAAACCCCGGGAGACCGGCTTCCCGACCGCCGAGGGCGGTGCGGGCCCCGCCGCGGACGGGGCGACCTAGCGGACAACGGGCGCGATGCACACTGAAAGAGCCCGCCGAACGCCGCCGAGTCCTGCCGCACGTCCCGCTGAAATACCCGTTCCACCGGGGGAGTTGGAAGCACCCGTGACCACCTGGACCGATCACACCGCCGACCGTCCCATCTCGCTCACCGCCCCGAGCGGCATCGACCGGGCCGCCCACCACCGGCTCGACGAAGCCTGGCTCGCCGCGGCGTGGAGCCACCCCACGACCCGCGCGTTCGTGGTCTCCGGTGGCCAGGTCCTCATCGACGAGACGGAGGACGGCACCACCGAACTCGTGATGACCCCCTCCTTCGAAGCCCCTCTCACCGAGGCACACCGCTACTTCCTGGGCACCGACGACGACGGCGTCAGTTACTTCGCACTCCAGAAGGACGCGCTCCCCGGCCGCATGGACCAGTCCGCACGCGCCGCGGGACTGCGCGAGGCAGGCCTGCTCCTGTCACCTCGCGACACGGGACTCATGGTGCACGCCGTCGCCCTGGAGAACTGGCAGCGCCTGCACCGCTTCTGCTCCCGCTGCGGCGAACGCACCGTGATCGCCGCGGCCGGTCACATCCGCCGCTGCCCCGCCTGCGGCGCCGAGCACTACCCCCGCACCGACCCGGCCGTGATCATGGCCGTCACGGACGACGACGACCGCATCCTGCTCGGCCGCCAAGTGCACTGGCCCGAGGGACGGTTCTCCACCCTCGCCGGCTTTGTCGAGCCCGGCGAGTCCATTGAGCAGTCGGTACGCCGCGAGGTCCTGGAGGAGGCCGGCGTCACCGTCGGGGAGGTCGAGTACATCGCCAGTCAGCCCTGGCCCTTCCCCTCGAGCCTCATGCTGGGCTTCATGGCCCGTGCCACCTCGGCGCACATCGACGTCGACGGCGACGAGATCCACGAAGCCCGCTGGTTCTCCCGCGAAGAGCTACGGGCCGCCTTCGAGTCCGGGGAGGTGCTTCCCCCCTACGGCATCTCGATTGCGGCCCGCCTGATCGAACTCTGGTACGGCAAGCCCCTGCCGAAGCCGGGCACGGCCCTCTAACGGGGGCTCAGACCCCGATCTTCTGCTTGACCTGCGCCAGCGAAGGGTTAGTGAGGGTCGAACCGTCCGGGAACAAAACGGTGGGAACCGTCTGATTGCCGCCGTTCGCCTTCTCCACGAACGCCGCGGAGTCCGGGTCCTGCTCGATGTTGATCTCGTCGTACGCGATGCCCTCGCGGTCCATCTGGCTCTTCAGCCGACGGCAGTAGCCGCACCACGTGGTGCTGTACATCGTCACAGTGCCCGGCATGTGTCTCGCGCTCCTTTGCTGCTGGGGGTGCGTATTCGCAGTGAGTGGAACGTACGTGACGGGTCCACCATTCCCGTACGCCGACGGTGCGGGGTCCGGAGGCCGGGGCCGCGCCTGCCGCATTAGTACGACTGCAAGTGTCTGCCTGTGGACAACCGGCGTACCCGCACCCGCCGAACTGGCAGCATGGCGGGGTGACAGCAGCAACGCACTCCACCCTCTTCCCGCAGGGCTCCGGCAGCTCTCAGTACTCGGCTGCGCCGAGCGGGGCCGACGCGGTGCTCGAAGGCCTCGACCCCGAGCAGCGCGAGGTCGCCACCGCCCTGCACGGCCCGGTGTGCGTACTGGCAGGAGCCGGCACGGGCAAAACCCGGGCCATCACCCACCGCATCGCCTACGGAGTGCGCGCCGGGATTCTCCAGCCCTCCAGCGTGCTGGCCGTCACCTTCACCAACCGCGCCGCCGGCGAGATGCGCGGCCGCCTCCGCCAGCTCGGCGCCTCCGGAGTCCAGGCACGCACGTTCCACTCCGCCGCCCTGCGCCAACTCCAGTACTTCTGGCCCAAGGCGGTCGGCGGCAGCCTGCCGCGGCTCGTCGACCGGAAGATACAGCTCGTCGCCGACGCCGCAGCCGCCTGCGGCGTCCGCCTCGACCGGGGCGAACTGCGCGATGTCACAGCCGAGATCGAATGGTGCAAGGTCACCCGGACCGTCCCCGCCGATTACGCGGCGATGGCCGCCAAGACCGGCCGAGCAGCCCCCCGCCACCCGGGCGAGATCGCCCGGCTCTACGCCGCGTACGAGGACGTCAAACGCGACCGCGGTGTCATCGACTTCGAAGACGTCCTGCTGCTGACCGTCGGCATCCTCCAGGACCGGCACGACATCGCCGATGAGGTCCGCGCCCAGTACCAGCACTTCGTGGTCGACGAGTACCAGGACGTCAGCCCTCTCCAGCAGCGCCTCCTGGAACTGTGGCTCGGCGAGCGCGACAGCCTCTGCGTGGTCGGCGACGCCAGCCAGACGATCTACTCCTTCACCGGTGCAACCCCCGACCACCTACTCGACTTCCGCGCCCGCCACCCCGGCGCAACGGTCGTCAAGCTGGTCCGTGACTACCGTTCCTCGCCCCAGGTCGTCCACCTCGCCAACGGCCTGCTGGCCCAGGCCCGCGGCCGCGCCGCCGAGCACCGTCTGGAGCTGATCTCCCAGCGCGACCCGGGCCCCGAGCCGGTCTACACCGAGTACACCGACGAGCCCGCCGAGGCCGAGGGCGCCGCCCGCCGTATCCGCGACCTCATCGCCTCCGGCGTGCCCGCGAGCGAGATCGCCATCCTCTTCCGTACGAACGCCCAGTCCGAGATCTATGAACAGGCCCTCGCCGACGCCGGGGTGCCCTACCAACTGCGTGGCGCCGAGCGGTTCTTCGACCGCCCGGAGGTGAAGAGGGCCATCCACGGTCTGCGCGCGGCAGGCCGCTTCGGGGGCAACGACTCCCTCCTGGACGACGCCGTGGACCTGCCCGCGCAGGTACGAGCCGTGCTGTCGAGCGAGGGCTGGACCAGTGAGCCGCCCGCCGGATCCGGCGCGGTCCGCGAGCGCTGGGAGTCACTGGCCGCCCTGGTTCACCTCGCCCAGGACTTCGCCGCCGCCAAGCCCGACGCCACGCTCGGCGACCTCGTCGCGGAACTCGCCGAGCGTGCCGCCGCCCAGCACGCCCCGACCGTCCAGGGCGTCACTCTCGCCTCCCTCCACTCCGCCAAGGGCCTGGAGTGGGACGTCGTCCTTCTCGTCGGCGTCACCGAAGGCATGATGCCGATCACTTACGCAAAGACCGAGGAACAGATCGAGGAGGAGCGCCGCCTTCTCTACGTCGGCGTCACCCGCGCCAGACAACACCTCTCCGTTTCCTGGGCACTGTCCCGCTCGCCCGGAAGCCGTCCCAACCGCCGCCCCAGCCACTTCCTCGACGGACTGCGCCCCGGCTCCACCGCCGCCCCGACCCGAGGTGGCGTGGGCGGCTCCGGTGGCATCGAGCGCGGTGTCACGGGTGGCGTCGAGGGCGTGGTGCGGCGGGTGACCCGTCAGCCGGCCCGCTGCCGGGTCTGCGGTCGCAGCCTCACCGACGCCGGTGAGATGAAACTGATGCGCTGTGAGGGCTGCCCCTCCGACATGGACGAGGGCCTGTACGAGCGGTTGCGTGACTGGCGAGCGGATCAGGCGCAGCGCAGCGGACAACCGGACTTCTGCGTCTTCACGGACAAGACACTGATGGCCATCGCCGAAGCGGTACCGGCCACTCCGGCCGAACTAGCTCGCATCCCGGGGGTCCTCAACCGCAAGCTCAACCGCTACGGAACCGAAGTTCTGGCCATCTGTGCAGGTCAGGAGCTTGAAGAGGGGGATGATGAGGACTGATGCAAACTCGTCGAGAAAATAGTTTGCGCATGCCCCAGGAATCCCCATAGGTTCTTAAGCACGGAAGCGGCGGCCTTCTCGAAGGCCCTGGTTCCGTGCTGTACTTAATAACCGTCGGACCGGCTCACCCCCGGTCCCTTGAGACGCCGAGAGGAGGCGATTCCAGTGATCAGCATCAACACCAGTTCCATCAGCACCGTCAAAATGACCGATCGCTCGGTCGTCTCCACGTGCCTGCTCGGCTTCTCGAACCTGGGCACCGGTCTGTCCGGCATTCCTGCTGTCCGGCCGGCGTCCTCCGTGTCTCTCGCGGGTCTTCCCGTCAGTGAGCGCAATGAGCGACCGATGAAGGCACTGGAAGCAGTAGAGGCGCAGGCGCAGGCCTATGCCTTTGCGGCCGCCGGTGCCGGATCCCGCAAGCAGCTGCACCACACGATGTGGGCCTTCCGTGGGCCTGAACCCTGGAGTGATCCAGCCTGATCGGCGATCAGGCCGGCGCCTTCAGGGCCGCGGAACCCCACCCGGGATCCGCGGCCCTTCTGTTTGTCCCCGACCAGGGACGGCAGAGCGAAGGGGCCTCGGGACAAGAAAAGAACCCGGTACCAGCCGCCAACCGGCCAACCGGCCGGCACGACCAGACGAGGAAGACGAACCGTGCAACTCGAAGCGCACGCCCCGTCCGTACCGCCTTCCGAAACGATCCCCCCGCCCGGCCTCACGGAGGACTCCACCTTGACCCCGCTCACTGCGCTCACCGCGCTCGACGACGCCATCGAGAACCTCGGCGTACCCGTCCCCTGCCGCTCCAACGACCCGGAGGTCTTCTTCGCCGAGTCCCCGGCAGATGTCGAGTACGCCAAGTCCCTCTGCCGCACCTGCCCGCTGATCGAGGCCTGCCTCGCCGGCGCCAAGGAGCGGCGTGAGCCCTGGGGCGTCTGGGGTGGCGAGCTCTTCGTTCAGGGTGTCGTTGTCGCCCGGAAGCGGCCGCGTGGCCGCCCGCGCAAGAACCCGGTTGCGGCATGAACACCACAGGAACGATCGATCGCCCCGTGACGCACGACCCCAAGAAGCAGGCCTCGATGAAGCCGTCCATCAGCGAGCCCGCCGGCTCCGCGATTCCAGACTTCACCGCCACCGGCGCGAACGACTCGCGTCAGAACAGGACCCGAGAGATGCAACTCATCCAAGAAGCCCTGGCTCGTGCGCATATGCACGAGCTGCAGCGCGCCGCCGAGGCCGAGCGCCGGGCCATCCGCCTGGTGACGGCCCGCCGGATGCAGCGCCGCGCCGAGCGCGCGTCGCTGCGCGCTCGCCGCGCCCTGGCCATGGCGGTCATGCAGTAAGGCCGCATTGAACAGGCCGCGTTGAGGCAACAGCCGCAACAGCTTCGGTGTTGGCAACGGCAGTAGAAGCAAACCGCTTATCGC
>NZ_BAAGPS010000032.1:161251-165505 GCF_054783935.1 Streptomyces pseudoechinosporeus
CCCCGCCCCCACCCTCCGTCGGCCCCGGCTCACGCACCTACACGCTCAAGCCCCCGCCCGAACCTCACGCCTCGGCCGCCGCCTCCCCCTCCTCCAGGGTCGTTTCGTCCTCCGGGAGGAACCCCGGCAGCCACTCCTCGAGTTCCGCTCGGAGCCGTACCGTGGCGCCCAGTTGGCACAGCACGCCGATGGTGCTCAATGTCACCCGGTGTATCAGCAGATACGCCGGGGGCAGGTTGAGCTGCTTGCCGAGCTGGTGCGCGGGGGAGCGAGGGTCGGCGATTCGGGCCGCCTGGCTGCGCATCCAGCCTCGGGTGAAGGTGAACTCGTCGACCTTGGCCGGCTCGATGATGGGGAGCAGGTAGTCCAGGACGGCTTCCGGGTCGAGCTCAATCGACTCCTTGACGAAGCCCTCCTCGCAGAGCAGCTCGTAGACCGTTTCGGCCTCGCCGTCGAGGGTCATCCGCAGCGAGTCGCCGATCGTCGGCGGCAGGCCGCCCGGGAGGCGGTCCACCGTGCCGAAGTCCATTACGCCCAGGCGCCAGCCATCCATACCGTCCTTGCCGTCGGGGTCGCCGGACTCGTCGGGCAGGAGCCGGAAGTTGCCGGGGTGCGGGTCGGCGTGCAGCAGGCCGGTACGGGCCGGGCCGGAGAAGAGAAAGCGGGCGAGGAGCTGTCCTGCCCGGTCCCGCTGCTCCTGCGTACCGTCGGTGATCACCTCGGACATTGGGATGCCGTCGATCCACTCGGTCACCAGCACCTGCTCGCACTGGTGGACCACAGCCGGCACCAGTACATCCGGATCGTCCGCGAACTCCTCCGCGTGCGCCTGCTGGGCCTGTGCCTCCAGGCCGTAGTCGAGTTCCTCGGACACTCGGTCGCGCAGCTCCGCGATGAGCGGCTTGACGTCCATCCCCGGAATCAGCGGCCCCAGAAGCCGGGCGAAACGGCTGAGTTGGTTCAGGTCGGAGAGCAGTGCCTCGCCCGCACCCGGGTACTGCACCTTGACGGCGACCTCCCGGCCGTCGTGCCACACCGCGCGGTGCACCTGTCCGATCGAGGCGGCCGCGGACGGCTTGTCCTCGAACTCCAGGAACAGGTCGTGCCAGTCCTTGCCCAGCCGCTCCTCGAGCACAGTGTGCACCGTGCGTGTCGGCATCGGTGGCGCTGCTTCCTGAAGCTTCGTCAGTGCCGCGCGATATGGCCCGGCGACTTCCTCGGGCAGCGCCGACTCGAAGACGGACAGTGCCTGCCCGAACTTCATCGCGCCGCCCTTGAGCTCGCCGAGCACCTTGAACAGCTGCTCCGCTGTGCGCTGTTGCAGCTCGCGGCCCACGATCTCCGCCGACTTCCCGCCGATCCGTTTGCCGAGCCCCCACGTGGCCCGCCCGGCGAAGCCGAGCGGTAGGGCGGCGAGCTTGGCGGTCCGGGTGACCGCCTTCCGGGGAAGATCAGACATGCGCCCTCCAAGTACCGGACAGCCGAGCCGCTTGCGGCTGTTGCCCGGCCATTGTCTCGTGCGGCCTCTCGTCCTCCGAGGTCTGCTCCCCCTTAGCTTTCTCCGTAGTCCCGCACGAGCATGCGGGATGCGGCCACACGGGGCGTGCATGCCAGTCGAAACCGGGCACCGACGTCTCCCAACGAGCACCCGCGCTGGACGGCAACTCCCCGTCCAGAAAAGCGAGTGCGTGCCCCGCGGCCAGTCCGGCGACCGTGGCCGACAGCGTCAGATCGCACGCCTGCACCTGACGAGGCTGCCCGGAGCGCCATTGGGCGACCAGGCGCGGCCAGCTCGGGTCGCGGTCGGTGCGGCCCCGGTCCAGACAGCCGGCGCAGGCCGTGTCGCCGGGCAGGACCAGTGGGCCGACGACTCCGGTGCCCTCCACGACCCCGGCGTACAGATGCGGTGTCCCGGATGCGATCAGCGGCTCGGCGGTGGCCGGGTCGGGGGCGTGGGCCGCGAGGCCGTCCCGTGGCGCGAGGATCACCAGGGAGAGCCCCGGCTCTTGGTCGTCGGGAGGTGACTGTGCGCCGCCGCGCCGTGGTGGGCGGTTCGGTGCCGCCCGGCGCACCGCCCGCCGCGCTGCCTCTTCCCTGCGCTCGCCAATGGAGTCGACGGGCAGTCCGCCCGGTGCGACATCCCACGGATCGACGCAACCGCCGTCGCGTACGTCGACATGGCCCACGCCCGCGCCCGCCAGCGCGCAGGCCATGGCCACACCCACCCGGCCCGCGCCCCACACCTGCACGCGCAAGGAACGGCGGGCCGCCAGCCGTCGCATGCCCTCGCCCGGCTCGTGGGTGACCAGGGACAGGGACACGAGGTCGGCCCGCAGCCGGTCCAAGGCCGCCTTCTTCTCGCGCAGGGCGTCCGCGTCCGGGCCGCCGCCCGTCGCGTCGTCCAGCAGTCCCGCCCGGGCCAGCCGCTCCACGAGCCCGTCGACATGGCCGTCGGGCAAACCCATGCGGTGGCCTTCGTCGCGCAGGAGAGGAAGCCCGCGTGTCCCGTCGAGCAAGGTCAGAAAGCTGCTCGTCGCCGTGTCCATCGGGCCGAGCACCATCGCATGTGCCGGTGCCATTCCGAACTGCACGGTGTTCAGATCCCGCCAGGCGCGCCGAAGCGCGGGTTTCACCATCGGATGCATGACAGACCCCCGTACGTCCCCGTTGTGCCGGTAGTGCTCGTTCTGCCCCGCCGGTCGATTGCCAGCATGCACGCATCTGCCGGCGGAGGCCGAAAGTTATCCACAGGCTGTGGGTATTCGTCGTGCAAATCAGGCGTACGGAGTAGGGACAAACTGGGCGCGCAGGGCGCGGATCGGCATCGAACCGTCCCGGAGGCGGGACTTCCACCATGCGCAACAGGTACCGTCGGGGCGTGTCCGCCGACCCACTGAACCGCGGAAAAGCACAGCGCAGCACGACCAGCGAGCCGCCGAGCGGCTCGGGAACGAGCGCGATCGAGGTCCGCCGGAGCACTCGCCGACGCAGAACGGTCTCCGCGTACCGCGAGGGTGATCGTACCGTCGTGCTGATCCCCGCCCGGATGTCCGAGGCGGAGGAGCAGCGCTGGGTGGGCGTCATGCTCGACAAGCTCGCCGCCCAGGAGAACAAGCGGGTACTCGGCGACGCGGAGCTCTCCGAGCGTGCCGCCTGTCTCTCAGACCTGTACTTCGACGGCCTCGCCCGGCCCTCCTCGGTCCGCTGGGTCACCAACCAGAACACCCGCTGGGGCTCCTGCACCCCGGCCGAGGGCAGCATCCGCCTGTCGCACCGCTTGCAGGGCATGCCCGAATACGTCGTCGACTACGTCCTCGTCCACGAACTCGCGCACCTGCTCGTGCCCGGCCACGGGCCCCGCTTCTGGCAGCTCCTCGAGGCCTATCCGCGCACCGAGCGGGCCCGCGGCTACCTCGAAGGGGTGGTCGCCGCCGACCGGCTGCCCCATCTGCCCGCCGCGCGCGACGAGTGACGGCGGCCCGGCGGCGCGACTGTGCTGGTACGGGCCGGAAGCAGGGATTGTGTACCGGGTCTGTACCGGCTTCGTCCGCGGCCGGATTTTGCCGTTAGCCTGACGCGCGACGCACTCGTATTCGGGATGGGGGACGGTCGTTACGCATGGCCAGGGAATTCCAACGCGGCCACAAGGCCAAGATCAGTGACCTCACCGCGGGCACCGATCTGTACGTAGGCGTGCAGATCAGCGGCCCCGGACTGACCTTCGACATCAGCTGCTTCGGTCTGGACGCCGACGAACGGCTTTCGGACGACAGGTACTTCGTCTTCTTCAACCAGCCGAAGACTCCTGAAGAGTCCATTCAGCTCCTGGGAGCGCAGGCGGGCGACACGGAGTCCTTCCGCGTCACGCTCGACAAGATCCCGCCGCAGATCCAGAGGCTGTCGTTCACGGCGACGCTCGACGGCGCCGGGCAGTTGTCGCAGATCGCCCCCGGATACCTGCGCATCGTCGCGGGCGGCGAGGAGGTGGCCCGGTACCCCTTCAGCGGCGCCGAGTTCTCCACCGAACGCGCCGTGATGCTGGGCGACTTCTACCTCAAGGACGTATGGCGGTTCGCGGCGGTCGGGCAGGGCTTCGACGGCGGACTCGACGCGCTGCTGAAGAACTTCGGTGGCGAGGTCGCCGAGGAGGAGCCCGCCGCCGCACCGCAGCCGCAGGCCGGCGCGCCGTCCTTCGCGCCGCCCGCGCAGGCCACCGCGCCGCCCGCGTTCGGCGCCCCGTCGGGCCCCGCAACG
>NZ_BAAGPS010000033.1:0-8163 GCF_054783935.1 Streptomyces pseudoechinosporeus
TGCTCCCGCTCGTCGTGACCGGCTCCCTGATCTCCATCGTGCCGCTCGTCATCGCCTTCCTCCTGCTCCAGCGCTACTGGCAGAGCGGCCTGGCCACCGGCGGCGTCAAGCAGTAACACCCCTAATTCTCCCGGAGGTTGTTTCATGGCGGATCTGCCCGCCCGCGTCCTGTTCGGCGCCGCGTCCGCGTCGTCCACAACTGGAGCTTGCAGCCCGTCAGTGTCGCTGCCCCCCATGGAGCTGATCCGACGTCCTGGACGACAGCCCGGTCCCCGTGGGCCGCCGAACTGGAGCTCGGCGCATGGGACGTGCGGGTGTTCGTGACCGGATGGGCAGGCGGCCCGTCCGACGGCGACCTCGCCTGAACCGCGCTCCGAACGGCCGTCACCGCGACGGTCGCCGAAGAACTGAGCATCACCCCTGGTCATCACTCAAAGGAGAGACAATGCAGACAAGACGGCTGGGAAAGGCGCTGGGAACCTTCATCGCGGGTTCAGCGCTGCTGGGCCTGACCATGAGCAGCGCGCAGGCGTACAACCCGACGGGCGGGATCCTGTACCAGCTCGGCGACGAACCGTGTCTGAAGGGCCGGGGCAACTGCGCGATCTACGTCAAGTCGGCGCAGCTGGAGAGTGGACGTCTCGTCGCGGCATTCGAGAAGGCCACGGTCGTCCCGGAGACGGGAAGCGCCGACGGAGAGACGATGCCGGTCTACAAGAGCGACGACTACGGAACCTCGTGGCAGCCGCTGGCGGACGTCAAGGCTCCGGCGTACCTCTCCAAGGACCCCCAGTACGCGAAGTACAAGAGCAACTGGGGAGCACCCTTTCTCTACACGCTTCCGCAGGACGTCGGCAAACTGAAGAAGGGCACGCTGCTCCTCGCGACCGTCGTGACGGGCGACGACCACTACTACCTCGAGCACAAGGCAGCCGACCCGAACTGGACGCCGTCCAACGACGGGGACCGCAGTGACATGGCGATCGCCCTGTACTCCAGCACCGACGACGGCGAGAGCTGGAAGGTCCTCAACGTCATCGCGACCGGCGGCTGGCAGGGCGGCAGCGCGGGCGCGGTCGGCAAGAACGTCGCCAAGGCGAACACGTACAAGCAGGTGGACCCCCTCTGGGAGCCGTACCTGATGGTCCACGACGGCCAGCTCGTCTGCTACTACTCCGACGAGAACGACTACCTGGGCTTCGACCCGGTCACCGGTGTGCCGCAGCTGGATCCGGACAACGACACCGCCCGGGACTCGCACGGCCAGATCCTGGTCCACAAGACCTGGAACGGCCGCGGCGCGCAGTGGAGCGAGCCCGTCGTCGACGTCGCCGGCCTGACCCAGGACATGGGCGGCGGCAAGACGCAGATCGGAGGCGGCCGGCCGGGCATGACGACCGTCGTCCCGACGACGGACGGCAAGTGGCTGCTCCCGTACGAGTTCTGGGGCGGCGGAACCAACACCCGGTACGTGGTCGCCGACGACCCGCTGAAGTTCTACCGCGGCTCCACGGACAACCCCGTCACCTCACTGCCGGTCGACGCCGGTTCGCGTCGTCTCGCGGTGAACGGCAGCCCGGTCGTCATCAACCTCCCCGACGGGCGCCTGGTGTACAACGCCGCAGGCAGCGGCAACGTCTGGGTCAACGAGAGCGGACGCAGCGACGGTGTGTGGAAGGAGTACCAGACGAATGCACCGGCCTCCTACACCCGCAACCTGCAGTACGTCGAGGGCACCGGCCGCATCTCGATCCTCAACCACCAGGGCACCTCGACGATCCGGTACTCCGAGGTCGACCAAGGCCGCTCGGAGGGCGCCTACTACCAGCTCGTGAACCGCAAGACCGGGCAGGTCATGGGCACCGGCGGCAAGACCAACGACGCCAACATCGGCAACGGGGACGTTCCCGACGTCCGCCTGGAGGACGCCGGCTCGGCGGCGAACAAGGACACCCAGTACTGGCACGTGGTGAACGCGCCGAAGGGCGGCACGACGCTGCTGAACAAGTCGGGCGGCCGCATGGCAGGCATCTGGACCGGGAACGCGACGGTCGGCCAGAGGATCGGCCAGTGGGTCGACAACAGCCCCACAGGCGTCTGGAACATCAGCAAGACCGCAGACGGCTACTACAAGTTCCAGGCGGCCAAGAACTCCAGCGTGTTCCTGACCGGCGCATCCGCCGGGGCGCCGCTGACCGTGCAGAACGCGGTCGCGGACGGCTCGCAGGAGTGGCAGCTCGTCCAGCAGGCGCCGACCTCCGCGGACCTGACGAAGGACAGGCGGTCGAAGCGTCTGACCGCGAGCAGCGTCGGGAGGAACGCCACCCTGTCGCTGAACGCCGCCGCCTCGGACCCGGCGGGCACGGCCCTGCACGCGAACAAGACCGGCCACGTCTACGCGTACGCAGCCGACGGGAAGGCCACTGACCTGGGCCCGGTCTCCTTCGACGAGGCCCAGAAGGGCAGCGTGGCCCTTCCGGCGACCATCGCGGGCGGAGAGAAGATCAAGATCGCGGTGGTCTTCGACGACACACCGCTGATGTGGGACGCGGTTACCGTCCGGGCCGCTGCCACCGGACGCTGATCCGTGGCCTTGGGGTGAGCCGGCTCGCCGGCTCACCCCAACCTCAGCTGGTTGTCCGTCACTCACAACGGGCTCACGCGGACTGCCTCTGCCGCGCATCGTCGCAGAGCTTCCACATGACCTACGGCCGCGCCGGCCGGCGCGCGTCGAGCATGTCCGAGAACTGCACCTGTGCGATTGCGGCGCAGCGATCCGGGAGAACCGCCGGCTGGACGCGAAGTGCGACCGGACAAGCCTCCCAGCCACTTCGAGCAGGCCGTCAGCCCGATCCGGGTGCCGCCGGCCCGCCGCGGTCGTCGGCGTAACGCCGCACCAAGAAAACCTTCTACCCCACCTTTGCGGAAGTGAGTTCTGAAATGACGGGTTTCCCTACTCGCCGACAGGTGCTGAGCGGGACAGCTGGAGGAGTACTGGCCTCATTGGCAGGGATTTCGATGGCCGGTGCCGCCTCCGCCGCTACGACGTACACGGCGCCGAATCCGCGTGTCTGGATCCATCTCAACAACGGGTGGCGATTCGTCAGAGCAGACGTCGCAGGTGCGGAAGCCCCCGGATTCGATGACTCCGGATGGACGTCGGTCAACACGCCCCACACCTGGAATGCCGTCGACGGTGCCGACGGCGGCAACAACTACTACCGCGGAGTGGGCTGGTACCGCCGCCACTACACCGTGCCTTCCGAACTGGCCGGGAAGAGGCTGTACCTGCAGTTCGCCGGGGTCAACCAGGTCGCCGACGTCTGGGTCAACGGCACATATCTCGGGCAGCACAAAGGTGGATACTCCCGCTTCAGGTTCGGCGCCACCGGCGTGCTCCTCCCCGGCGGGGACAACGTGATCGCGGTGAAGGTGACCAACACCCGCGACACCGGCATCGCGCCGGTGGGCGCGGACTACACCTTCCAGGGCGGCATCTACCGCAATGTGAGCCTGTGGGCCGTCGACGACCTTCATGTGCGGATGGAGGACTACGCGGGTCCCGGCATCTACCTGCGGCAGAGCGATGTGACCGCGGCGTCGGCCACGGTGACCGTGACGACGAAGCTGTGGAACGACAGCAGCACCACCAGATCGGTGGTGGTGCGGAGCGTCATCTCGGACCGCAACGGAGCCGTCGTCGCGGATACCAGCAGCACCGCACAGACCGTTGCCGCAGCCGCCGGAGCGGAGATCAGACAGACCGTCACCATCGACCGCCCCCACCTGTGGAACGGCCTGGCAGATCCGTACCTCTACAACGCCGGCGTGGAGATCCACGACGTCACCGCGGGCGCGGACAGGATCGCGGATGTGGTGACCGAACGCCTGGGCCTTCGCTCCATCGCCGTCGACGCCGACACCGGCTTCCACCTCAATGGCAGCCACCTCGGCCTGCACGGCGTCAACCTGCACCAGGACCAGGCCGTCAAGGGCTGGGCGATATCCGACGCCGATCACACACGGGACTTCGACCTCATCCGGGAACTCGGCGCCAACACCGTCCGGATGGCGCACTATCAGCACGACCAGAAGGACTACAACCTCGCCGACGAACGCGGGCTGATCGTCTGGGCGGAGATCCCGCTGGTCGACATCGTCACCGACTCGACCGCCTTCACCGCCAGCACCCAGAACCAACTACGCGAGCTGATCCGGCAGAACTACAACCACCCGTCGATCGCCTTCTGGGGCATCGGCAACGAACTCCTCGACTACAACGGCACCGCCACGAACAAGCTGCTCGCGTCACTGGCCGCCATCATCGAATCCGAGGACCCGGACCGGCTCTCCACCTACGCGGTGCGCGGCGAAGACCCCGACAACGCGCAGGCAGGACTGCACACGCAGACCACGGGCTTCAACAAGTACTACGGCTGGTACTACGGATCCAAGGACGACGACCTTGGCGCATGGGCGGACAACCTGCACACGAACTCCCCGTCCCGAAAGATCGCCATGTCGGAGTACGGCGTCGGCGCCAGCACCACCCAGCACGCCCTCAACCCGCCCAAGCCCGCACCGGGCGGATCCTGGCACCCCGAGGAGTACCAGTCGCTCTTCCACGAAGCGGCCTGGAAGCAGCTCGCCGCCCGTCCCTACGTCTGGGGCACATTCGTCTGGGCCATGTTCGACTTCGCTTCCGACGGCCGCAACGAAGGAGACCGGCCCGGAATCAACGACAAGGGCCTGGTCACCCGCGACCGGCAGATCCGCAAGGACGCCTTCTACTGGTACAAGGCCAACTGGGCGAGCACTCCAACCCTTTACATCACCAGCCGTCGCTGGACCCAGCGAACCGACGCCACCACCGAACTGAAGGTCTACTCCAACGCGGACAAGGTCACCGCCACCCTCAACGGCGCTTCCCTGGGGACCCTGAGCAGCAGCGACCACATTTTCAGGTGGGCCAACGTCACACTGAAGCCGGGGCGGAACACCGTGACAGTGACCGCAACCATCAACGGCTCCATGCACACCGACACGGTCGACTGGACTCTCGGTTGAGAACCTCAACTCCGAGGTTCCTGTTTTCAAGGCGATGCCGCGATGGACCGGCCGCTCCCACACCGCACCACCTTCGTGCCGGGCCCGGGCCGGCCGGGCACCGCGGCCCACGCCCCGCCCGGCGGGTGCGCGCCCTCTTGGCCGCTGGTGCTGCAAGCAGACGCCCGGATCCGTCACGGTCGACCTACGTTGCCTGCTTCCCCATCGCGCCGTGCATCGTCCATGATCTGCGTCGTACCGGCCGCGATGACGCAGCCGGATCCACTGGGGCGAGGTCACCTGTCGATGGGCGAACCTGGACGTCTCTCGACCGCCATGAGGTCAGGCTGCGGCCTGAGGTTGCCGATGTCGGCAGGGCCGTGCTCTGGTCGACTCGGTTCCCCTAGGTGGACTCGTGCCGGTGTATCGGGAAAGGGAGGGATCATGAACGTGAGCAGAGGCAGGCACGAACCACTCACGGTGACCTGGGAGATCGAGATCGCCGAGGGTGAGGATGCCGAGGATGAGGATGGAGAGGCGCTGGCACGCCACCAGGCACAAGCGGTGCTCGAGGTTCTGGCGTGGATCGTCGAGCAGCGACGCCAGGAGGACAGCCCGGCGGCGTCGGATACTAGCTGACTACGCGTTTCCCCTCCGCCGTCGTGGTCTACGTAGGGTTCGGACCTGCGACATGAACAAGATGCCCGTGCGATCCCCTCGCATGCGCCGCTGACCTGGGCTTTTCCATCCACTGTGAGTGTGCGGGGCAGCTCTCAAACTATCACCCACACGCGCCCCAGCAGCACCACAAGGGTGTACTGAGCCGCGCTGACCTGTGTATTCATGCGTCGCAGACTTGTGCCCCCGGCAGGATTCGAACCTGCGACACCCGCTTTAGGAGGGCAACGTGATCTATGACCTACGGCTCCTACCTGCATCTTTCTGTTCCAGAATGCCAGGCGGTGGTCCTGGGTGTGCAGGTTTCGCCTGTGATTCGGGGCCTGAGACGTGGCCAGTCACGCCCGCTGGCACTCGTCCCATCCGGGCGACCTGGGGGCGAGAGTGTCGGGCCGCACGCAAGATTTCAGTGGGCGAGGCTGTGACCTGGGCACTGAAATCTTCTGTGCGGCGGCTCATGGCGGTCCGGGCGCACCGGTTGCTTCAGTGTCCGGTGGCTGCGGCATTCTGCCGGCCCTGGCCGTGGGAGCGCTGGGGTCAGCGTTTGACGCGGTTGCGGACGGCCAGGACCGCCAGGCCCAACAGGACCGGCTCGGTCACGCGGGACGCCATCTCGATGTAGGTGCCGGCGGTGGTCAGGTCCTGGCCGGAGGAGCGGAACACCACCGAGTTGAGCGTGACGTTCAGGGCCTTCTCGAAGCGCTCGCCGGTGAACCTGTCCCCGGTGGGGTTCTGGGGATCAGCCTTGTCGATCTCGAAAGTGACCCTGCCGCCGCGGGACGGCACGGTGCCGGTCGCTTCCTGCTTCGGGGAGTCCTTCGGGAGCCCGAAGCCCATCAGCAGCATGATGGTGATGAGCATGGCGGCAGCGAGCCAGCCCAGGGCCCGGGAGGCGCGCAGGCCGTAGCCGGACAGCATCCAGTAGCCGTGCAGCAGTCCGCGTTCGGCCCGGGTGGTGCCGGTGCGGTCGTGGCGGCGCATCTCCATCTCGCCGTAGTAGAAATCCGCCGCCCCCGGCTCGTCCTTGCCGTCCTCGAACGCCTTGCGCAGCGCCCGGTACACCGGCGCCAGCTGCGCCGGTCCGACGTGTCCGGCGTCGAACACCGCCACGTTCCAGCCCGGGACCGCTGCCGGCCGGCGCGCGCGCCAGTGGTGTTCCTCGGCGAGGGTGCGGCGCTGGGTGAACCGCACCGGGCGCCAGCGCCGCCAGTGCGTGCCAGGCGGGACGCTGGCGAAGGAGCAGTCGCCCTCCAGCCGCAGCTGGTCCAGATGCACGGTCCCGGTGAACAGGCACCCCGACAGGTCGACGTCGGCCAGGACCAGATGCGCCGCGTCCACGCCACGCAGCGAGGCCATCCGCACCGTGGCGTCGGGCGCGTCGGCAAAAGCCTGCTCTGCCACCGGCCGTCCGTCGGAGCGAACGAAGGGGTCGGCCTCGGCGGCGATCGTGAGGGGGTACTCGAAGACGGCGTGGGAGAAGTCCACCGTGGCGTAGCGCAGACGCAACTCGGCCGTTGATGACCAGCGGGTCCGCCGACACTCCAGGCGGCGCGCGGCCAAGGAGAGGGTCACCGGGCCGCCGAACACCGCCCCGGACAACACCACCTGCCCGGCGCACACCAACGGCCCGAGGCTGACCGACCGTTCGAAAACCGCCTGCTCGAACCGGGCGTCGCGCTGGAAGGTCGCCGACCCGAACCAGGCGTCTTCCTGGAAGGTCGCCGACCTGAACCAGGCGGTGTCGTGGAAGGTCGCCGACCTGAACCAGGCGGTGTCGTGGAAGGTCGCCGAATCGAACCTGGCGTCGCGCTGGAAGGTCGCCGACCTGAACCAGGCGGTGTCGTGGAAGGTCGCCGACCTGAACCAGGCGACGCCCTGGAAGGTCGCCGACCCGAACCCGGCGTCGCCCTGGAAGGTCGCCGACCCAAACCCGGCGCGGCCCTGGAAGGTCGCCGACCCAAACCGAGCGTCGCCCTGGAAGGTCGCCGACCCAAACCGAGCGTCGCCCTGGAAGGTCGCCGACTCGAACCCGGCGATGCCGAGGCGCGGGTGTCCGGTGGCGGGGTCACGGAGGGCGACGAGGAGGGCATCGAGAAGGGGTTCGGTGAAGGGGGTACCGCGGTGGTCGATGTCGGCGCCGGGAGTCAGGCCGGCCAGGTAGGCGTCGCGGTCGGCGTCGTCCAGGTGGGCGAGGCATGTGGTGTGGCCGGGGACATGGATGCCGCGGCAGCCGACCGGGTCCTCCGTGGTGGTGCCGTGGCCACAGTGCGGCCAGGCAGGCGGAGTTAGGGCCGGTTCGGGGCTCGGGTGTGACATACCCGAAGGACGATCGAGCACGGTCGGATAGTTGCCGATCCAGCCTCCGAGGCCGGCACTTAGAGGGCGGTATGTGAGTGCACAGGTGATTTGTCGTCACCTGTGCACTCACATACCGCCCTC
>NZ_BAAGPS010000034.1:0-36734 GCF_054783935.1 Streptomyces pseudoechinosporeus
GGCCAGGGTCGTACGCCCGGCCTGCGACGGGCTGACGCACCGGCCCACGGCCCCGACCCACCCACCGGACCCCAAGGGGCGCGGGGAACGGCGCGAGCAACCACAACGCACCCGCAGCCGAACGCGAAAACTCAGCCCCCCGGGCCCTTCTTCCGTGCCGCCCGCCGACGCTCCTCCGCCTCCCACAGCCGCTTAAGCTCCTGAGTCCGCTCATCGAGCTCGATCGGCTCGTCCTCCTCCTTCCACAGCCCCTGCTCCTTGAGCTGACGAACATGGACCTCGACAGGAGGCTCGGGGTCGAAGTCGGAAGGGCGGGGCCCTTCGGGACCGTCGGGCCCGATGCGGACCAGACGTTCGACGCGGGTGACGCGAAAGCGGCGCCCCGCGACACTCGCCACGTTGCTGCGCTTCTCGTCGAGCCGGTCGGCGGCGCGCGCGTACTCCTCGCGGGCGTCGTCGTCGAGGCGGAGTTCGAAGGGGCCCATGACGCGCAGGTACGAGGCCAGCACGTCCCGCGCGGCCTGGGGCGAGACGTGCGAGGCACCGGGGTTGTGCGGCTTCCAACTGCCGTCCACGCGCTCGGAGATCATGAACACGGCGGGGAGGAGGACACCGCCGGGATGCGTCACCAGCGCCCGGCGCGCATCGTCCGCGACCTCCGGCGGCGCCCCCGGGACGACGCCGACGAAGCGCACCAGATCCAGCTTGAGGATGCCGGCGGCCAAGCCCGTACCGGTGTACGGATCGATCACCTGGCCCCGGGGGCGTACCTGATCGCCATCGAGTGGATCGGGGTCGGAGGGGCGGGGCGGTTCGGGACCGTTGCCGCCCATCCGGATGAAACGCGAGGCGCGGACGATCCTGAACCGGCCGCCCAGCACGGTCAGTTCGTCGACGACCTCGCGGTCCATACGTCTGGCCGCCGCCATCCACTTGCCCTGGGCGCTCTCGTCACCGGCGTCCTCGGCCTCCTTGGCGCTGCGCCGGAAGTACGAACCCAGCATGTCCCGCGCGCCCTGCGGCGTATCGCTGCTGTAGTCGGACAGCTGCCAGCCGCCCTCTTCGCGCTCCCGCGCATGGAAGAACTCGGGAATCCCCACCCCCAACAGCTCGGGGTACCGCTCCCGTGCCTGCCAGGCCTCCTGCTCGGCGAAGGCCGCGATCGGCCCTTCCTGCGCGGTCACCCGGAACGTCAGATAGCCGGGCACCTCGTCTGCGTAACCGCTCATGTACGGACTGTGCCCGGTCGCCCCCTGCCCCCGCCACCCACTTCGGACAACTCATGGATTTCCCCTTACCTTCCTCCTTACCTTTGACTACAGTCAAAGAAATATGGAGCCAGTGCCAAAGCCAGTGTCCACAGAGCAGGTGACCACCCTTCGCCGCTTCAACCGCTACTTCACCCGCCGCATCGGCGCACTCGACGACCACTACCTGGGCCAGGACCGGCCACTCGGCGAGGCCCGGCTGCTGTACGAGATCGGGGACGGGGCCTCGCTGCGCGAGCTGCGCAGCCGACTCGGCCTGGACGCCGGGTACTTGAGCCGGATGGCGAAGGCGCTGGAGGCGCAGGGTCTCGTACGGATCACCGTGCACCCGCAGGACACCCGGCTACGGGTCGCGGAGCTGACCCCCGCCGGGCGCATCGAGGTGAAAGAGCAGAACCGGCGGGCCAACCGCCTCGCCGAGGGGCTGCTCAGCGGGCTGACGCCGGCCCAGCGCGGACAGTTGACCGAGTCCCTCTCCGCCGCCCAGCGACTGCTCAGACTCGCCGCGATCACGGTCGAGCTCGTCGACGGAACCGCCCCGGACGCCCGCGCCTGCCTCGACGCCTACGCCGCCGACCTCGACGCCCGCTTCCCCGAGGGCTTCGACCGGGCGGCCCTCGTCCAGCCGCACGAGGTGTCGGGGAACACCGGCGCCTTCCTCGTCGCGTACGAGGAAGGCCGTCCGGTGGGATGCGCGGCCCTGCGGCGCCTCGAACCCGGCGTCGGCGAGATCCGGCATGTCTGGGTGCACCCAGATGCCCGCCGCCTGGGCCTCGCCCGCCGACTGCTCACCGAGCTGGAGCGGCAAGCCGTAGAGCGCGGCTACGGAGTCGTACGCCTCGACACGCACGCCTCGCTCAGCGAGGCACAGGCGATGTACCGGGCGTGCGGATACACCGAGATCCCCCGGTACGACGACAATGTGTACGCGGCGCACTGGTTCGAGAAATCCCTGCAGAAGTCCCTGGAGAAGCCGCCCCTGAGCCCCCGCCCGGGCATCACTCCGTGACCGGTTCCGGGCACTCCATGGCCGGTGGGCAGAACCACGTCAACGCCGTGTCCAGGACCTCCCGTTCGTCGTCGAAGCCGTCCGACTCCGGGCCGTAGGAGGTGATCGCGTACAGCTTGCCGTCGACGGATTCGAAGCGGTGGTCGACGACGTGCCAGGTACCGATCTCCTCCTCGCCCCTGAGGGAGTCGGCGAGGTATTCGAGACGGGCGGCGGGGCGGCCGTCGTCCTCGAGGGGTTCCAGGGAGAGCTGCTCGAAGCCGTCGGGCTTGGGGGTGTCGGCGGACACGAACTCCTGGAGTGATTCCTCCGGGTTGGCCTCCAGCACCTCGTAGATCTGGAGGCGGCGGGAACCGTCGGTGCTGCGGTAGTTGACGACGTCGAAGCCGTGGATGGAGTCGGCCGTCTGCCGGTTTGCGACCCAGTCCTCCTTAACGGCCACGCGGAAGCCCTCCTCGTCCTGCACGGGCTCGTATCCGGCGGGCAGCGTGGCCGTCGCGCTCGGGGACGCCGGGTCCTCGGTGCCCGTACCACCGCCCGGATCGCCGTTCGTTTCCCCGCTCTGTCCGGGCGGCGGGGTCTCGCGGGCCGTGAAGTAACCCCTCGGTCCCGGCTCGTCCTTCCAGCCCAGCGCCCAGGTGCCGAAGGCCAGCCCACAAACCGTGAGAACCACGACTGCGCCGCGCAGCGCCTGGCGCTGGCGTGCCTCGTCGCGCTGCTGGTCCACGACGATTCTCTGTTCCTCTTCGGGCCCCGCCCAGTCCTGGCGGTCGGCGTCGAAGACCCTCACCATCGTTGCTCCTCCGCCATCGTTGTCCCTCCGGCTCAGCCGAGCAGCTGGGTGATCGCCTGGGTGACGGCGGTCACGGACGCGGCGGTCGCCGCGGCGGGTCCGTAGGCCGCGAGACGGTCGCGGAGCCGGGTGAGCGGTCCTTGCGCGCTGCGCCCGGTGCGGGCGATCTCGCCCTCCACCTCGGCCAGTTCGGCACCGAGGGCCTCGCTCTCGGCCGTACGTTCTTCCCGCTGCCCGAGTTCGGTGCGCAGTGCCCGCATGGCGGTGAGCAGCTCCCCGTACCCCGGTTCGGCGGGCACGGCCGTGTAGTTGACGGACTCGGCCTTGCCGTGGTCGCCGAAGGCCTGGGAGCCCCCGCTGATCGAACCGATGTGGATCTGCGGCCCGCCCCCCGGTCCCCCGTCGGTGCTCATACCGTGCTCCTCTCCGTGTGCGTGGCCTGACCATGCGAGCCCGTGGCGAGGGCGCCGCCGGACATCTCGTTGATGTAGAGCCCGCTGTTGTGGATGTTGGTGATGTTCTGCTCCAGGCGGTCGGTGCGGTAGTTGTTGGCCTGGAGGGCGTCCCGTACGCCCTCGCCGATCCGGTCCTGGAGGGTTCTGATGTAGCGGGCGACGTCCATCTCCTGGAAGAGGGACAGCTCGTCGGTGCTGGCCAATTCGCGCAGCGAGACCAGGGGGGCGTCGGGCGCCTCCTGTTCGGGACGGGCCGACCACTGTCGCAGTACGGAACGCAGGGTGCGCAGGGCCGCGATCCCCGTCGCGAAGCCGACCGAGGGGGCGTCGACGAGGGCGCGGGCGGCGTCCCGCAGCGGGCCCTCCGGAGCGCGCCCCACGATGGCGTCGATCTGCCGGAACTCCGGCACGATCGGCCCGAGCACATGCGGCACCACTTCGAGTACGAGCATCCCGCCCTGGGTGTGGATCCGGACCAGCAGCGAGACGACGACCTGCTCGTTCCAGGCCCCCACCCTGATCCGCAGGAAGTGCCGCCGGGCCTCCCCGCCCTCCCCCACGGACTCGCGCAGGTGCCGCTTGACCTGCACGGGCTCGTACACGCTCGCCGTACGGCTGTCGTCCGGGCCGATGACGAGCGGCTCGTCGCGGCCCACACCGGCCGGAAGGTAGACGAACTCCTCGATCTCCAGCTCCCGCAGCCGGTCCCGGCTCCCGTCCCCGGCCGACTTCTTCAGCGCACGCAACCGTGGGTCGATCATGGCGATGATCTGGCGCGCGGTGAGCTGTGCGGCACCGGAACGGGGTGCCGGCACGCCGTTGCCGCTCTCCCCCGCCTCCTTGTGCCGCAGTTCCAGTACGACCGACCAGGGCTTACGGGGCATTCCGGCGCCGACGAAGGGACGGTTGACGTCGTAGAGGGTGAGCGAGGCGTCCTGCTCCCGGCGGATGCGCTCGGCGAGGGCCTCGTAGCGGCCGGGCAGGCCGGGGCCGGGCGTCTCGGCGAACGTCTGGCGGGCCAGCGCCGTGCGCAGCGTCTGCTTCCGCAACCACTGGTGACGCCAGACGACGACGCCGAGCAGCAGCGGGAAGATCAGGGGGTACGGGGTGTCCTCGATCCCGGCCAAGGCCCGTACCCAGTACCCGAGGCAGACCAGCCAGGCGCACGCGGTCACCAGCCAGCCGAGGCGCCGCTGCAGCCAGGCCAGCGCGGGCGGCAGCTTCAGCCGCTGCACCACGGCGGTGTCCGTGCCCCGGCCGGAGATGACCCGCGCGAACCACAGCAGCAGGACGACCGAGGCGTACGACATGGTCCAAGTGCCCGGCAGCAGCCCGCCGAACAGGCCCGGCGCCCCCAGCTCCTCCGAGCCGTCCGACTCGAAGACGAACCGGACGTAGTCGACGAAGGACAGCCCGGTCTCGCCGCCGGCACTGTCCTCCACGGTGTCCCTGATCATCACCACATCGCTGACCAGGAACCCGACCCACACCGCGAGCAACAGCAGGGCGGTACGCACCTCGTCGCGGCGGGCGCGCAGCGCGTGTGCGAGGACGGGCAGGACGTCCGCGCCGAGCGGCGGCGCCACCGGGCGCTCCGCATGTCCGACGAGTTCGTCGATGACGCGCCTGCGGAACCCCGCGTCCAGATGGGCACCCGCGCACAACAGCCTGGTGGCCTCGGTGGAGCCCCAGCGCCGCTCCGACGGTTCGCTCGCCATGCTCCCGACACTCCCGTTTGCCGCAGGCGGATGCCGACTGCGAGCGAAATCCATTGGTGGACAAGGGAGTTGACGTTAGCGGAGAGGTCACGGAGACGGGAGAGGTGGACGGAAATCCCGTCCGAACAGGTGAATCTTTCCGGACCTGTGCATGAGCCCTGCCGTACGCGGGCAAAGCGCGAGCCCGCACGGCCGGATGGCCGTGCGGGCTCGCGGAATGCCGGGGTCGACTCAGACGGGGCCGGAAGCTCAGATGAGCCCGAGACCGCGGACCGCCTCGCGCTCCTCCTCCAGCTCCTTCACCGACGCGTCGATGCGGGCGCGGGAGAACTCGTTGATGTCGAGGCCCTGGACGATCTCGTACCTGCCGTCCTTCGCGGTGACCGGGAAGGAGGAGATCAGGCCCTCCGGGACGCCGTAGGAGCCGTCGGACGGGATGCCCATGGAGGCCCAGTCGCCGTCCGTCGTGCCGTTGACCCACGTGTAGATGTGGTCGATGGCGGCGTTGGCGGCGGAGGCCGCCGACGAGGCGCCACGGGCCTCGATGATCGCGGCGCCGCGCTTGGCGACGGTCGGGATGAAGTCCTCGGCGAGCCACTTCTCGTCGTTCACGGTCTCGGCGGCGTTCTTGCCGGCGATCGTGGCGTGGAAGATGTCGGGGTACTGGGTGGCCGAGTGGTTGCCCCAGATGGTCAGGCGCTTGATGTCGGCGACCGAGGAGCCCGTCTTCTTCGCGAGCTGGCTCAGCGCGCGGTTGTGGTCCAGACGGGTCATCGCGGTGAAGCGCTCGGCCGGTACGTCCGGGGCGGCGGCCTGGGCGATGAGGGCGTTGGTGTTGGCCGGGTTGCCGACGACGAGGACCTTGATGTCGTCCGCGGCGTGGTCGTTGATGGCCTTGCCCTGCGGCTTGAAGATGCCGCCGTTGGCCTCCAGCAGGTCGCCGCGCTCCATGCCCTTGGTGCGGGGGCGGGCGCCGACCAGGAGGGCTACGTTCGCGCCGTCGAAGGCGACGTTCGGGTCGTCCGAGATGTCGATGCCCTGAAGGAGCGGGAAGGCGCAGTCGTCGAGCTCCATCGCCGTGCCCTCGGCGGCCTTCAGCGCCGGTGTGATCTCCAGGAGGCGCAGCTTGACCGGCACGTCCGCGCCGAGCAGCTGGCCGGAGGCGATGCGGAAGAGCAGGGCGTAACCGATCTGGCCGGCCGCGCCGGTGACGGTGACGTTCACGGGAGTGCGGGTCATGGCGTTCTCCGTATGACAGCTGGCGGTGGGGCGTCCTTGCCCCGGGGTGCGGACCTACAGATGATCGATCTCTTGGCGTCAAGAGAGATCCAGCGATCAGGCTATCGCGCATCTAGTATCCCGGACGGCCGGGTCCATGTGGCCCACCCCACAAGCCCCACGAAGTGGCGGCCGCCGGTCGGGAGAGGGGGTGACGACGGCCGCCGGGTGGGGGTACCGGTGCCGGCGCCGGGAGGCGGGTGCCATCCTCCCGGCCGGGACCGGATTCCCGTGGGGGTTGGAGTTCGCCTGCCCCGGAGTTGGCGGGTCATTCCTGTCGTACGAGGTTGCTTCCGGCAGTGGAGCAGGGGCGCCTACCGGGTGGGTGGGTTCGGTTCATGGGCGACTGCGGGTCCGTCGTGGCGGGTCGCTCCCCCACTCTCGGCTCCACTCGAGCGGGGGGACCCCCATCGCGGCGGAGCCGCAAATCGATACAGCCCCGCGCCCCTGAAGGGGCGCTCCCGGAACCGCCAGCCACCACGTGCCCGCACTCTTCCACCGGCGGGAGGGGCCGTGGGCCGGTGCGTCGTATGCCCGTCGCGTAGGTTCGGTCTCGGAGAACCAGGACCCTGTACCAGCAAAGGGCCGTACGCCCACCCTGCGACGGGCTGACGCACCGGCCCACGGCCCCGCCCCACCCACCGGACCCAAAGGGGCGCGGGGAACGGCGCGACCAGCCACACACAACCCGCAGCCGCCCAACCGCCGGAGGCACCCCGCGGGGAACGGCGCGACCAGCCACCACGCACCCGCACCCGACAACGAACCCCCTGCTCAACCGGCGGAGCCAGTACAGCCCTCCTCGCCCGAAGCCACCGTCGCGCAAGCCTTCGCGTCACCAGCGTCCTTCACGGCCACCATCGGCGTGTACGTGTCGGTGTCCACCTTCACCGTGCCGGTCTGCTCCGCCGCTCCCGCCGAGCTGATCTGGACCTCGTCGCCGACCGTGGCCTGCGTGATACGAGCCCAGGCGGCGCCGCAGGTCTCGCTGTAGCGGACCTCGACGAGGGCCGTGCCGACCGTGACGCTGTCGGTGGTCGTCGCCAACTCGCCGCCGCAGCCCATGTTCTCCGGGTCCTGGCCCGTGCAGTCCTTGCCGCTGCACTGGACACCGGACGGCAGGTTCTTGCTGACGGACGGGGTCGGGCTCGCGTTCGCCTCGTCCCCGCCACCGCCCTCCCCACCGGGGTCGGTGAGGTAGAGGGCAGCCGCGATCACCACGAGCGCGCCGACGACGCCCGCGAGGAACATCGTGATCCGCCGCTTCCGCCGCTGTGCGTCCGGCGAACCACCGGAGCGCGGCGGCCGGGCGTCCTCGGGCGGCCCTCCGGTCGGACCGGACGGCCCGGCCGGCGCGGAGTACCCGGACTGCCCGGACTGCGCCGGCTGCCCGAACTGACCGGGCTGGCCGGACAGCCCCGCACCGGACGGCCCCGGAGGCTGGGCGACCACACCCCAACTGCCCGCACGGGGAGCCGAAGAGCCCCCAGAGCCGGACACACCAGACTTACCGGACGCCCCACTCGAGGAACCCGACGAGCCCTTCTGCGGAACCGAAGCCCGCCCGAGGATCGACGTCGGCGCATCGCCACCCGACCCCGACGCGGGACCCCGCGGCGGCGCCACGGATCCAGCGCCCGCCGGCTTGGGCGGGGCCGCCGCGCTGCCCTTGCTCGCCTGCTTGCCGCGGCTGCCGCCCTTGGAGGGCGTGGGCCCGAGCTCCCCGAGCGCGGCGCGCGCCTGGGAGATCCTTATGGCCTCCATGGTCATGTCGTGGCGCATCTCCGAGCGGCTCCAGGCCCGCTCGGCCAGCTCCCACATGGTGGTCAGATGGACCGGATTCGTTCCGGTCACCTCGGCCAGCGCCACGATCGCACCCTTGGGCGCGAGCAGCCGGCCGTTCAGATACCGCTCCCAGGACGTTTTGCTGTAACCGGTGCGGTCGGCCACGGCAGCGACGCTCAGCCCACTGCGGTCGACAAGTCGACGCAGCTGACTGGCGAACTCCCTGACCTGCGGATCGAGTTCATCCGGCAAGGCCCTCCAACGAGGCATTGCTCCCCCTCTTCCCCCCGTGCGTGCTTGCTTTCCTCGTACGTGACGCCCTCTGCCGAGTCCCCGTACCGGCTACCCACAGGGATGCGTGGAGCCAGGATCTCAGTTCCCCGGGTGCGGGCGCACAGGAGCATTTCGAGCCGTGGGCATGCACCGTTGCACGCCCGCTTGTATGGGGTCCAGTGTTCCACCGAGATCCCGTGCGACCTGCTTGGCCCCCCTGGTCAGCGCACCGGAAGTCCCGGACCGTCCCGATTGCCCACGTTATCCCTGACGTTGGACGTGATCAGATCAAATCCCCGAACTTGTCAATACATCGACACAACGGCAACACATACACGACATCGTCAGTCACTAGTGTCACCCGAAGCATCAGTTGAATCGCATACCTACTGACGGGTGAAGTACAGATCGTTACGGGACGCGCGGCACGACCGACACGAGGTACCGGAACTGTCACCTCCGTGCCACAGCGAACTGACAGGTATTGAACCCCCGTTGGCACGCCCATGACTCTTGAGCACAGGCGGCGCCCGTCCTCGCTCGGGGGAGTGGACGGGCGCCGCCGTCGCCCGCCGGGCCCGGGCTCAGGCCTCGATGCAGACCCGGTCGCCCTTGGCGGGAATCAGGCAGACGCGGGTCCCGGCCGGGTCGTCCGCCGACGTCATCGCCGTCGCGAGATAGCCGGTCGTGTCCTTCTGCTTCGTCGCCCGTACTTCCTTGGGGGCGGCCCCGGCGCGGGTCAGCTCGACCCGGTCCCCGATCCGCAGCCGCGTCGCGCGCGCCCACACCGCGTGGCACGTGGTGCCGTGCCGCAGTTCCACCCGCTGCCCGTCGGCGAGGGTGCGCTGGGTGACCGAGGTCACCATGTTGTCGCCGCCGCAGCCCATGTCGACGGGGTTCTGGCCGTCGCAGTCGGGTCCGGTGCAGCCAGGTGCGTACGTCGGCGGGGGCACCGCGCTGTCCGCCGACTCGTCCGGCAGCAGGAGGACCGCGGCGCACACGGCAGCGGCGATGGCCCCGCCCGCGGCGAACGCGACCCGGCGCACACGGCGTACCCGGCCGCCGTGCCGCACGCCCGCCTCCGGCTCGGCCGCGTGCCCGGCCCGGCCGCTCCACTCCGCGTCGGCCAGTTCCCACAGCGCGAGCAGCCGTTCGGGCCGCTCCCCCGCGACCCGGCACAGCGCCACGACGGCGTCGTACGGCACGGGCTTCTCGCCGCCCAGATAGCGGGCCCAGGAGGACTTGCTGTACGGGGTGCGCGCGGCGAGCTCGCTCAGGCTCAGGCCCGCCGCTTCCCGTAACCTCCTTAAGCCTGCGGTCAGTTGGCGTACTTCCGGAGTCACTTGCGCAGCTCCTGCCAGGTCTCGGGGCCGACGATGCCGTCCAGGGCGAGCCCGTGCTTCTCCTGGAACGCGTAGGCCGCGCTCTTGGTCTTCTCGCCGTAGACCCCGTCGGTGTCGCCCGGGTCGAAGCCGTGCCGGGCCAGCAGGCACTGCGCCTCCACGACGTCCCAGCCGATGCTGTTGATGTCGAGCAGTACCCGCTCGGAGGCGCTGTACCCGGCGTACAGTCCGCCGTCCTTGCGGGAGATGTCGCAGTCGTACGTCTGTCCGCGCCGGTAGCTCTCGGCGGCGAGCGCGGCCTGTTCCCCGCCGGAGTCGTCGTCCTGCCAGGCCAGCCCGGTGATCATGCCCGCGCCGAACGCGACGAGCAGCGCGGCGACGGCACCGAGGACGAGGCGGGGGCGTATGCGCGCGGCGGGTGTGCCGGTGTCGCTCGGGCGACGAGGCTCGACTGCCGTTCGCGAGGCGGCGGTGCGTATGGCGGCCGTGCGCGTGACAGCCGTGCGCGAGGCGGCCGGCGTCTCCTCGGGCTCCGCTCCTGACGCCCCCGAAGTCCCCGTAGCCTCCGGAGCCGTCTCACGCGCCCCCACCGCCACCTCGTGCAGGACGAGCAGCCGGGTCGGGTCCGTGCCGCAGACGTCCGCGAGCTCGGTCACAGCCCCGCGGGGAACCGGCTTCTTGCCGTTGAGCCAGCGCTCCCAGGACGAGGAGCTGTACGTGGTCTTCGCCGCGAGCGCGGACAGGCTCAGTCCGCTGCGGTCCTTCAAGCGCCGCAGCTGAACGACGAGTTGCCTCTCCCGCTGGTCGAGCGAGTCGGGCAGTTCCTTCCAGCGCGCCATGTCGCCACCCCCCGTGATCGTTTGGCGCGTACGCATATGAGGTTCCGTCAGATGGAGACGTTCGCACAGGGGTGGTGCGGTTGCGCCCCGTCAGGGCACGTTACCCAACCGGAACGGCATCCCCTGTCCCACCCCGTTGTCATTGGCCACGACATCCCAGCAGGTCAGAGCGTGGGACGTCCCCCCTACCCCCGGAAACCCGGCCGACTCTGGCGGTTGACATGGCCGGGACGGCACGGTCGGTGACGTACCGGGCACACCGCCCGATCCGACAACGGGGAGGCATCCCGACCATGAACGTACGCAAGCGCATCGCACTCGTCGCCGGCACCGCGGTCCTCGGCGGCGGCCTGGCTCTCGCCCCGGCGGCCACCGCCGTCGGCTCCGCTCCCGCGGAGACGAACACGTACAGCGTCTCCGAGGCCAAGGCGGGTGGCTGCAAGCACAAGGCCGGCGTCGGCTACACCTGCGGCCACTACGAGGGACGGGCCACTCAGGCCAGGGGCAGCGCCGGCAAGGACGTGAAGGAGGTCCAGGCGCTGATGAAGTACCACTGGAAGACCTCGGCCGGTAAGCGCCTCGCGGTGGACGGCAAGTTCGGCCCGAAGACCGAGGCCGCGGTCAAGGCGTTCCAGCGCCAGATCAACAAGGACCAGAAGCCTTCGCCGGCGCTGAAGGTGGACGGCATCGTCGGCCCCAACACCTGGTGGTGGCTGCGCTACTGAGCCGCCCGCACCCGCGGCGGCCCGTCCTCCCCGGGGGAGAGGACGGGCCGCCGTCTTATGCACGCGGGTGCTCGCACAAGCCACGTGTCCGCGTACTCAGCGGATCGTGAAGTGCAGTATGTCTTCCAGGAACGGGATCTCCAGCTTCGGGTTGGGCTGGACCATCATCGCGAGCAGCACGATGGTCACGCCCAGGACGCCATACGTGACGAGGTCCGTGAAGCGGGAGCGGACGGCGAGCATGCCCACACCGGGCAGCGCCCAGCGCAGTACGCCGCCCGCGAGCAGCCCGACCCCGATCAGCAGCGTCCCGTACCGGAAGACGCCGAACGCGGTGAGCAGCAGGCCGAGCCCGACGGTCCCCGCGACGGTGAGCATCGGCCACTGCCGCGCCGGCGCGGGCGCGTCCCCGGACGCGGCCCGGCCCCCGCCCTCGGGCCGCGCGGTGTCCCGCGTGATCCGCGGGAACCGCCGGGTGGTCCGCTGCGGCTGCCCGTCGGGGCCGACGGTACTGACGGCGTCCCGGGTGACGATCTCGCCCTCCCGCGGAATATCGCCGACCGCCTCGACGGAACCCGGCCCGCTGCCCGCCGGCTCCTCGCCGTGCGGCTCAGCGCCCGGCGAACCGTCGGCAGACGACTCCTCAGCCTGCGCGGATGTCGCGGGCGACTCCAGGCCTTGCCGTTTCGCGGCACGCGGTTCTCCGTTGCGCGGCCGATCGGCTTCCGGCTTCGCAGCCCGCGCGGACTCGGCGCGCGGTCCGGCGTCGCGTGCCCGTGCAGACCCGGTACCCGGCTCGGCGTCGCGTGCCCGCGTCGCCTCCGGCGATTCGGTGGCGTCCCGGTTCTCGGTCTTGTCCTCAGCCGACACTGCGTTCCGCCGCCTCGACCACGTTGACGAGGAGCTGGGCCCGGGTCATGGGGCCGACTCCGCCGGGGTTCGGGGAGATCCACGCGGCGACCTCGGCGACGCCCGGGTGGACGTCGCCGACGATCTTGCCCTCGGCGCTGCGCGAGACGCCGACGTCGAGGACCGCGGCGCCCGGCTTGACGTCCTCGGGCCGGACCAGGTGGGCGGAGCCGGCCGCGGCGATGATGATGTCCGCCCGCTTCAGGTGGGAGGACAGATCGCGCGTACCGGTGTGGCACTGCGTCACCGTCGCGTTCTCGCTGCGCCGGGTGAGCAGCAGCGGCATCGGGCGGCCGATCGTCACGCCCCGGCCGACGACCACGACCTCGGCGCCCTTGATCTCCACGCCGTGCCGGCGCAGGAGGGTGAGGATGCCGTTCGGGGTGCAGGGCAGCGGCGCCGGCTCGTTCAGTACGAGACGGCCGAGGTTCATCGGGTGCAGACCGTCCGCGTCCTTGTCCGGGTCCATCAGCTCCAGGACACGGTTCTCGTCGATGCCCCTGGGAAGCGGCAGCTGAACGATGTATCCCGTACAGGCCGGGTCCTCGTTGAGCTCGCGGACGACCGCCTCGATCTCCTCCTGCGTGGCGGTCGCGGGCAGCTCCCGCTGGATGGAGGCGATACCGACCTGTGCGCAGTCGCGATGCTTGCCCGCGACGTACTTCTGGCTGCCGGGGTCGTCGCCCACCAGGACGGTTCCGAGGCCGGGCGTGATGCCCTTCTCCTTCAGGGCCGCCACGCGGACGGTCAGGTCGGACTTGATCGCGGCTGCGGTGGCCTTGCCATCGAGAATCTGGGCGGTCATGCACCCATCCTCGCGGATGACCGGGCCCTGGTTCCAATCAGGTCGCCCCAAGGCTTCCGTTCAAGATCAGCGATGTTGCACTTGCACAACACATACGGAATCCGGCTGGACAAGTAAGCGGCCCGTTAAGGACGATGAACGGCACAGTGCCGCGGGCAGTACCGGGGGGACGAACCGCATCTGTTGAACCTTCCTCCGAAATGTGCCGCGTCGTCCCCGCACTCACGCCACAACGGAGGAAGGACGCCATGAGCTTCGGCGACCCGAACAACCCCTACGGTCCGCCGCAGGGACAGCAGCCCGGCTACCCGCCCCAGCAGCCCCAGGGACAGCAGCCCGGCTACGGCTACCCGCAGGCCCCCCAGGGACAGCCCGGTTACGGCTACCCGCAGGCGCCGCCGGTACAGCAGCAGTACGGCGGCTACCCCGGCGGTCCGATGCAGATGCCGGGCAGCGTGAAGTCCGCGCGCGTGATGCTGTTCGTCCTGGGCGGTCTCCAAGCGCTGGGCGGTGTGTTGATGATGGTGGCCAGCGCCTGGTTCGCCGACGCCTTCGAGGACTCCGTGTCGTCCGACGCCAGCGTCTCCGCCGAGGACGCGGACACCATCGCCAACGTCGGTACGGGTGTCATGATCGTCCTCGGTGTGATCGTGCTGGCCTTCGCTTTCTGGGCGATCTTCACCGGTATGAAGTTCTCCACAGGCCGTGGCGGCGTACGCGTCTCGGCGATCGTCTACGGCTCGGTGGTCACGCTGTTCAGCGTCATCAGCCTGTTCGGAGCCAACGTCTTCGCCCTGGTCAGCCTGGTCCTCGGCATTCTGATCATCGTCTTCTGCGCCAACAAGAACGGCGGCGCCTGGTTCAACCGCCCGCGCTACTGAATGCGCGTTCGCGACTGAACAGTTCGCGCCATTCCTGCCCAAGGGCCGTGTCTCACCCGTACGAGGGGGACACGGCCCTGGTGCGTCGTCCTACTCTGACCCCTGGAGCCGGCAGGCACGGGGAGACGCACTTTGTACAGCATCATCGTGGTACCTCCGCCGACCACGGAGGACGAGTCCCATGGCACACAGCTACGGCTCGCGCCCGGCGAGCGGCTGACCTTCGGGCGCTCCGTGCGCGACAACGACCTGGTAGTTCCGCACGACGGGGTGTCCCGCAGAGCCGGGGAGATCACAGCACAGGGCGCCTTCTGGATACTGAGCAACCTCTCCACGCACCAGACCTACGTCGTGGAGAACCCGGAGGGCGCCGGCGAGCACATCAAGGCCGGGCCCGGCCGCCTGGACGCGCCGGTTCCCTTCGAGTTCTCCCGGATCGTGCTCCCGGCGGCGGGCGACCTGCTGCCCATCGAGGTGTGGGCGCCCCGCCACGACTACCTCAACCCCTCGGGCGGGCTCGACGGCGCGACCACCGCGCCCGCCTTCTCCGTCGACCGCACGAAGCGCTACTTCGCGGTCCTCGCCGCCCTGTGCGAGCCCCGCCTGCGCGGCGCACCGCACGCGCCGCTGCCCACCGTCGACCAGGTCGTGGAGCGGCTGCGCCCCTGCTGGCCGGCCGCGAGCCCGGCCTCCGTGCACTGGAACATCGACTACCTCGCGGTGAAGCTGCGCCTCAAGCCCGGCCCCGAGACGGCGGAGCCGGGCCCACGCCTCAACGGCAAGAAGGAGTCCCTGGTCTCCCTCGCGCTGCGCTTCGATCTCGTACGCGAGGACGATCTGGTCGTCCTCGGCACCGACTCCCCGAGCCGAGCGGCACCGTGAGCCATGACGCGTACGCGGTGTCCGTCCCCCGCGGATATCGCGTCGGCTCCTGGGAAGTGCGCGAGCCGATCGCGACGGGTGCGTTCGGCAGCGTGTACGAGGCACGTCACGTCGGCGCTTCGGAAGGGCTCCCGAAGACGGCCGCCCTCAAGTTCCTGCCGACCGGCACGCACACGCCCCGCCAACTGGCTCACCTGCGTGAACTCGCCGAGCGGGAACTGGAGTTGCTGAGCAGGCTGCGTACCGCCCCACGCCTGGTCCGGCTGTACGAGACGCTGACGGTCGACGATCCCGGGCATCCCCAGCTCGACGGCGCCACCGTCCTCGTACTGGAAAAGGCGGAGACCTCCCTCTCCGCGCTGCTGTCTGCGGATGCCCGACCGCGGTCAGGTCCCGTGCTGCTCGCCCAGATCTGCGAGGGACTCGTGCAGCTGCACCGGGCGGGCTGGGTGCACGGCGACCTCAAACCCGCCAACGTGCTGCTGATGAAGGACGGTTCGGCCCGCCTCGCCGACTTCAACATGGCCGCCGAACTGGAGGGCACCCACGCCTACACGCCCGCCTTCTCCACCCCCGACTACACACCACCGGAACTCCTCTGGTCCGAGATCGGCGAACGCGGCCGCCAGATCAGACCCTCCGCCGACATCTGGGCCTTCGGCGTGCTGGCCCACCTCGTCCTCACGAACACGTTCCCGCTGCCGGGCGGCACGCCCTCGGCCCGCCGGGACGCGGCGGTGCGCTACGCGCGCGGCACCGACGAGCTGCGCCTGTCCCCCGAACTCCCGGACGGCTGGCGGGAGATCGTACGGGACTGTCTGGCCCGTACGCATCAGGAGCGGGCCGGTGCGGAGGCACTGCTGCGGCGGGTGGAGACGGCGGCGGGGGCGGCCCGCTCGCCGCGGCGGCTCCCGTGGTGGCTGTCCGTACGTCGTCTGTCTGTACGTCCTCTGTCTGTACGTCGCGGACGCCGGGCGAGCCTCATCCTGGCCACCACGGCTGCCGCCGCCGTCGCGGCCCTCGGCTACGGCATCAGCACGCTGGTGGACGACGGCTCCGACGAACAGGACGGGAAGGGCTCGGGCACCACGAAGGTCGCGCCCGCGTCGTACGGCGCCTCCGAACTCCGTACGGACAAGGGCGTCCCGGTCGCCTACCGCCCGCTGATCGTCGACTCCGCCCACGACTGCGTGCAGGAGGACGTCACGCCGTCGCTGATCGCCGCCATGCTGAAGGCGGAGAGCAACTTCGACCCTGACCTGTCCGACCCCGCCATGGACGAGTACGGGATCGCCCGCTGGACCCCGCGGGTGCTGCGCTGGTGGGTGCGTTCCGACGGCAAGCCCGCGGAGTCGATCCCCCAGCCCCCCTTCTCCCCCTCCGAGTCCATCCCGGCCATGAGCCGCTACCTGTGCTGGATCGCGCCGCGCCTGGACTCCGGCCTCGGCGGCGACCGGCGGGTGCTGATCGCGACCGCGTACCGGACGTCGTACGAGAAGGTGAACGACGCGGCCGGTGTTCCCCCGAAGTACCGCGACTACGCCGACCGCGTCGCTCACTACCTCAAGGAGTACACGCCACCGGGCAAGAAGTGACCCTGAGAGGTCTGAGGTACCCCTTCTCCTCCGCCCGCGCCACGGTGGAGCCGTCCACCTACGGGGGTGGCAGAGCCAGAAGGGACACCACCATGAAGCGCACTCTCGCTTCGCTCGGCGCAGCGGCGGTACTGGCGGTGGGCGCGGTCGCCCTGACGCCGGCGAGCGCGTCGGCGGCGCCGAACGGCTGCTGGGGGAACGCGGGGCAGAAAACCGGCCCCAACGGCAACACCTACACCGCCCGCTACTGCCACAACTACCAGGGCAGCGAGGTCGGCATCGGGACAACGGTGACCGGCTACCTCTACGCCGGTGACAACTGGTTCACCTGCCAGCAGCAGTTCACCGACCGTCCGAACCCGCCGGTCGGCGATGCCCGCAACAACTGGTGGCTGTGGACGCAGGGGGACGAGGGCTACTCCAACAACGGCTGGGGCTGGTTCCCCGCGACGAAGGTCTCCGGCGGCGGCAACTACGAGCCCATCCCGGGCCTCCCCAACTGCTGACGCCGACACGAACGCGGCCTCCGGTCCCTTCGGGGGAGGGCCGGAGGCCGTGGCACTGCTCGTTGCGGCCATCGCGCTCGTCGCCGGCTCCGCCGCCGCGGCGACCGCCGCCCCGGCAGGGCTTCCCCCTGGCGGCCGGCGGCTTCCTTGTGCGCAGGCCCGCTAGAAGGTGTAGCGGGTGTGGCTGAACACCTGGCCGTCGTGCCCGAAGCCGTACGCCGTGCCGGGTGCCACCGCGAACAGCAGGTCGCTGCCCTTGCGGATGCTGTCGCCGAAGCCGTAGAAGGTCCCCTCCGGCGAGGTGATGTGGTCCCCGTACTGCGCCTCGAACGCGGCGATGACCTCGTCCTGCCTCGCCGGATCCGTCACCCGCTCCGCCGTGCCCTCGATCACGATGTCGAGGCCTTCGGAGAGTGAGTTGTGCCCTGTGGTGAGTGCGCAGTGGGCATTGCCGGCCAGGTTCTTCGCCTTCTGCTCGCCCGGCCCGGTGCTGAAGTGCAGCGCCCCGTCGTGCCAGGCGGCGATCAGCGGCGTGACGTGCAGCCGGCCGTCCGGCCGGACCGTGGTGATCCAGAAGACCTCGGCGGCCCTCAGCCGGCGCTGGGCCTCGGCCCAGTCGGTGGCGGTGACGTCCTCCGCGCCCGGGCGCGGGTTGAGCGCGGAGCTGTAGCGGGCGTCGAGCTCGGTCTTGGGCTGCTTCGGCGTCATGCGGAACTCCTTTCCCTCTTCCTGTAACGAAGGCTACGCAGCCCGGCCCGGCGGCGCTCGGGCCCGGCTTCCCGGCCGCCTTCGAGCTCTTCCTCACCACGCTCGAAGTCTTCGCCATCACAGCCGGTTCCCAGCCTGGGAACCCGCCATGAACACCCAGAGCGACGACATCGTGTGGCTGAGCACTGCGGTTGGCCACTGTGCGATTCAGTTGGCCTTGGACGGCCTACCCCTGTGAGTGGCTGGACTGTCACTCCCTGTGCTGGCGGTCAGCGCCGTTCCGGGGGCTCCTTGCCACGGTGGATTGTCTGCGTGGACGGCCAAGACGTATGGGGACCTGCCGCAACGGCCGAACCCGCGGCCGTCGGCCAACGCCGAGTGCAGGAGCAGGGGCATCCGCAGCGTCCGGGTCGTCGGCTATGCGCCTTCGGCGTACCGCCATGGCAACCACGGCAGCGATGGCGCTCACGGACATGGCGAGTCCCCCCAAACCGGTGAGCGCGCCGTTCACCCACCGCCACAGGTCCTCAGCCCAGGAAAACCAGGGGTTGCCACGAGGGGCCGCCACATCGACACGCAACATCACCGGCCGTTTCTCGACGAGCACCGTGTCACTGTCGCGGAAGTAGGAGGTCATGGTCAGAGCGATGCTGACCTTCCCGGCACGCTGCGCGCTCACCGCCCATACCCAGGTGCCAGAGTCGCCTTTGGAGAGGATGTTCTGCCGCTCCGACGACAGTCGTGTACATCGCACGCCGGCGCCCGAGCAGTGCAGCTTCACCCCAATCTGCGCACCCGCACTCACCACGGCTTGCGATTCACCGGCCTCGGGGCGGACGAGACCGGCAGGGATCTCGACTCGGAGGTTGGCCTCCGGCCCACCCGGGGGAGGGCCGGAGCCCTACGACGCAGTACCAGCCGCGGGCCCGGCGATTCTACGAAGCCGTCGGCCGGCGCGCGGACGGCGCGGCTGGGGAGGATACGACCGGCGGAGCCTCTCTCAACAAGTTGCGTTACCGCCGCCTCCTTGGCTGAACCGGGGGCCGTTGAGCGCCCAGCTGGTCCGGCAGACGAGGACACGGTGCGCGTTGCGATCCACGGTCACGTCCGTTGAGGAAGCGGTGTTGCAGAGGCGGACGTGGCAGTCGGCCGCCAGGCCTGTGGTCCGCCCGGGCGCTGAGTCCCAGGGCGTGAGCAGTTCTCCCCATCGCGTTCAAGCATCGCTCGTTTGAGCAGCTAGAGGGCATTCTCCCCCTCACTGTTCACGCTTTGCGCGACAGGGCCATGGGTGCGCTCCCGGCGCCCAGTCCCTGGCCGCGTCGAAGTCGATCCGGGCAGTGCGGCCTGACCAGGCAACCCGGCAGCCTTCCGGATCACAGAGCGAGATCGCGCCAGGGACCCTCCGGTGCCAAGGCTGCGACAACGGTCGGCAGTTGCGGCGGCTCGATCCGATCCGGCAGCGAGTCCAGGTCGGACCACGTGACCCAGGCATACTGGTGGAGGTTGGCCCGTTCATCGGGGAGCAGGCCGGTTTGCACCAACTCCGGTTGGTCCTCGGCGAAATAGGCCACGAAGAAGTGTTCCTGCCCGACGTACCGCTTGCCGTTCCACCGCACGTCACGCTCGACCGGCACCGAACGGTCAAGGACCGCGGCGGGGTCCAGGCCGGTCTCCTCGGCCAGTTCACGACGTGCCGCCGTCAGCGGGGTCTCGCCCGGTTCGATGCCCCCACCGGGCGGCTCCCAGAGCCGTGCCCCATCAAACGGATCACGCCAGTGGAGAAGAAGCAGACGGTGGGCAGCGTCCAGGCAGATCACCCGCGCGGCGGGCCGATGTGTTGTCTCCACAATGATCAACTCGTCGGTACGTCGCCGCCCTTGAGCGCGGTGATGAACGGGGCCCAGGCGCGGGCGGGGAACAGGAGGGCGGGGCCCTGGATGTTCTTGGAGTCGCGGACGGGGACGAAGTCGGGGAGGTTGTCGGCGACTTCGACGCAGTCGGCGCCATCGGGGTTGCTGTAGCTGCTCTTGCGCCAGACGGCGGGGCTCAGGTCAATCCCCTTGCTGCGCTTCATCTCGGTAGGTCCTTGCTGCTTCTTCGATCATGGCAAGGGACGCGTCCGGTGGGAGTGCGACGGCCCTGAGCAGATCATACTTACGGCGGTACTCCTGCACAGTGGCTGGATAGTCGACGATACGACCCTCGAAATCAGCCTCCGTCCACACCAGCGGCGGAGCATCAGCAAAGGTCATGATCTTGGCCATGCCATGCGCGAGAGGATGCCAGGGGGTCGTTTCCGGAACGACCTGCAGAACGCTCTGCGTGGACCGGATGACATCGAGGATGTGCTCCAACTGCTCGGCCATCACCGCCGGTGGAAGCGGTGTGTTCCGGATGACCGACTCCCGCAGGATCGCCCAGTAGGTGGGCCGGTCCGCGCGTTTCCACAGATCCGCACGCGCCATCCGGGCACGGACACGCTCTTCGACCGTCTCTGGTGGCGTCCACGGCGCCCCGTACCGAATGAGGCCCCGCATGTACGCCTTGGTCTGAAGAAGCCCCGGGATGACGTCGGGCGCCCATTCCTCCAGCGTCTCCGCCTGCTTCTCCAGGTCCGGCACATCCGCGAAGTACAACGGATGCCCAGCCCGCCGGGCCTTCGCCGCGTCTTCACAGCGCCGCTCGAAAAACCCGTCCGTCCCCAGCTTCTCGTCGACGTGCCGGGCCAGATCGTCCGGCATCCGCCGCTCGCCCCGCTCGATCTGGCTGAGGAACGAGATGCCCCGGAAGCTGCCCTCCGCCAGCTGCTCCAGCGTCAGGCCCGCCGCCTCCCTCTGGTAGCGCAACTCGGCGCCGTAGAAGCACGGAACACTCACCGACGCGTCGGGATCCTTACGAGGAGGCACAACTCACCACCGCCTTTTGCCAGTTGCCCGGCTTGCCCTGCGCAACCCAAAGCCCTTTCACGGTACGCGAACCCACGTCAGTGTGTGACTGATTCGTCACAGAGCGCACTGGAAGGGCGTACCCACTCATGGGACACACGAACGACGGCGACCGCACGCACGCGTACGAGCACGACGACGTGCACGCCTGCGCGGAGCACCTCCGCACCGCACTGGCCGCCAACGGCATCACGCTGCCGTCGCTCGGCGTCGAGGCGGCGGCCTTCGCGGGGACCTACCCGCCGCGTCACAAGGGCCTCGTGGCGCTCGGCAACTGCAACACGGCCACCGCCCGCAAGCTGGCCGAGGTCCTGCACAAGGCGGCGGGCCGATGAGGCCCCTGGTCCTCGAACTGCTCGCGGTGGCCAAGGCTGTTCCCGAGGTACGTCGGGCTGTGCGCGAGTACTTGGGCGGGCCCTGCCCCGAAGTGCAGCTCTGTGTCAGCGAGTTGCTGGCGAACGTGATCAACCACCTCGGCGAGGGCACGCCGGTGACGGTCCGTCTGAGCCGTACGGACGGTGGCCGTACGCGCCTGGAGGTCAGCGACCCGGAGGCGTACGCCTGGCTCATCCGGCGTCGGCCGGGGCCGGACGACGAGACGGGCCGCGGCCTCCTGCTGCTCGACGCGGTCGCGCTGTGCTGGGGCGTGGAGCAGGGGCCGGGCGGCAAGACGGTGTGGTGCGAGTGCGCCCTGTGAACAGCGGGTTTCTCGGCCAAAGGCCGGCGGCCGACTCGCCGTGCTCCGCGAATGCTTCTCAGGCGTTCACGAACTTCCCTTACCCTTCCGCTCGTTGACCTGCGGGACGGTGGATCCCATGGGCAATTGGGGGAGGGGACGACTCCATGTACAGCGTCATCGTGGTGCCGCCGTCGTGTGGCGATGTAGACGGACAGTTCAGGATCGCCACCGGGGAACGGCTCGCGTTCGGGCGGGCCGGGACGGACGACGGGCTCACCATCGCGCACGAGGGGGTGCCCCGGGTCGCCGGCGAGATCACGGCGCACCGGAACTTCTGGCTGCTGAGCAACTTCAGCGAGGACCAGACGTACGTCGTGGAGAACCCGGAGGGCGCGGGCGAACACATCAAGGTCGTGCCGGGGCGCGTGGACGCGCCCGTACCGTTCGAGTTCTCGCGCGTGGTGCTGCCCGCCGCCGGTGACCTGCTCACCTTCGACGTCTGGGCGCCGCGCCATGTCTTCCGCAGCATCGCCCGGCACGGGCTCTCCGGAGCGGCCACCGTCCCGGCGTTCGCCGCCCCGAGCCAGGTGACGCGGTGACCGGGCAGTCGTACGCGGTCCCCGTGCCGAAGGGCTACCGGGTCGGACCGTGGGAGATCCGCGAACCCCTCGCCTCCGGCGCGTTCGCCACCGTCTACACGGCAAGGCTCGCCGGCGACGCGGAGCCGGACCTGCCCCGTCAGGCGGCGCTGAAGTTCCTGCCCACCGGCACCCGTACCCCGCGCCAGTTGCACCACCTGCGCGAACTGGCCGAGCGCGAGGTGGAGTTGCTGGGGCGGCTGCGCGCACCCCGCCTGATCCGCATGTACGAGGCGCTGACGGTCGACGACTCGGACCATCCGGAACTGGACGGCGCCACCGTCCTCGTACTGGAACAGGCCGAGGGCTCCCTGGACGCCCTGCTGGACCAGACTCCGGCACCTGACTCCGGCCCCGCACTCCTGGCCCAGATCTGCGAGGGCCTGCACCAGCTGCACCACGCGGGCTGGGTGCACGGCGACCTCAAGCCCGCCAACGTGCTGCTGATGAAGGACGGTACGGTCCGGCTGGCCGACTTCAACCTGGCGGCCGAGATGGAAGGCACCCACGCCTACGCCCCCGCTTTCGCCACCCCCGACTACACACCGCCGGAACTGCTCTGGTCCGAGATGGACGAGCGGGGTACGCGGATCCGGCCCACCGCCGACATCTGGGCCTTCGGCGTCCTCGCCCACGTCGTCCTGACGGGGGCGTTCCCGCTGCCGGGCGGCAGCACGGAGGCGCGCGCCGATGCGGCGACGCGCTATGCGCGGGGCGCCGAGGAACTGCGCCTGTCGCCTCAACTCCCGGACGCCTGGCGGGAGATCGTCCGCGACTGCCTGGCCCCCACGCACGAGCAGCGCGCCGCCGACACCGCCGCGCTGCTGCGCCGGGTGGAGGAAGCCGCGGGCGCCTCCCGCTCGGCCCGGCTGCCGAGACTGCGGCCCAGAAAGTGGCGGCGCCCCGCCCTGGCGGCCGCGATTGCCGCGGCATTGCTGGCGACGACGGCGACAGTGGCGTACACCCTGCGGGACCAGGCCCCGGCCGCCTCGGCGCCGCCCACCTGCGAGAAGCCCGCGCCGTACGAGGACGAGACCCACGGCCGCGGCTACACGGCGGGCTGGAACGGCACCTGGGACTTCGTCATCAAGCAGGGTGACGGGGGCAGCCAGGTCAGAGAGGCCCAGTGCCTGCTCAAGCATCTGCACGGCATCACCGAAGTCGGCGAGGTGGACGGCGACTTCGGCCCTCTGACCCATGCGGCGGTCGTCACCTTCCAGAAGCGGGCCGGCCTGGACGCGGACGGCATCGTCGGCCCGGACACGTGGCGTGCGCTGCGCACCAAGGACTGAGGGGCTGAGCGGAGGGGCCGAGCGGGCCCGGCCCTTCCCCATACCTCCGGGAACTGCTAGGGATGGATGGGATGGATCGGGACACATCCGTCCCATCCCATACACGGCACGCCAGGACGGGGGGCACTGTGCTGGCCTTGGTCATCATCTGGGTCGTGATCGGCAGCATCGCGGTACTCGTCTCCTATCCCGAGAGTCGTCGTCAACGCCGACTGCGCAAGCACGGACGCGTCATCAAGGCGGTCTGCCGGGAGCACCTCAACGCCGCCAAGGAAGACGGCCCGATCCGCGTCCGCTGCGGCTACTGGCCGGACCCGGAGAAGGGAGAGGTCCGCGCCATCGTGCAGACACATGAGCGCATTCCCCAGGTCGGCGAGGAACTCAGGGTTGTCTACGACCCCGAAGAGCCCCGCCTGGCGGAGAACCTGGACGTCCTGAGCAAGCCCTCGTACGGCCACGGCGACGTCATCGGGCTGGCGATACTGTCCGGTCTCTTCCTCGTCGCCGCGGGCTGCGTCGCCGCCTACGAATGACTCACGGGCGCGGCAACGCCCTTGAGGGTGCCGACGAACTCCGCCCAGGCGCGAGCGGGGAACAGGAGGGCAGGGCCCCTGGGGGTTCTTGGAGTCACGGACGGGGACGACGCCGGGGAGGTCGTCGCGGACCTCGACTTGCCGTGAGGCGCGCGAACAGGGCTGTCCCGTTCCCAAGCAGAGCATCGAGTGAACTTCAGGCGAACGAAAAGTGATTGATCCGGGTGGCTTCGCACTGTTGCTCACTCAACGGCCGTGTCCTCGTCGCGCCGCCGGGACATGTCCCCAGTAACACCCCTTAGTCTGACCCTCGTTGGGCCAGGAGGAGGGGGACTACTCCATGTACAGCGTCATTGTGGTGCCGCCGTGCGGCACTGGATCGGACGACCAGATCAGGCTCTCGGCGGGTGAGCGGCTCACTTTCGGCCGGTCCGAGACCGGCAACGGGCTTGCGATCGCACACGAAGGGGTCTCCCGGATCGCCGGTGAGATCACCGCGCACCGGGCCTTCTGGATCCTGAGCAACCTCAGCCAGGACCAGACGTACGTGGTGGAGAACCCGGAGGGCGCGGGCGAGCACATCAAGGTCGCACCGGGCCGCCTGGACGCGCCCGTGTCGTTCGAGTTCTCGCGCGTGGTACTGCCCGCGGCGGGCGAGCTGCTCAGCTTCGACGTGTGGGCGCCACGCCACACCTACCGCAGCGCAGCCCACCCCGGGCTCTCCGGCGCCACCACGGCCCAGGCGTTCTCCCTCGACCGCACCAAGCGGTACTTCGCGGTGCTGGCCGCCCTGTGCGAGCCCCGGCTACGCGGCGCACCGCACGCCCCGCCGCCCACCGTCGACCAGCTCGTGGAGCGCCTGCGGCACACCTGGCCCGCGGCCAACCGCTCCTCCGTCTACTGGAACATCGACTACCTGGCGGTCAAGCTCCGTCTGAGACCCGCCCCGGACACGGCGGAACCCGGCCCACGCCTCTACGGCAAGAAGGAGTCGCTGGTCTCGCTCGCGCTCCGTTTCGACCTCGTACGGGAAGACGATCTCGTCGTGCTCGCGGCGGTCCCGAGCGAGGTGGCGCGGTGAACGGACGCTCCTACGCCGTCCCCGTTCCGAAGGGCTACCGGGTGGGCCCCTGGGAGGTGCGCGAGCCCCTCGCGTCCGGCGCGTTCGGCAGCGTCTACGCGGCCCGACGCACCGGTGACGGAGGCGAGACCGAGGCCGGGGCCGCCGAGGAGACCGCCGACGGCGGCGGAGCCGGTCCGCTGCCCCGGTACGCCGCGCTGAAGTTCCTGCCGACCGGCACCCGTACCCCGCGCCAACTGCACCACCTGCGCGAACTGGCCCACCGCGAACAGGAGTTGTTGAAGCGGCTGCGCTCACCACGGTTGATCCGGATGTACGAGGCGCTGACGGTCGACGACCCTCAGCAGCCCGAACTCGACGGCGCCACCGTCCTCGTACTGGAACGGGCCGAGGGTTCCCTCGCAGCGCTGCTGGACCTGTCCCCCACCCCGGAATCCGGGCCCGCCCTTCTCGCCCAGGTCTGCGAAGGCCTGCACCAGCTGCACCACGCGGGCTGGGTGCACGGCGATCTCAAGCCGGCCAACGTGCTCCTGATGAAGGACGGTTCCGCCCGGCTCGCCGACTTCAACATGGCCGCGGAGATGGAGGGCACCCACGCCTACGCGCCCGCCTTCTCCACCCCCGACTACACCCCGCCGGAACTCCTCTGGTCCGAGATCAGCGAACGCGGCCAGCAGATCCGCCCGACCGCCGACATCTGGGCCTTCGGCGTGCTGGCCCACCTCGTCCTGACCGGTGCCTTCCCCCTCCCCGGCGGCACCACGGAGGCCCGCTGCGACGCGGCGGTGCGGTACGCGCGCGGCGCCGAGGAGCTACGCCTGTCCTCCGAACTCCCCCCGGACTGGCGGGAGATCATCACCGACTGCCTGGCCCCCACGCACGAGGAGCGCGCCGCCCGTTACGCCGACACCGCCTCGTTGCTGCGCCGGGTGGAACAGGCAGCCGGAACCATCCGCTCACCCCGCCTGCCCCGGCTCCGCCCCCGCAGGTGGCTCCGCCCCGCCCTGGCGACCGGCCTCGCGGCGACTGTGCTGGCGTTGGCCGCGACGGTGACGTACGCGATGCGGGACGACGGGCCGACGTACGGCTATCACCGCTGCCCCTTCGGGTCCGTCTGCTTCTTCAGCGAGGAGTTCGGCATGGGCGAGTTGTGCAGCTGGAAGGGCGACGACGCCGACTGGCTGTCGGGCGAGGAGACGTGCATGTGGACCCGTGACCGCCCGGTGAAGTCGATCTTCAACAACGGTGACGAGTCGACGGGCCTCGCGGGCGTGGCCTACTACCGGGGCCGCGACTTCACGCCCGTCGGCGAGGACATCACCCGCAAGAACTCACGCAACCGGACCGGCTGCACCGCCCAACGCGCCCAGGGGAACCTAGCGGGCACCTACGCTCCGCTGTCCCACAAGTGGATCGAGCACTGCGGGGACGGGGCCTCGGACTGACACCGTCGCGCCGGGGTGACGGGGATGCCCCATACCCTGAGCCTCATCAAGGCAGGGTATGGGGCGATCCGTGTACGGCGTCATCGTGGGCGAGAAGCCCGTCTTCAGTGGAGCGGTCCGGTGACCGAACTCCCCCACGCCACAACCGTCCCGGTCCCGAAGGGCTACCGCGTCGGCTCAAGTGACGAACCGCTTGTGCCTGGTCATGAGAATCCCCCGTTGTCGATGGCTTGCGGCGCCACTCTCCTGCCCTCGCTCTCCGGGCCTCGTGCGCCGTGGCCACCACGATGACGGATCGTGAAAGGGGGCGGGGAACCTGAAGAGTTTCAGGTTCCCCGCCCCCTTCACTCTCGCCAAGGTGAGGTACGTACGCCATGGGGACCACGTGTCCCTCCATGACGACGATTTCCCTCATCCGGCACAGAGACAGCAGGAGTAGGAGTCCTCATGTTCGGCAGCCAGTCCCGGGACAACCGCTGGAGGTCCACCGGTAGGACCCGTACACGAACGGCTCTCGCCGCGGCCACAGCTCTGGCATTGGGTCTGCTCGGTGCGTCGTCCTTCACCTCGGCCTCGGCCTCGGTCGCTGCCACCGCCGACTCGGCCGTCAGCCAGAACGACCGGTACGACCTCGGTGAGATAGGCACCTTCAACATGGCCGGCGGCAACGTGAAGCGCAGCATCCCGGAGGAGGTGTGGGAGGAGGAAGAGGACACCTACATGGGCCAGCACGCCGTGGACGCCCTCTACAGGAGCATCGCGGACCACCAGCCCGCTTTCCTCACCGTGCAGGAGGCGTGCGGGGACTGGATGGAGGAGCTGGCCGAGAAGCTGCCCACGTACACCATCAGCTTCGACCCGGTGAAGACGGGATCCGGTGCGGACGCCCAGTGCTACAACCCGGTCCAGGACGAGAACGACCCCGGCTACGGAGGCCCGGACAGGAACAGTCCTCGTTCGCTCTACGGCAACGCCATCATCACGAAGAACACGTACTTCGGCACCGGAGCCACTGCGAAGAGCCACAGCCTCGGTACCCCCTCAGGGGAACAGCGCGAGATGCTGTGCGTCACCTCGAACTTCCTCAGCGCGGCGGCGTGTTCCGCGCACACGACCTCCGGGAGCTCCGAACAGGACGCGGACTACCGCGATACGGAGATCGCCAACGCCGTGAGCATCCTTGAGACGGAGTACGCGGGCTACGTCCACTTCCTGGGCGGCGACTTCAACGCCGAGCCGCTCGACAACGAGATGAAGCAGATCTACAGCAGCCGCTACTCCACCGACACCACCGGGCGGTACGGAGAAGTCGACAGCCCCTGCGAGAGCGACACACCTCCCACTCCGGGGCCCGCTTGCCTGTCCGGGGGCGCCACCACTCTGGGCGGCGAGAAGTTCGACTACATCTTCCTGACCCGGGGAGTGGTCGAGGTGAACTCCGCCGGTCCCACCAAGTCCCTCTACTCGGACCACCTGCCCCTGTGGGCCTCCCTCAGCATCACCCTCTGATCAACATGCCGACGCGGCCTCGCCCTTGAGCGCACCGACGAAGTTGCCCCAGGCGTTCGCGGGGAAGACGAGGGCAGGGCCGTGGGGGGTCTTGGAGTCGCGGACGGGGACGAGGTCGGGGAGGTCGGCATCCCCTGCCCCGAAGTGCAGCTCTGCGTAAGCGAGTTACTGACGAACGTGATCGTCCACGTCGGCGAGGAGACGCCGGTCACCGTGCGGCTCGCCCACGACGGCGGCCGTATCCGCCTGGAGGTGACCGACCCGGACCCGTACTCCTGGCTCATCCTCCGCCGGGCTACCCCCGACGACGAGACGGGCCGCGGCCTCCTCCTGCTCGACGCGGTCGCGGTGCGCTGGGGCGTGGAGCAGTGCCACCGCGGCAAGACGGTGTGGTGCGAATTTCGCTGTGCCACAAGCGACTTCGGGGCCGACCCTGAAACGTTTGAGGTATGCCGCGGCGCGGCTGTCCCCGAGACTCGTTGCTTGGCAGGTGCGGCTGAAACGCCCACGGCCACCGAGAACAAGGGGGAACAACTCATGAAGAAGGTTCACACGCTGCGTGCCAAGGCGGGTGTCACGGCCGGGCTCATGCTGATCGCCGGACTGGGTGTGGCCGCTACGGCCTCTCCGGCGGCGGCTGCGGGCTACTGCAACACCGGTAAGTCGATCATGAAGGGCAGCTCCAACCACATCTACGTTCCGGCCAACGGCACCAGCACCAACTGCACCATGGCCCAGGGTGCCAGCGGCAACCACGTCAAGGCGCTGCAGCAGGCGTTGAAGGACTGCTACGACGTGGGCCTGGAATCGCAGAAGGACGTCGACGGGATCTTCGGCCCGAAGACCTACTCGGCCCTGTGGGCCGCGCAGGGCAAGGCCGGCACCGGGCAGGACGGGATCTACGGTCCCAACACCCGCGACGCGTTGAAGTGGCCGCGTCACAAGAAGCTGGACGGCAGCTTCCAGGGCTGTGGGCCGTTCTGAGCACCGCCCCGCGCTCTCACGTGAGCGCCGAGCCCTCCAGCCCAAGCCCATGCACAGCCAACGGGGAGAGTGACGTATGAAGAGGATCCGCACAATACGCGCCAAGGCGAGCGTAGTAGCGGGAATGATGCTGCTGTCCGGCCTAGGTGTGGTCGGCACGGCGACTCCGGCCGCGGCGGCGAGTTGGTGCAACACCACACAGGGCGACTTCGTCAGCGGCGGCGACCACAGCCTGGCCCAGATCCCCGCCTACAACGCGAATCGGGACTGCATCACCGCCCGGGGAGCCTCCGGTTCGCATGTGAAGGCGATCCAGCGCTCGCTGCGTTACTGCCACGGGCGGAGCAGTGTGGAGGTCGACGGCCACTTCGGGGAGATCACCGAAACGCAGCTGGAGATCGTGCAGCGCGCTCTGAGGCTCGATGACGACGGTGTGTACGGCCCGAAGACCCGCGACAAGCTGAAGTGGCGGGCCAGCGACGGCGTCTGCGGGACCCTTCCGTAACACCCCGCAGGTACGTCAGGCAGCAGAACGAGAGCGAATGGGGAATGAAACGTGGAACTTACTCGTGTGCGAGCCAAGGCGGGCATCTTCGCCGCAGCCGTTCTACTGTCCGGCGCCGGGCTCGGCCTGGCCACCGCGACACCGGCCGCCGCCTACGCGGGTTACTGCAACGGCTGGGTGGACAAGCCGATCTCCAACTCCGGCTTCCACACGATGATTCCGGCCTACAACGGCAACGTCGACTGCTACATGAACAAGGGCGCGCAGAGCAAGGCCGTATCAGCGCTGCAGACAACGCTGAACAAGTGTTACGGCCGCAGCCTGGACGTCGACGGAATCTTCGGCAACGCCACCAAGAACGCCCTCATCCACGCCCAGGACGAGGAGAACATCAGCGCGGACGGCGGCTACGGCACACAGACGCGCACAAACATCGAGTGGGCCTACCAGTACAGCGGCAACGGCCGCTGGACGTGCCTTGAACCCACCAATTGGTAGCGCGCTGTGGGGCAGGCTCCGCACGGCCGACCCTGCCCCACAGCTGTACTGACCCACAGGGACAGTAAGCCGGGCCGCGTGCTTGCCCCGCGGCCCGGCCCTGCTCAAGAACACGCGCCGGACCGTCCGGTGCAGAAATGAGGGGGACCATGCAGAAGCTTCAAGGGCTGCGCGCCAAGGCGGGGGCCGTCACCGGCCTCATGCTGCTGTCCGGGCTCGGGCTCGGCATCGCCACGGCCGCCCCGGCCGCCGCGTACGCCGGCTGGTGCAACGACGGCTACGCGAGCAACTCCAAGACGATCTCCAGCGTCACCTACAAGGCATACATCCCGGGCTACAACGGCAACGCGGACTGCTATATGAACCCCGGCGCGGAGAGCACGTCCGTCGCCATGCTCCAGCGGTCGCTGAACGTGTGCTACGGCCGCAGCCTGGACGTCGACGGCATCTTCGGCAACGCCACCAAGAACGCACTCATCTACGCCCAGGGCAAGGAGAACATCAGCGCGGACGGCGGCTACGGCACACAGTCCCGCAAGAACCTCAAGTGGGAGTACACGCGGGGCGGCTCCTTCAGGTGCGTACGACTCTGAGGCACCTCGCCCAGCACACGCCGGTCGTCCGGCGCTGAAACGAGGGCGACCATGTGGGAGGCCTTGCCAACGGCTACGGCTGGCCCAGCGCGACACCGACGACGTACTCGTCGATGCCCTCGCCGGCGTCGGCCTGATGATCGGCGCCGCGGCCGTCTCCGGCGGCGGTGCCCGGCGCGCCGCCGGAACCCCCGGCACCACCGGTTCGCCCGTACCCCGACCGGCCGCTCAGTCGTACGGCGGCGCGCGGTTCCCTGCCCAACCGCGCCAGGCTCCGGCCGTACCGCCGCAGAGTTACTGAGGCAACGGCTTGACGCAGAGCCGCCGTTGGCCTGAGACGGCGGCGGGACGCACGAGCCCGCGATAGCCTCGTGTCAACTGGAGTGACTAACCAGCCATTTGCGAAAGAACGGCTGTGGAAGAACAGCGCATCGGGGGGACCCATGTCAGACCAGCGGCCCGAGTCGCCGTATTCGCCGGCGACCGGGAACGCCGCGCTGGGGCAGGCCGGTGCCACCCCGCTGCAGCCCGCGGATCCGGGGCAGATCGGCCCGTACGTACCACTGGGGCGGCTCGGCAGCGGCGGGATGGGCCGGGTCTATCTGGCGCAGCCCGTCGACGACGGACCGGGACTCGCCGCCGTCAAGGTGATCAGGCCCGAGTACGCCGAGGACGCCGACTTCCGGCGGCGGTTCGAGCGTGAGGCGGCCGTGCACGCCCGGGTCGGACCGCCGCACGCGCCGGAGCTGCTGGGTACCGCGTTCCAGGACGAGCTGCTGTGGATGGCCACGCGGTATGTGCCCGGCCTCAGCCTCTCGGACGCCGTCAAGGAATGCGGCGTACTGGAACCGGCCGGGGCCTGGCGCCTCGTGGCGGAGCTCGGCCGGGCCCTGTCGGCGCTGTCCGCCGAAGGGGTCGTGCACCGGGACCTCAAGCCGTCCAACGTGATCCTGTCCGAACAGGGCGCGCACGTCATCGACTTCGGCATCTCGCAGGCCGTGGACGCCAGCGCGATCACCGGCACCGGCAACAGGGTCGGCACCCCCTCCTTCATGTCGCCCGAGTACCTCAGGGAGGGCCGCTGCGACACCGCCTCGGACGTGTTCTCGCTCGCGGGCACACTCGTGTACGCCACCACCGGGCACGCCCCGTTCGGTGACGGCACCGGAGTGGACGTACTGCACCGCGTGGCGTACGAGGAGCCCGACGCGGAGATCATGGGTGAAGTCGCGGCCATGGACGCCTCGTTGGCCGCCCTGCTGACCAGCTGCCTGGCCAAGGATCCCGCCGGGCGGCCGAACCCGCGACAGCTGATCGAAGCGGCCGAGGCACACGGCTCCGCGGCGTCCTCAGAGTCCACGGCGTCCTCCTGGCAGGAACCGCTCGACTCCCGGCTGCTCGACCGCCGCCGGGCCTGCGAGGTGCTGCGGCACGCCTCCGTCCAGCAGACCGGCCATTTACGCACGCCTACGCAGCGGGTGGCGGCCCCTGCTCCGGGGCCGGGCTTCGGGCCGGCTACGCCGCCGGGGGCGTACGGGCCGGGATCACAGGCGCCGCCGGGTGGGTACGGGCCGGGGTCGCAGACGCCGCCGGGTGGGTACGGTGCGCCGACGCCGCCGGGGCAGTTCGGTCCGCCCTCGGTCGGCGTACCGCAGCCGGGACCAACCCCCGGTCATCCTCCGGCTGCCGGGCGCGGGCGCAAGAAGGTGTACTTCGCCGTCGCCGCGGGGCTCGCGGTGTGTGCCGTCGCCGTGAGCGCCTTCCTGCTCACCCGGCCGAACACCGAGGACACGGCGGCCTCTTCGACGCCGACGGCCTCCGAGACCAGCACCCCCGATGACAAGGCGAGGGCGCCGCTGCCCGGTTCCTCCGCTTCTCCGTCTCCCAGCAAGGAGAAGGATGACGGGAGTGGTGAGGAGGAGAGGGGCAAGGAGGACGATTCCTCCGCAGGCGACGCCGAAGCCGGGGCCGGGGGCGGCACGGGCGGTGCTGAGGGCGCCACGCCCACGGTGACGCCGACGGCCACGCCCGGCGGAAGCGGTGGGAGCGGAGGCGGGGACGGTGGCGGCATCAGCCCGCGCCCCTCCCCGACGAAGACCACGGCCCAGCCGCCACCCACACCGCCGTGGATCTCCCAGTGCACGTACTACTCCGGCACCCAGCTCACGCAGTTCGGCGACAAGAACCAGCGGGTGACGCAGGTGCAGTGCATGCTGACCAAACGCGGATACAGCGTCGGGAACGCGGGGGTGGACGGCCAGTTCGGCCAGGACACCTTGACCGCGGTCAAGCGGTTCCAGGGCGACAAAGGGCTGAACGTCGACGGCGACGTGGGCCCCAACACCTGGGCGGCGCTGCGCAGTAGGACGTAACGGCAGACGACTCGACAGCCGAGCAGCAGACGACAACGGCCCGCCGGTGCACCACCGGCGGGCCGTCCACGCTTCCAGTCAGCTTCAGCGTCAATGTCAGTGGAAGAAGTGCCGCGTCCCCGTGAAGTACATCGTGACGCCCGCCTTCTGCGCGGCCTCCACGACCTGCTCGTCACGGATCGAACCGCCGGGCTGGACCACAGCCTTGACGCCGGCCTCGGTGAGGATCTCCAGGCCGTCCGGGAAGGGGAAGAACGCGTCGGACGCGGCGTACGCACCCTGCGCGCGCTCGGCGCCCGCCCGCTCCACCGCCAGTTTCGCGGAGTCGACGCGGTTGACCTGGCCCATGCCGACGCCGACCGAGGCGCCGTTCTTGGCGAGCAGGATCGCGTTGGACTTCACGGCCCGGCTGGCCTTCCACGCGAAGGCCAGCTCCCGCAGCTCCTCGGGGCTCAGCGCCTCGCCGGTCGCCAGCGTCCAGTTGGCGGGGTCGTCGCCCTCGGCCTGGAAGACGTCCGTGATCTGGGCGAGGCCGCCGCCGTCGATCGGCCGGAACTCCGCTGAGGCCTCCGGTGCCTCCGGGCAGCGCAGGACGCGGATGTTCTTCTTCTTGGCGAGCGCTTCGAGGGCGCCATCCTCGTAGCCGGGCGCGACGATGACCTCGGTGAAGATCTCCGCGACCTGTTCGGCCATCGCCTTGCTGACCGGCCGGTTGACGGCGATGACACCGCCGTACGCGGAGGCCGGGTCGCAGTCGTGCGCCTTGCGGTGCGCCTCGGCGACATCGGCGCCGATCGCGATGCCGCACGGGTTGGTGTGCTTGATGATCGCGACGCAGGGCTCGGTGTGGTCGTACGCGGCACGGCGGGCGGCGTCCGTGTCGACGTAGTTGTTGTACGACATCTCCTTGCCGTGCAGCTGCTCGGACTCGGCGAGACCGCCGCAACCTCCCGTGTAGAGGGCGGCGGCCTGGTGCGGGTTCTCGCCGTATCGCAGCACGTTCTTCCGCTCGTACGTGACGCCGATGAAGCCCGGGAATTCCCCGCCGTCACCGGCGTAGTCGCCGGCGAACCAGCCCGCGACCGCCACGTCGTACTCGGCGGTGTGCTGGAAGGCCTCCGCGGCGAGCCGCTTGCGCGCGGTGAGGTCGAAGCCGCCGGCCGCGACCGCCTTGAGCACGTCGCCGTAGCGGTCGGGGCTGACGACGACCGCGACCGAGGGGTGGTTCTTGGCGGCGGCCCGGACCATGGAGGGACCGCCGATATCGATCTGCTCGACGCACTCGTCGGGGGAGGCGCCCGAGGCGACGGTCTCGGTGAAGGGGTAGAGGTTCACGACAACGAGATCGAAGGGCTCCACGCCCAGCTCGGCCAGCTGGTTGCGATGGTCCTCGAGCCGGAGATCGGCAAGGATCCCGGCGTGCACGCGCGGGTGCAGCGTCTTGACGCGGCCGTCCAGGCACTCGGGGAACCCGGTGAGTTCCTCGACCTTGGTGACCGGGACGCCGGCGGCGGCGATCCTGGCGGCGGTGGAACCGGTGGAGACGAGTGCGACCCCGGCCTCGTGCAGTCCGCGGGCGAGGTCCTCGAGCCCGGTCTTGTCGTAGACGCTGATCAGCGCGCGCTTGATCGGGCGCTGTGTGCCTTCCGTGGTCACTTCGGCGGTCACGGGATAACTACCTTTCGTCCCTCAATGCGATAGCCGTGACGGGCGAGCCGCCCCACGACATCGACGAGCAGCCTTCGCTCGACATCCTTGATGCGCTCATGGAGAGCGGCACCCTCGTCCTCGTAGTCCTCGTCCCGGACCTCGACCACGCCCTGAGCGATGATCGGGCCGGTGTCGACGCCGTCGTCGACGAAGTGGACGGTGCAGCCGGTGACCTTCACGCCGTACGCGAGGGCGTCCCGGACGCCGTGCGCTCCCGGGAAGCTGGGCAGCAGCGCGGGGTGGGTGTTCACGAACCGGCCGCCGAAGCGGGCCAGGAACTCCTTGCCCACGATCTTCATGAACCCGGCCGAGACGACCAGATCCGGCTCGTACGCCGCCGTGGCCTCGGTCAGCGCGCTGTCCCACTCGTCCCTGGTCGCGTAGTCCTTCACGCGGCACACGAAGGTGGGCAGACCCGCGCGCTCGGCCCGCGCGAGGCCCTCGATGCCCGTACGGTCGGCGCCGACCGCGACGATCTCGGCCCCGTAGACGGATCTGCCCTGCGTTGCGATCGCGTTGAGAAGAGCCTGCAGGTTCGTACCTGATCCGGAGACCAGTACGACGAGGCGCTTGGCCACGGGGTTGGCGGCCACGGCAGGGGCCCTTTCTCGGGAGAGCGTTTGTAGGGTCGTACGAATGCTTCACGCCCCCTGATACGGGGAAGTCTACGAAGCGGCCGACCGTCAGCAACGATACCGGCACAGCGATCGGCCCCCTTGGGACGGGGGCGTGGCCGGAAGGTAGCGTCTGGGAAGGATCCGCCGGGGAACACGGTCCACGTGGGGGGAACGCCTCCGACGCATGAGACGTTGACCAGGGGCGGGGACGAAACTCGGACACGACGCCTGCCGCTGCTCCACCCGCTTGCTCCACCGCCTGCTCGACCAGCCCGACCCGCCAGCTTGATCCGCCAGCCCGATCCATCGACCTGATTCGCAGACTTGATTCACCAAGGGGAAGACGCACACCTGATGCCGGACCGCAGCCTCCGACTCCTCCCACTCCTCCCCTCCTTCGCGTCCGGCCCCACAGGGGTCGCGGAGGGAGGGGGGCAGGGTGCGTTCGTCCCGTCCTTCCCGTCGTTCGCGTCCGACCGGCCGTCCGGGGTCGCGCCTGCGCAGGGAGGCGGGCGCGAAGGGCTGCTGATACGGGAGCGGCACTCGTCCTCGTCGGCCACTCCGCCGCGTGAGGGCGAGGGGTCGGAGGGCGGTTCGACGCGGCCCTCCGGCGCCTCCGGTGCCGGGAACCCGGCCGGGGACTCGTCGTCGCAGGGTGGGCAGGGAGCCCCGGCGCCCGCGGACGACAACCCCTTCGCGCCTCCGCCGGAGGGCACGCCCGACCGGCCGTGGCAGCCGCGTCGGCCTGCGGACGGACAGGGGTCGGACGAGGGGCAGGGCGGCAACGGCGGGCGTTCACCATGGGGCAGCCAGTGGAGCGACCGGCAGCCAGGGCCCGCGCAGGGCGGCGGTTTCGGTGACCGGCCCGGCTCCTCGGGCGGGCCCGGCGGACAGGGCGGCCCGGAAGGATCCGGCGGCCCCGACGCCGGTCCGCGCTGGGACCCGACGGACCCGTCCCAGCGCCGCGCACGGTACGCCCTGCTCTCAGGCATGTGGGCCTTCTTCTTCGCCCTGTTCAGCTGGCCGTACGTCGCGCTGCTGCTCGGCGCGCTGGCCCTGTACTGGGGCATCAGCGCCCTACGCGCCAAGCCCCGCACCCCGGACCCGGACACCCCGGCACCCCCGCCCGGCTCCGGCGCCCGCCCCCAGACCACGGCGGCGATAAGCGGCCTGGTCACAGCATCCCTGGCCCTCGCGATGGTCGCGGCCGGCTTCACGGCCCAGCTCGTGTACCGCGACTACTACACATGCGTGAACGACTCCCTCACCAACACAGCGAGGCAGTCCTGCGACAGGCTCCTGCCGGAGGAGCTGCGGGGGTTGCTGGGTTCGCGCACCTGAGGGCGCCCCGATCCACCAGGGGCTCCGCCCCCGCACCCCCCAGGGTCGCGTTTCGGCTGCGGGCGAGTCGTGGCTCGGGTGGGGGGTTCTCTTCCCCACCCCGCCCCTTCCCGAAACGGGGGGCTGCGCCCCCAGGCCCCCAAGGGGGTGGGGAGTGACAGGTGGTGTCGCGGCTGCGGGTGCGTCGTGGCTGGTCGCGCAGTTCCCCGCGCCCCTGACG
>NZ_BAAGPS010000034.1:36813-53495 GCF_054783935.1 Streptomyces pseudoechinosporeus
AGCCTTCCACCGGCGGGAGGGGCCGTGGGCCGGTGCGTCGTATGCCCGTCGCGTAGGTTCGGTCTCGGAGAACCAGGGCCGTGTACCAGCCCAGGGTCGTACGCCCGGCCTGCGACGGGCTGACGCACCGGCCCACGGCCCCGACCCACCCACGGACCCAAAGGGGCGCGGGGAACGGCGCGAGCAACCACCACGCACCCGCACCCAACAACGAACCCACCCGCTCAACCGCCGGAGGCCACCGTTGACTTGGAGAGCGCTTCAACTTCCATACTCCCGCTCAAGGCCCACCACCCCGCAGGCCAGAAGGAGAAGACACCCACATGCGCTACCGCACGATCGGCAGTGACCCGAAGACCCGCCGCGAGGTAAGCGTCCTCAGCCTCGGCGCGATGCTGTTCGGCACCGTCACCGACGAGGAGACCTCGTTCGCCATCCTCGACCGCTACGTCGAGGCGGGCGGCACCTTCATCGATACCTCCGACAACTACGCGTTCTGGGTCAACGGCACCCAGGGCGGCGAGAGCGAGGCCCTGCTCGGCCGCTGGCGCCGCAGCCGCGGCATCGGCGACGAGATCGTCATCGCGACGAAGCTGGGCGCGCGCCCGCTCGCCCCCGGCACCGGCTACATCGACAACCCCGAGGGCCTGTCCGCCAAGGCCATCCGCGCGGCGACGGAGGGCAGCCGCGAACGGCTCGGCGTACCGAAACTGGATCTCCTGTACGCCCACATCGAGGACCCGACCGTGCCCCTGCGGGAGACCGTCGAGGCCTTCGCGGAACTCGTGGACGAGGGCACCGTCGGCCTCCTCGGCGCCAGCAACCACTGGACGTGGCGCCTGGAGCGGGCCCGCAGCCTCGCCGCGGCGGCCGGTCTGCCCGGTTACGAGGTCCTCCAGTACCAGCACAGCTATCTGCGCAGGCGCGCGGATCTGCCCGGCCAGCTCTCGCCGGACGGCGACCAGGGCTCGACCGGCGGCGACCTGCTCAGCTATCTGCGCACCGAGCCCGCGCTGACGCTCGTGGCCTACTCCCCGCTGCTGAAGGGGAGTTACGTCCGCGAGGACAAGCCCCTCGGCCCCGAGTTCGACCACGCCGGCACCCCCACCCGTCTGGCGGCACTCCGCTCGGTCGCCGAGGAGACCGGCGCCACCGTCAACCAGGTGGTCATCTCCTGGCTGATCGACGCCGACATCCCGTCGATCCCCCTGGTCGGCTGCTCCTCGGTGGCCCAACTGAACGAGAACCTGGCGGCAGTGGACCTGCGACTGACACCGGACCAGCGGGCGAGGCTGGACGCGGCCTACTGATCGGGGGCCCGTCCGGCCTCGCTGGAAGCGGCGTCGTCCCGCAGCCGCGACACGACTGTCACCCCCACCCCCTTGCGGGGGTCCGGGGGCGGAGCCCCCCGTTTCGGGTAGGGGCGGGCTTGGGGGAGAGAACCCTCCCACCCCAGCCCCGGGGGCGAAGGGGTCCGACGATTCGACGGTGTCGACCGGCAGGAAGTCGTACGGCTCGAAGTCGAGGTCCTCGCGGACGGCAGTCGGCGCCTCCCGGCGACGTCGCCGGGGCAGCCGCAGCCACGTGAGCCGAGCCCACGCGGGCCAAGTCCGGGTGGGCCAAGTCCACGTGGCCCACCCGGACTTGGCCCGCGTCCTTAGGATTCCGCGCCCGCGGCGCGCGCAACCGCCACGCCCGCAGCCCCACCACCACAACCCACCCCGCCGCCGCAGGCCCCGTCTGCCACCAGACGGGGCCGAAGTCGGCCAGTGCGGCCACCCCGAGGGGACCGCCGGCCAGCACGGCGAGCACCGCCGCGACAGTGAACCGTCTGCTGCACGCCCGCGAGGCCATCGCCGAACACTTCCCGGACCTGACGGATCCACAGGAGCTACGACGCCGCCTGGCGAAACTGGCGAGCAAGGAGCGTCTGCGGACCGCCCCGAAACCCGCAAAGGTCCGCACGGGCAGCGAACGCCGAGCCCGCCAGTGGACCCGCGCGGCCATCGCCTGCACCACCCTGCTCATCACCGCCACGGCCATCACCCTCGAAACGGCCCCGCGCCACTACGAACCTCCGGTGCCGCCCGGCGAGAAGGTCCACGGCGTACCACCCCGAGCGGCCCCCGGCACACTCTCCGACACAGAGCAGGACCTACGGGCAAAGCTCAGGTCGGAATCGGCGAACGGCCCCGAGAGACTGATCCCAGAGAACCGCTGAGCCGGCCGCTGAGACGCCGCCGCTGTGGGAAACGGCGGCTGGAAACGCAAGATGGGCCCGCATCCCGGCAAGGGATACGAGCCCACCCGACGTTCAGCGTTCAGCCGGGAAAAGACCCTCAGCCGGCGAGAATCGCGCGCGCCAGCTTCGCCGTCTCCGTAGGCGTCTTGCCCACCTTCACACCGGCGGCCTCAAGCGCTTCCTTCTTGGCCGCGGCCGTACCGGAGGAACCGGAGACGATGGCACCGGCGTGGCCCATCGTCTTGCCCTCGGGCGCGGTGAAGCCCGCGACGTAACCGACGACCGGCTTCGACACGTTGGCCTTGATGAAGTCGGCCGCACGCTCCTCGGCGTCGCCGCCGATCTCGCCGATCATGACGATCAGGTCGGTGTCGGGGTCGGCCTCGAACGCGGCGAGCGCGTCGATGTGCGTCGTACCGATGACCGGGTCGCCACCGATGCCGACGGCCGACGAGAAGCCGATGTCACGGAGCTCGTACATCATCTGGTACGTCAGCGTGCCGGACTTCGAGACCAGGCCGATACGGCCAGGCTTGGTGATGTCGCCCGGGATGATGCCGGCGTTCGACTGACCGGGGGTGATCAGGCCCGGGCAGTTCGGGCCGATGATCCGCGTCTTGTTGCCCTTCTCGACCGCGTACGCGTAGAACGCCGCCGAGTCGTGCACCGCGATGCCCTCGGTGATGACGACCGCGAGCGGGATCTCGGCGTCGATCGCCTCGACCACGGCGGCCTTGGCGAAGGCCGGCGGTACGAAGAGGACGGAGACGTTGGCGCCCGTCTTCTCGATCGCCTCGGCGACCGTGCCGAAGACCGGGATCTCGTTGCCGTCAATGTCGACGGAGGTGCCGGCCTTGCGCGGGTTCACGCCGCCGACGATGTTCGTGCCGTCGGCCAGCATGAGCTTGGTGTGCTTCATGCCCGTGGCACCGGTCATGCCCTGGACGATGACCTTGCTGTCCTTGTCGAGGAAGATAGCCATGGTGGTCTGAGTCCCTCTTCCTTTACTTCGCAGCCGCGAGTTCGGCGGCCTTGTCGGCCGCGCCGTCCATGGTGTCCACGCGCTGTACGAGCGGGTGGTTCGCGTCCGACAGGATCTGGCGACCCAGCTCCGCGTTGTTGCCGTCGAGGCGCACGACCAGCGGCTTGGTGACCTCTTCGCCCTTCTCGGCGAGCAGGGCGAGGGCCTGCACGATGCCGTTGGCGACCTCGTCGCAGGCGGTGATGCCACCGAAGACGTTGACGAAGACGGACTTGACGGCCGGGTCGCCCAGGATGATCTCCAGGCCGTTGGCCATGACCTGGGCGGAGGCGCCGCCGCCGATGTCGAGGAAGTTGGCGGGCTTGACGCCACCGTGGTTCTCACCGGCGTACGCGACCACGTCGAGGGTGCTCATGACGAGACCCGCGCCGTTGCCGATGATGCCGACCTCGCCGTCGAGCTTGACGTAGTTGAGGTTCTTGGCCTTGGCCGCGGCCTCGAGCGGGTCGGCCGCCTCCTTGTCCTCCAGCGCCGCGTGGTCCGGCTGGCGGAAGTCGGCGTTCTCGTCGAGCGAGACCTTGCCGTCGAGGGCGATGACCTGGCCGGAGGCGACCTTGGCGAGCGGGTTGACCTCGACGAGGAGGGCGTCCTCCTTGATGAAGGTGTCCCACAGCGTCACCAGGATGTCGGCGACCTGGTCGGCGACCTCGGCCGGGAACTTCGCCTGGGCGACGATCTCGCGGGCCTTCTCGATCGAGACGCCCTCATTGGCGTCGACCGGCACCTTCGCGAGGGCGTCGGGGTTCTCCTCCGCGACGACCTCGATCTCCACGCCGCCCTGTACGGACGCCATGGCCAGGAAGGTGCGGTTGGTGCGGTCGAGGAGGTACGAGACGTAGTACTCCTCGAGGATCTCGGGAGCCGTCTCGGCGATCATCACCTTGTGGACCGTGTGGCCCTTGATGTCCATGCCGAGGATGTCCGTCGCGCGGGCGACGGCCTCGTCCGGGGTGGCGGCCAGCTTCACGCCGCCGGCCTTCCCTCGGCCGCCGACCTTGACCTGGGCCTTGACGACGGACTTGCCGCCAAGACGCTCGGTCGCCGCGCGCGCCCCCTCAGGCGTGTCGATGACTTCACCGGCCAGCACCGGTACACCGTGCTTGGCGAAGAGGTCCCTCGCCTGGTACTCGAACAGGTCCACGCGCGTCCGTCCCTATCAGGTATCTCGCGGTTCGTTGGTCTGCGTGGGCGTGCCGCGAGGGCAACGTGACTGCGCGGTCACAAGGAGGGCGTGGGCACGGTGGCCGGCACGCGGCATGTCCGTATCGCAGGCTATCGCCGCTGACGGCGGGGTCGTAAATCGCAGATCACACCTGAGCGGTGATTACGGTCACAGATGCGGGTCCGCTGTGGGTCTGATCAGGGCCTCACCAGGCTGGGGTTGGCCCGGTGAGGCCCCTTGAACAGCCCCTGAGGAACGCGCGAACAGCCACTCAGGGGTTGCGTGGCGAACGGTCCCCACCCCTTTGGGGACCACCCGCCCCTGTCCGCAGGCTTCCGGCAGGCCAGCCGACGGTTTTCGGCTGTCCGGTGCCGGGTCGTCCTGCGGAGTCGGTCGGGTGCCGTACGGCTGGGCGTACGGCGGTCCGGTCAGATGCCGTACGCGGCGCCGTGTGCGGCGCCCGGCAGGTAGCTCGGGGTGACGGACTCGGCCACACCCTGAACGCCGGTGGCCGCGTTGTGGACCAGCGGTCCGCCAGCGGTCTCGACGGTCCCGGTCAGGTCCTGCGCGAGGGGCTCGGCCTGCCCGGCGACACCGCCCGCGAACGGGGAGACCTCGCCGGCGACGCCGTACGCGAACGGCTGCACATCGCCCGCGACGCCGTACGCCAACGTCGTGGCACTGCCGCCGACGCCCTGCACGACGGGCTGCGCGTAACCGACGACGGCGTCCACGACCGGCCGCACCGCCCCGACGACGCCCTCAGCGAAGGGCGGCGCCTGTCCGACGACGCCCTGCGCGAACGGGCCCGCCTGGCCCACCACGCCGTACGCGACCGGCGGAACGTCACCCACGACGCCGTCCGCGAAAGGCCGCACATCACCGACGACACCGTCCGCGAGCACGCCCGCATCACCCACGGCCTGCCCGGCGACCGGCACCACACCGTCCACGGCGGCACGGGCGACGGGCGGGAGGACGGAGGCGGCGGTGTCCTCGGTGACCTGGCCTACGAGGCCGGTGGCGTACGGGGTGGTGTCGGCGACGACGCCGTTCGCGTACGTCTGCGCTCCGCCCACGACACCGTGCGCGTACGGGGTGGTGTCTTGGGCGACTCCGCCTGCGTACGTCTGCGCGTCGGCCACGACTCCGTACGCCAGCGCCGTCGTCCCGCCGACGGCCTGGCCGGCGACGGGTACGACGCCGTGGACGGTCTGGTCGGCGATGGGGGTGACGCCGCCGACCGCCTCGCCGGCGACCGGCGTGACGCCCTGGATGGCGTTGGCGGCGAGGGGCGGGAGGGCGGAGGCGGCGGTCTCGTCGACGACCGGGGTGGCGGTCTCGTGGATGCCCTGGACGGTGGAGGGGAGGGAGGTGACGGTGGCCTGGACCCGGGCGGGGGCACCGTTCACGGTCTGGCGGGCGGTGTCGATCGTGGTGCCGACGGGGGCGGCCGTCCTGCCCACGGACGCGACCGTCCGGTCGGCGGTGGCGACGGTCTGCCGGGCCTGGGCCCGGGCGTTGGACGGTACGCCCGCCGCGGTGCGCTCAGTGGCCGTGAGCTTCGTCTGCGCGGCGGCGAGCGCCTGCTCGAGCTCCGGGGCGAACGTCGACAGCGGGCCGAAGAGGTAGTCGACCTCGTCCTGGGGGCGGGTGGCGTCGGACACGGCGTTCGCCGCCTCGGACTTGGCCTCCTGCGCGGCGGCCTTCGCCCGGGCGACCTCGTCAGCGGGCAGCTCGGCCTCGACGTACTGGCGGGCCTGGTCGGCCGCCTTCGCCTTCGCGGAGACGGTCGCCTCTGTCCTGGTGGTGGTACCGGTGACGGCATCGTGCGCCTTGACCGTCGTACCGGTGGCGGTGTTCTGCGCCTTGGCGGTCGTGCCGCCGGTGATGTCGGTGATCGTGTCCGTGACGGTCGAGGTGTCGGCGGTGTCGGAAGTGTTGGAGACGTCGTGCAGGACGTCGTCGACCACCCCGCCGACGGGGCTGTCGACCGTACCGGTCGCGTCGCCGACCGCGTCGTCCACGGAGAGGGACGCGTCGGGTACGGAGGCGGTCGACTTGGGCAGTTCGTCCGCGTTGGCGACGGCTGAGCCGAGCGCCCACGCGCCGGTGACACCGGCGGCGATGACGATGGAACGGCGAATGTTCTTGTGCATGCGTGCGTCAGATCCTTCGGGATACCGAGACTTGAGGACTTCGGGAGTGGGGGGCTTCCGGTGTCGGATGCGGTGCCGATTCGGTACCGGTCCGGGGAGTTGAGGACCGGTGATGACGGCAGCGGCTCCGGTCCGGATCCCGTTGGCTGTGTCCGGAGATCGGAGGGATGTCCGGACGACGGGCAGACCTGTTCCGCCCCCGCGCGGCAGGTCAGCGCGGGAAGGGGTGCCCTAGCCGGGGAAAACCGGAATGTCCCGGTACCTGTCCCTGGTCTCGGCCGCGGTCACCACCGCGGCGGTACCGGGCACCAGCCTCAGCTGCGCCCGGTTGCTGAACGCGACGGCATGCGCGTCGCCATGCCGCGACGAACCGTTGTCCGCCGCGGAACCATGCCCCAACGCACCCCTCGGGGCGCTCTCGGGCTCCTGATGCGCGGGCGGCTGCGCGGCCCGCGCACCCTCGTCGTTGTCGCGCACACCAGCGCCGGCATCGGGCGCCACGTGGCCACCGCTGAACTGCGGCCCGTACGCGCCCGTGGACCGATCGCCGGACTGCTCCCCGGCGCCATGCTCGGCCGACCCGTTCTCCTCCGCCGCCCCACCGGGCAACTGCGGCTGCGAACCGACCGGCAACGTCTCGCCCGGCAGAGCCGGCAGCCCCGGCAACTGCGGCAGGTGCGGGAGAACGGGCAGTTCAAGTCCGGGGAGTACAGCCAAGGGCGGCCACCACGGCGACACGGGCTCCCCGGGCTCGGCAATACGACCGCCCACGACCTGTTCCACCAGGCCACCTATAGGCCGTACGACGCCATCGGCGGCCGGTCGTATGACGGTCTCGGTGACCGGCTGAACGACCTGCTCGGTCATGGGGCGTACGACCTGCTCGGTGACCGGGCGGACGACGCGGTGGACTCCGTCGGTCACGGGGTCGGTCACCGGGGCGGTCACCTTGTGGACGGGACCCAGGGGGTCGACGGTGCGGGGGCGGGACGGCGTCGCGGCACCGGGCCCCGAGCCGGAACCGGACGAGGCATCGGCCCCGGCACTGGGGCTGGGATCGGCTTCGGGGCTGGTTTCGGCTTCGGCTTGGGACGAGGCGTCGCTGAGGCCGGCGAGGCCGTTGAGCCCGATGCCGCCGGAGGCACCAGACCCGGGCGTTTCAGACCTGGAGGCTCCAGGCCCGGAACTTTCAGGAGTCGCCGACCGCTGCTCCGAACTCGGCCTCGCCCTCTCCGCACGCGACTGCTCCGCGCCCCGCGCAACCGCTCCGACCGAGCCCGTCACCACCCGCTCGGCCGAACCCGTCACCGACCGCACGACGCCCGTCGCCGTCACACCCGAAGTCGCACCGTCCGCCGCGTCCGCCCGCTCTCCGCAGAGCAGCCCGAGCACGAACAACCCGCCCACCAGCAACCCCACTTGCAGCGCACGTCGCCCGCCCGCCGTGCGCGTCATGCGCAGAGCGGCACCGGGGAGTGCGGCTGACAGGGTCGACACGGTCAAGACGGGGAGAGCCTCCCGTGCGGCGGGACGAGGCGGGTACGAGGTAGGACGGGGCGGCACACGGCGCACCGTTGAAGTCGCGACGATCCTTGCATGGGAGTCGGGAGGTTGCGCAAGCCCCCCGTTCCCGTTGGGCATTCATGTCCGGTTTCCACCAACCAGCCCCGCATGCCCCTCTTTTACTGCCCCGGACTCCCGGTGTCCGGTATCGGCAACGGGCGCTTCTCGATCGCCGCCGCCATCACCTCCGGGAACAGGTCGGGCGTGCACGCGAACGCCGGTGCGTCCAGCGCCGCGAGCGCCGCCGCGTGCTCACGGTCGTACGCGGGCGCCCCCTCGTCGGACAGCGCGAGCAGCGTCACGAACTGCACCCCGGACGCCTTCATCGCCGCGACCCGCTTCAGCATCTCGTTCCGTATGCCTCCTTCGTAGAGGTCGCTGATGAGCACGACCACGGTGTCGGCGGGCCGGGTGATCTGCGACTGGCAGTACGCGAGCGCCCTGTTGATGTCCGTACCACCGCCGAGCTGGGTGCCGAAGAGGACGTCGACCGGGTCGTCGAGCTGATCGGTGAGGTCGACGACAGCCGTGTCGAAGACGACGAGTCTGGTGCTGATGGACCGCATCGAGGCCAGTACGGCGCCGAAGACCGACGCGTAGACGACGGACGCCGCCATCGAACCCGACTGGTCGATGCAGAGGATGACCTCCTTCTTCACGGACTGGGACGCGCGCCCATAGCCGATCAGCCGCTCCGGCACGATGGTCCGGTACTCGGGCAGATAGTGTTTGAGGTTGGCCGAGATCGTGCGGTTCCAGTCGATGTCGTGGTGGCGCGGCCGACTGATACGGGCACTGCGGTCCAGGGCGCCGGTGAGCGTGGCCCGTGTGCGCGTCGCGAGCCGCTTCTCCAGGTTTTCGACCACTTTGCGTACGACGGCACGTGCGGTCTCCTTGGTCGTCTCGGGCATCGCCTTGTTCAGCGACAGCAACGTGCCGACCAGGTGGACATCGGCCTCCACCGCCTCCAGCATCTCCGGCTCCAGCAGCAGTGTGGACAGCCCGAGCCGGTCGATGGCGTCCCGCTGCATGACCTGTACGACGGAGGACGGAAAGTACGTCCGTATGTCCCCCAGCCACCGGGCGACCGACGGCGCGGAGGCCCCCAGCCCCGCCGACCGGTCCTTCCCCGCCCGCCCCTTACCGGCGGCTCCGGCACCTGCGCCGTACAGCGCCCCCAACGCCCCGTCCATCCCGGCGTCCTGCCCGGCCAGCTCATACCCGGTACCGTCCGCCTCCGCCCCGCCCAGCACCAGCCGCCACCGCCGAAGCCGCTCGTCGGAGGCACCGGCCTCGATGGCCGCGCCGGCCCGGCCCGTCGCTTCCGTGCTCATCGGCCCACCCCCACAAGGTCGTTGTCGTTCGCGTCGTTGTCGTTCGCGGCGTCGTTCTCGTCCAGCCCCAGGAGCAGGCGCAGCACCGGGAGGACGGCGTCCGCACGCTCGGTGTCGAGGTCGGGAGCGAAGCCGGGTATGGCGGAGCCGGTGGCTGTGGCGCTCCCTCGCGTTCCCGGCCCGCGTCGCACCAGCTCGCCGAGCGTGCGCCGCACCCCGGGTTCGTACGCCGAGAAGGTCCGCCGCAGTAGAGGCAGTACGTCCGTGAACGCGTCCCCCGGCACCCCGGTCAGCCATGCGTCGACCAGCCCGAGCAGTCGCTCGTCGTGCACGAGCAGCATCCCGCCCCCGGAGCCTCCGCCGACGAACCCCTCGATCCATGCCGCCGCATCCCCCGGCGCCGTCCCCGGCGACAACACAAGCCCCATGAGCCGCGCGGCCTCCCCCTCCACCAGCTCCCCGTCGTCCAGCAGCAGTCGAACGGCCCGCCCCCGGATGATCCCCGGGATCGTGTCGCGAGCGGAGAGCGTCCGCAGCACGGTGTGCCAACGGCCGCGTATGCCGGAGCGAGGGCCGGCGGCGGTCTCGACGTCGGCGTCGGCGTCGATGTCAATCTTGGTCTCTGCCTCGGTGTCGGCCTCGGTAGCGACCTCAGCGTCTGCCTCGGAGCCAGGCCTCGCGTCGGCTTCCGGACGGGGGCCTGGACCGGTCCCGGCGTCCTCTGCCGGGGAGGCCTCCGCAGCCGCCGGGCGCGACCTCTGGCCGGATACTTCCGCGCCGACCGCCGCCGCTGCCGGACGCGAGTCCGAGCCAGCTCCCGCAGACGTCTCCGTATGAACCTCCCCCAGCAGCCCCACCGCCCCATGCACCGCATCGACATGTCGTCTCATCTCCTCGGCGGCGTCCGTGTCGAGGGCGGCGCAGGCCGGGGGGAGGCCGACGAAGACGCGTTCGGCGAGGCCCGCGGCGACCTCGGCCAGTGCGTGCGTGCCCGTGCCGCGTACGTCGCCGTAGCGCAGAGAGCGGACCAGTGCGGGGAGAGCCTGGGCGAGGTGGCCGACGTCCGCGTCGAGGGCGGCGCGGTCCGCGAGGATCCGCATCACCACGGGGAGGGCATCCGGAAGTTCGGCGAGGAGGCAGTGCTCCGCGAGGGTGGTGACGTCGGCCAGGACGCTCGCCGCGACGGCGTCCGCCTCTGCCTTCGCGGTCGCCGCGGCGAGCACCGTGGTGCCCCACACCCCGGCCTCGGCGACCCGCACAGCCAACTCCGGCTCCCAGCGCAGCCGCCAGGTCTCCCGGAACGTACCCGTGCTCCCCCGCGACTCCGCAGGCGCGCCCCACTCGATGCCCAGGATGCGCAGCCGGTGCAGCAGCCTGCTGCGCTCGGCGTCGTTCTCCTTGCGCAGGTCGAGCTCCAACTCCCGCTCCAGCGCCTCCGGTTTGAGCCGCAGCCGCCGCTGGATCCGAGCGAGGTCACGCTGCAACGGCACCGCGGGCGCCGACTCGGGCACCTCGCCCAGTACATCGCCGACAACGAGCCGGTCGTGCACGAGCGCGAGCGGCACATCCGAGCCCTCACACATGACGGCCCGTACGGCGTCGGTGGTCTCGGTCAGTCCCGGCAGCGGCCGGCCCCGCATCGCGGCGAGCGTGTCGGCGAGCCGCACCGCCTCGATGACGTGCGCGGACGACACGAGCCGGTCCTCGTCGCGCAGCAGCCCGGCCACCTTCGTCATCCAGCGTTCGATCGGCCGGTCGGGGGCGCTGAACAGATGCCCGTACCAACCGGGCGAGTCGATCCCCGCGCCGTAACCGCTGACCCGCGCAAGCCGCCGGTGCGTCCACGGCACCCACGTCATGTCCACCTTCGCCTTGGGCAGACCCTTCAGCAGCGCCTTGTCGGCGGCGACGGTCGCCTTCCACCGCAGCGCGGGCACATGCCAGGCCCCGCACACCACGGCCACGTCGTCCCCGAACTCCCGCTGCGCCGCTCGCATTTGGAGCCGCATATACGCCTCCCGCACGAGATCCCGCTCGTGCCCCCCGCTCCCGTACACCTCCCGCAAGGCGCCCATGGCCTCCCCCAGCACCTCGAAGGGCCCGAACGCGTCCCCGCACCGCACCCCCCGGTGCTCGATCACGTCCTCCCACCACCGCTCGGGATCGTCGTACCCGGCGGTCTCGGCGAGCACGGCGAGCGGATCGATCCGGATGGCCTCCTCGGACACAGCGCTGTCCGGCGTATCCGGCCCGTTCGGTGCCGCGGACGCGTCGGGCGCCTTCTCCTGCCCCCACGCCAGCGTGTGCGTGGCGGGGAGGTCGATGAAGCGGGCCGGAACCTCGTGTTCCAGGGCCCAGCGGATGGCCACCCACTCCGGGGAGAACTCGGCCAGTGGCCAGAACGCCGACCGTCCCGGCTCGTCCACCACATGCGCGAGGAGCGCGACGGGCGGCTGCATGCCCTCCTCGGCGGCCAGCGCGATCAGCGCGTCGGCCTCCGGTGGGCCCTCGATCAGCACCGTCCGAGGGTTCGCCGCCTCCAGTGCCGCCCGCACGGCGCGCGCCGAACCAGGCCCGTGGTGCCGCACCCCGAGCAGCAAGGGCCCCGAACCGCGCCCGGCACTTTCGGCCCGCGTGGCCTCCGGCAAGGAGCCGTTCACGCGCTCACCTCCCGGCAGGCCCGGTAGAAGTCCTTCCAGCCGTCGCGCTCGCGGACGACCGCCTCCAGGTACTCCTGCCAGATGACGCGGTCGGCCGCCGGATCGCGGACGACGGCGCCGAGGATGCCGGCGGCGACGTCACTCGCGCGCAGGACGCCGTCTCCGAAGTGGGCGGACAGGGCAAGCCCATTGGTGACGACGGAGATGGCCTCCGCGGTCGACAGCGTGCCGCTGGGCGACTTCAGCTTCGTACGGCCGTCGGCGGTGATGCCGTCGCGCAGCTCGCGGAAGACGGTGACGACGCGGCGGATCTCGTCGATGCCGTCGGGCACGGCCGGCAGGTCCAGGGAGCGGCCGATCTGGTCGACCCGGCGCGAGACGATGTCGACCTCGGCGTCGGCGCTCTCCGGCAGTGGCAGCACCACCGTGTTGAAGCGGCGGCGCAGGGCGCTGGACAGGTCGTTGACCCCGCGGTCGCGGTCGTTGGCGGTCGCGATCAGGTTGAAGCCGCGAACGGCCTGCACCTCCGACCCCAGTTCCGGTATCGGCAACGTCTTTTCCGACAGGATCGTGATGAGCGAGTCCTGTACGTCGGCGGGGATACGGGTCAGCTCCTCGACGCGCGCGGTCATCCCTTCCGACATGGCGCGCATGACGGGGCTGGGCACCAGCGCGTCGCGGCTCGGGCCGTTGGCGAGCAACTGCGCGTAGTTCCAGCCGTACCGGATCGCCTCCTCCGGCGTGCCGGCCGTGCCCTGCACGAGCAGCGTCGAGTCGCCGCTGACGGCCGCGGCCAGGTGCTCGGACACCCACGTCTTCGCCGTGCCGGGCACGCCGAGCAGGAGCAGGGCCCGGTCGGTGGCGAGTGTGGTGACGGCGACCTCGACGATGCGGCGCGGGCCCACGTACTTCGGTGTGATCACCGTGCCGTCCGGGAGGGTGCCGCCGAGCAGGTACATCGCGACGGCCCATGGCGACATCCGCCACCGGGTCGGGCGCGGGCGGTCGTCCTGCGCGGCTAGCGCGGCGAGCTCGGCGGCGAACGCGTCCTCGGCGTGCGGCCGCAGCGCCTCGCCCTTCTCTCCCGCGGGTGCCTGCGCGGGCGCAGGCACCCCCGCGCTCGTGTTCGCGGGCGCGGACTGGTCGCGGCTCGGGTCGACGGAAACAGGCATGGCTAGGTCCCCCTCCAGCTCGGCCGGGTCGGCCGGTTCGGATCTGGTGTCCACCTTGCACCACACCACTGACAATGCGCCCTGACCTGCACAAATGCCCTCGCGAGGGCCGATTGTCAGTGGTGGGACCTACCTTCGATGTCATGACTCAGCAGGGGGTGCGCTGGACTGCGGATCAGGTGCTGGCACTGGCACCTGACTCCGCGTCACGCAAAGCGGGAAGCAAACTCGGCGCGGCCGGGCCGTGGTCGGAGGCGGGCAGTTCTGACGAGGGGACGGTATGGGGACTGTGCAGGGGCAGCGGCAGCAAGCCGTATCAGACGGTCATCGACCTCGCGGACTCGACGGGGCCCGCGTACAAGTGCAGTTGTCCGAGCCGCAAGTTCCCGTGCAAGCACGCACTGGGACTGCTGCTGCTCTGGGCGGGCGAGAGCGGCACAGGCAGCTCCGTGCCTCGGGGGCAGGCGCCGGACTGGGCCGAGCAGTGGATAAAGGGGAGAAGGCAGCGCGCGGAGGAGAAGCGGACGACGACGAGCGGGGCATCGGGCGCCCCGGCCGGTGATCCGGAGGCGGCGCGGCGCCGGGCGGAGCGGCGTGCCGAGCGGATCACGGCGGGCGCGACGGAGCTGGAGCAGCGGCTGACCGACCTGCTGCGCGGCGGTCTGGCCGCGGCGGAGCAGGCGGGGTACGGGCTGTGGGAGGAGACGGCGGCCCGGATGGTCGACGCGCAGGCACCGGGACTGGCCGCGCGTGTACGGGAGTTGGGGGCGATTCCGTCCTCAGGGCCCGGCTGGCCGGTCCGGCTGCTCGAGGAGTGCGCTCTGCTCCACCTACTCGTCCAGGGCTGGCTGCGCCGCGAGCGACTGCCGGAAGGACTCGCGGCGATGGTCCGTTCCCGGATAGGGCTGCCCGCCTCGGCGGACGGCCCAGCCACGCGCGACCGCTGGCTGGTCCTCGCCCAGTACGACACGGCGGACAGCCGCCTCACGACACGCCGCATCTGGTTGCACGGAGCGGAATCAGGACGCACGGTCCAGCTCCTGTCATACGGGGCTGCCGGCCGCGCACCCGAACTGGCACTGCCCGTCGGACTCGCCCTCGACGCGGAGGTGTCGGCGTACCCGGGCGCGGGCCGGCTGCGGGTGGCTCTGGGCGAGCAGTTCACGCCCCCTTCGCCCGTGACGCTCCGCCCGCCAGGGGTGAGCGTGGCGCAGGCGGCGGTCCAGTACGGCGAAGCCCTCCGGGACGACCCATGGCTGGACTCCCACCCGGTGACGCTGGCCCGCGTCATACCGACCCCGGACGCCGACTCCTGGCAACTGGCGGACGCCGACAGCGAGCTGACGCTCCCCCTCACCCCTGCCGCCCAGTCCCGTTCCGGTCTGTGGCGCCTGGTCGCCCTGTCGGGCGGAGCCCCGGTCAGGGTCTTCGGAGAATGCGGCCACCACGGCTTCACACCACTCACGGCGTGGCCGGAGGAAGTGGGAGAGGCGGTGCCACTGTGCTGACGCCACCGCTCGCCTCCGGCGCATTCATCGAGCTCTCGGCCACCAACTCGCTGCCACCGACCAGCTCACCCGGATCCCTCAACCTGGTACGGAAGGGACGCTCATGAACAGCCCCCTCACTCCTCCGGACGCATCCACCGGGAGCTCCTGGGAGGAGCTCGTGACCGTGGCGTTGCTCGGGACCGAGCGGCGTACGCCGCTCGGGACAGCACCCGGACGGGGGGCGCCGGGAGCACTGCTGGACGCGGCGGCGGTGCAGACGGTGCGGCGGCGGGCCGGATTGCGGCCGGGGCGGGCGGTGGCACGACCGGAGCCGGCGGCGGAGGACCCGCGCCCGGCGCTTCCCCGCCCCGCCGCGCGCAGGCTGGCGATGCTGCTCGCCGACCGGCCCGGCACGGGCAGCGGCGGCCGCAGAGGAACGGCGCCCGACCTCATGGAGTTGCTGCCGCAGTGGCTCGCTCTGGCGAACCAGCGCGGGTTCGCGGCACCCCCGGAGCTGCTGCCCGCGCTCCTGGACGCGGCCAGGGGGCGTACGGATCTACGGCCGGCGGCGCTGGCCTTCGCGGGGCCGCGGGCGCTGTGGCTGGCACGGCTGAACCCGGACTGGCGGTTCGCGCTGCGTGCGACACCGGGCGGCGGAGCCGCGCTGCCCGGCGCCGAAGAACCCGAACGGACAAGGCAGTTGTGGCAGGAGGGCCTGTTCGCCGAGCGGGTGGCGCTCCTCGCGGCGATACGGGCGCACGACCCGGCAGCCGCCCGCGAACTGCTCGCCACGACCTGGGCGACGGAGCGGGCCGAGGACCGGCTGATGTTCCTCGACTCGCTGCGGACGGGGTTGTGTGCGGCGGACGAGCCGTTCCTGGAACAGGCATTGGCCGACCGGAGCCGCAATGTGCGGGCCACGGCGGCGGAGTTGCTGTCCGCGCTACCGGGTTCGGCGCTCGCCGGGCGGATGGCGGACCGCGCCGGCTCCTGCGTGGCCGTCGATCACACAGGCGGCACGCCCACGATCACGGTCGAGGCGCCGCACGCCTGCGATGCGGGCATGGAACGCGACGGGGTGGTGGCCAAGGCTCCGGCCGGCCGAGGTGAACGATCCTGGTGGCTCGGCCAGTTGGTCGAGGCGGCCCCGCTCGCCACCTGGTCTCGGCGGCTCGGTGGGCGTACGCCGGAGGAGATCGTGGCGTTGCCGGTGGCGGACGACTGGCGGGGCGAACTGCATGCCGCGTGGTGCCGGGCGGCCGTACGGCAAAGCGATCCCTCTTGGTCCAGGGTGCTGTTGGGGTCACCCTCGGCGCCGGAGGCCGGAGGGCCGGGAGCGGTGTCGCTGGCCGAGCGGGCCAAGCTGCTCGGCACGTTGGGCTCCGCCGAGCGAGCGGAGTGGGTGGCGGGGTTCATCGCCGTGCACGGGTTGTCCGAGGCGTTTCAGTTGCTCGGGGTGTGCGCGGTCCCCTGGGCGGGAGCCTTGGGTCGAGCCGTTGTGGACGCGCTCAACATCGCGCGGGACGCGGGGAGTTATCCATGGAGCTTCAGCGGAGTCATGGGGCTGGCCGAACGCTGCCTTGACCCATCGGAAGCCGGCCGCCTCGACGCGCTCATGGCTGTACCCGACGAGCCGGAGAATGCGTCGCCCGGTGCCGGGGGCTACTGGGCGGAGTCGTTTCAACGGCTGGTGGGGACGCTGCGGTTGCGTGCGGCGATGCAACTTGAATTGGGCGGGTTGCCTCCGGCGGTTGGGCGGGTGGGTTCGTTGTCGGGTGCGGGTTGAGTGTGGTTGCTCGCGCCGTTCCCCGCGCCCCTGGGTGGGTGGTGGGTGCGGGGCCGTGGGCCGGTGCGTCAG
>NZ_BAAGPS010000035.1:0-30561 GCF_054783935.1 Streptomyces pseudoechinosporeus
GTCCACTCACTCAACATGCCCCTGAAGACGGTCGACACACAGACCTAACGGAGTCCTACTAGAGACCTACGGGCAGTGCGTCGGCTGCGGCGTCGACCGTCTCACCCCGGGCATCGCACCAGACGGCGGCCGGTGGTGCACCAACTGCGCAGGCGGCCTGGGTGAGTTCCACTGCGAACGCTGTGGCCGCGAGGCCCGCCGCTACCTGCGCGGAGTATGCGGGAACTGCGTCCTGGCCGAACGCCTGGAAGAGCTCCTTGACGACGGCACCGGCCGCGTTCGGCCCGAACTTGTTCCCTTCTTCGACGAGGTCAGGTCAGTGCCTCGTCCCAAGGCAACGCTGACCTGGGTCGGCAAGCCGCACGTCCAGCAGATCCTGCGCGCACTCGCCCTCGGCGAAGTACCGCTCACCCACGACGGCTTGAGCGCTCTGTCGCCCTGGCGGTCGGTAGCCCACGTCCGTGATCTGCTCATGCATTCCGGCGTGTTGCCTCACCGTGACCGGCACCTGCTGCTGTTCGAACGTTGGCTGCCCGAATGGCTCGACACCGTTGAGGACGTGGAACACCGCCAGCTCCTGAACCGCTTCGCCACCTGGCACCTGTTGCGCAAGCTCCGGGTCACCGCCGCCAAGCGGCCCCTCGGCTCCGGGGCCGTCACCTCCGCCCGTGCCCGGCTCATCCAGGCAGCCGCCTTCCTCACCTGGCTCGCCGAGCGGAACCGCGCCATCAGCGAGTGCACCCAGGCCGACCTCGACGCCTGGTTCGCCGAGGACGCCACCGCCCGCCGCGTCGTCCAATCGTTCCTGCGCTGGAGCATGGACCACCAGGTAATGCCCCGGTTGAAGGTCCCCACGATCCGCACCGAGAACCCGGCCCCGATCAGCCAGCACAACCGCATCGCCCTGATCCGCAAAGTCATGACCAGCGACGATCTCCCGCTCATGGAACGGGTCGCGGCCGCCCTGATCCTCCTCTATGCCCAACCGGTCCGCCGGCTCGTCCGGCTCACCGTCCACGACGTCCAGCACGACGGTGACCAGGTCATACTCCGCCTCGGCGATCCGCCCACACCAGTTCCCGAGCCCCTCGCCGGCGTGCTCCTCGACTACATACGCACCGCACGGCCGAACCGGCCAGGCGGCACCCTTCCCGCCAGCGACTGGCTCTTCCCCGGACGCCGGGCCGGACAGCCCATGAACCCCGCCACCCTCGGCAAGCGACTCACCACCGCGGGCATCCCCACCCTCCACGGCCGGACCGCCACCCTGCGGCAGCTCGTCCTCCAGGCGCCGCCCTCGGTCATTGCGGGAATGCTCGGCTACCACGCCGTCCACACCGAGGCCGTCGCCGCCCAAGCCGGAGGAACCTGGAAGAAGTACGCCCCCGGCGACCACACCCGATGAAGCGATCCGCGCAGAACCTCACCGGAGGAGACGGCAGCCCGATGTCCGCCAAACGTTCACTCACGCGCGCACTCACCGAATTCGCGCGGCCCTTTGGAAGCCGCAGTGGCCAAAGGCCACGTCCGCTTGACCTCTTCCTTCTGGAAGGCACCGCCCCCGAAACAGCGCCGACAGTGGTTGAAGAGGTGATCCGGGAGGTGGCACCTGACGCGGCTTCGACGGACATTGATCTCATTTCCGACCTCCCCTGGCCTTCGGATGCCCAGGTCGCCCTCACCGCCATCGCCGACGCGACGGGGGCCCGGGAAGGGGAGACCGCCGTAGTCCTGGACTTGACGGACGAACGGCAGCGCGAATGGTTCATCACCCTCGTGCCGCACACCATCTCCGCAGAGATCTGGGGGCCGACGGGATCAGGAGTCTCCTTCTCCGCAAGCGACACCGGATCGGTGATCAGGTGGAAGCTGCCCGCTGAGCGGTGGGAGAGGGTCCGCGCGCGGCTACGGCACCGAGACATCGATCCCGACACCGCAACACAAAGGGCCACCCGAGGCCGCCCTGACAGATACTCACAGTAATCGGAAGCAGCGCAAGCCCTCGATTACAGGTCACCTGATCACAGACTCCTACCAGGAGAGGGTCATCCTTCAGTGCACGCGAGAGAGAGTTCCCGCTGCGGGCGGGCTGGAGGTGCCGCACATCGAGGACCGGTTTGCCGAGCTGCTGCAGACAATGTCGCAGCCCCTGGCCGAGGTGGAGCAGGAGACCAGGCGGTGCGACTGCTGGGCAATTCGGCGTGCTCGTCCATGCGGTCGGCACCGGTCCGCCCTCCGCGCCCGATACGCGGGCAAGCGCACCGCGACAATCGGATCCGGCGTCTCTGCCTTCACCGCCCTAGCCTCGCTCGCCGACCTGGTGTGCCCCCGAACATCCGCTCACGCATCGCTCACGCACGGGCCCGAAAACGAGTCAGCGCCCGAGCCAGCCGAAGCCGACACGGACGCTGCGTAGCAGGTCAGAGGGCATATCCCCCGCCTACCACCCGTAGGCCCTGTGGGACTCGAACCCACAACCAATGGATTAAAAGTCCACTGCTCTGCCAATTGAGCTAAGGGCCCTGGCGATGTTGCTTCCCCGAGCATAGCCCGACGTGGCCGGGTCTCCGATCGGGTATCGGGGTCCCGGCCACGGTGGGTGGGTGGAAGCGTCAGGGATCTACCGGTTCCGGGGTGTTCGCGCGGGACGCCTCGTGGGTGCGGGTGTGTTCGTGGTCCGGGTTGAGGAACCAGTCGCGGGCCGAGGCGTACCACCAAGTGGCGGCGAACGGTCGGTCGTCTCGCTTGCGGCCCGCGAACGCCGGAGGGCCCGGACGACCGAAGTCGTCCGGGCCCTCCGGGTAAGGGTCAGGTCAGCCGTTGCGCTTCCAGCGCGGCTTGTCGTCGCGGCGGCCGAAGGAGGAGCCGGAGCCCGTACCCGTACCGGAGCCGGCGCCACGGTGGTCGTCACGACGGCCGTGCGGGCGGTCGTGGCCGCCGGAACGGAAGCCGCCGGTGGGACGGTCGCCCTGACGGTCGCGGTTGAACGGGCGGTCGCTGCCCCGGTGGCCGGAGGGACGGTCGTCCCGGCGGAAGCCACCGGTGGGACGGTCGCCGTCACGGCGGTCATCGCGACGGAACCCGCCCGAGCCGCCCGACGGACGGTCATCCCGACGGAAACCGCCACGGTCACCATCACGACGCTCGTCCCGACGGAAACCACCCGACGGACGGTCGCCATCACGACGCTCGTCACGGCGGTCGTCGCGGCGGAAGCCACCACGCTCACCGTCACGACGGTCGAACGAACGGCCACCCCGGTCGTTGTCACGCCGGTCATCGCGACGGAAACCACCCGAGCCGCCCGACGGACGGTCATCCCGGCGAAAACCGCCACGGTCACCATCACGACGCTCGTCACGGCGGAAACCACCACGGTCACCGTCGCGCCGGTCGTCACGGCGGAACCCACCACGGTCACCGTCACGCCGGTCCCGGCGCTCGTAGCCGCTGCCGCCCCGCTCGTCACGGCGCTGACGCGACGGCTCGTACGACGAGCGCTCCTCGCGCGTCGGCGCGCTCGGCTGCTCCGGCACGGAGGCGGCCAGGGCGGCCTCGGCCGCGGCGGCCTCCACGACGGCGGCGGCCTCGGCGAGCGCGGCCTCAGGGTCGTCGCCCCGCTCGCGCGCGGCGCGGGCGAGCAGTCGGTCCGCCTCCTCGCGCAGCTCGGAGGCACGCCGCTGCGCGCGCTCCAGCTGCTTGGTGAGCTGGGCGACCTCGCGCTCGGCCTGCTGCGCGGCGTTGCCCGCGGACTCGGCCTGCACCTCGGTCATCGACCGGGCGCCGGTGATCTCCGCGACCTCCGGGTCGAAGGCCGCACCGCCCTGGATGATGTGGCGCGTGGCGTCGACGCCCGCGTCCTCCATCTGGCGGAAGATCTGCCGCCGCTGGTGCGGCAGGGACAGCGACACGACCGTGCCGGAGCGGCCCGCGCGGGCCGTACGGCCGGAACGGTGCAGGTAGTCCTTGTGGTCACCGGCCGGGTCGACGTTCAGGACCAGGTCGATGCCGTCCACGTGGATACCGCGGGCGGCGACGTCGGTGGCGACGAGCGCGTTGACGTAACCGTCCTTGAAGTCGGCCAGCGTCCGCGTCCGCGCGCCCTGCGTCATACCGCCGTGCAGCGCGTCGGCCTTCACGCCCGCGTCACGGAGCTGCTCGGCGATACGGTCGGCGCCCAACTGCGTACGTACGAAGATGATCGTGCGGCCCTTGCGGGAGGCGATCGCGGCGGTGACCGGCGCCTTGTCCTTGGGCTTCACGACGAGGATGTGGTGGGACATCGTCGTGACGTTGCCCTGGGCGCTGTCGACCTCGTGCGTGACCGGGTTGCTCAGGTAGCGCTTGACCAGCGTGGAGATCTCGTTCTCCATCGTGGCGGAGAACAGCATGCGCTGGCCGCCGGGCGGGACCTGGTCGAGGAGTTCGGTGACCTCGGGCAGGAAGCCCAGGTCGGACATCTGGTCGGCCTCGTCGAGCACGGCGACCTGGACGTTCTCGAGGGAGCAGGCGCCGCGGCTGATGATGTCGCGCAGCCGGCCGGGCGTGGCGACGAGGATGTCGACGCCGCGCTCGAGGGCGTAGATCTGGTTGCCCATCGACGTACCGCCGCAGACGACCTTCATCTTCAGGCCGAGCACGTCGCCGTACGGCTGGAGGGCGTCCGCGACCTGCATCGCGAGCTCACGGGTCGGGGTGAGGATGACGCCGCGGGGCTTCTTCTTCTCGGTGTGACCGCCGGACAGCTGCGCGAGCAGCGGCAGACCGAAGGAGAGGGTCTTGCCGGAGCCGGTGCGGCCACGGCCGAGGATGTCCTTGCCGGCCAGGGCGTCCGGGATGGTCGCGGCCTGGATCGGGAAGGGGGTGGTCACGCCGTTCTGCGCGAGCTTGCGCACGATGCCGTCGGGCAGACCCAGGTCGCCGAAGGTGACCTCGGGGGTCTCAGGGGTCGCCTCGGCGGCCTCGGGCACTTCGACGGCCTCGTTCTCGGGCACGACGATGTGATCAGTACTGGAAATGGACATGCGAATGCGAAACCTTCCGGAGTCTCGTCGGCACGCGCCCGTCAACTCCGTGTTCGCAAATCGACCGCCTCAATGCGATCCAGCCACGGCAAGGGAGAGTACGCGCCACACGGCGCGCTCTGCGTTGGCGCCGGGCAAATGGGATCAAACGATCTACCAAGATACGCACCCTCCCACCCTCAAGGCAAATCGAGAGGCAAGCTGGGCCGATAACCCCAGGTCAGCCATGGTCGGCCTGCTCATCCGCTCACGCCCGCCTGCGGCGCCGGCTCCCGCTGCGCGAGCTGCGACGTGGGCTCCGGGTGCGCCGAGGACGACGGCTCTGCGGTGGTCGGGGCGGGCGACGGCGTGGGCGACTCCTTCGGCGGCTTCGGCCCGGGAGTCGGAGTCGTACGGGTCGGGGAGGGCTGCGCCCTGGTCGGCTCGGGCACCTGCGGCTTCGGCTTCTTCTTCCCCGGCTCGGTCGGCGACGAGGATCCGCTCCCGTCGTCCGGCGACGGCGAGGTCGGCCCGTCCCCGTCCTGGGGATGGGCATCCCCCGACTCACCGGGCTCCGCCGAACCGTGTTGTTCGTCACCCGCCCCGCCGTGCCCGGAGCCACCGCCGCCGCCCGTCACCGCCGAACCGCCGTCCGGCGCCTCACCACCCCGCCGCTCCGCGGAGTGCGACGGCCTGGCCCCGCTCGCATCGTCGTCGTCATCACTGACGTTCATACAGCCGGTGCTCGCCGCGACGGCCAGGGCCGCGGCGGCCAGACGGACGGGTACGTACATGGCGCGCACAGGCAGCCACCTCCGGGGCGGGGACAAGCAGTCCCCCTGCCCAACTCCCGCCGCCCGCAAGAGGACACGCCGCCCGAAGGACAGTTTTCAACAGTCGTACGGTACGGATCTCATTCGTATGCGAAGCCAGAAGTCGTACGTACGGACCTGATCCGCACCTCACCCGTACCCGAGGGCGTGCAGCCGCGCGTCGTCGATCCCGAAGTGATGGGCGATCTCATGAACCACCGTCACTTCCGTCTCGGCCACGACGTCCTCCCGCGACTCGCACATCCGCAGCGTCGGCCCCCGGTAGATGGTGATCCGGTCCGGCAGCACGCCTGCGTACCACTCGCCGCGATCCGTCAGCGGAGTCCCCTCGTACAGCCCGAGCAGCTCGGGATCATTGCTCGGCGGTTCGTCCTCGACGAACACCGCCACGTTGTCCATCAGTCGTGTCAGCTCCGGCGGGATCCGGTCCAGGGCTTCGGCGACCAGTTCCTCGAACTCCTCGCGCGTCATCTCCAGCACAGAGCCATTGTCAGGTACGGAGGTCACGTACGAGGGGTGAAGGGCCCGGCATATCCGGCCCCGGACTTGGGCATACGGGACCAATGGCCCGCGTCCCCGCCGCCGCTCTGCAACGCGTACGAAAGGCGCCACGTGCGCTCGTACGCCACTACCGCGCTCGCCGCACGCACCCGGTCATCGAACTCGTCCACCAGCCGCACCCCTATACGCGCGCCCTGGGCCTGGTCACCGTCGTCCTGGTCGGCGCATGGCTGGGCCTGCTGATCGTGGGGAACGTACGCGCCCCGGTCGGCCCCATGGACACCACCATGACCCTGCGCCCCTCCTTCACCGGCGGCACGAAGATCAACGTCTCGCCGCTGGGCGCCCTGGAACTGCGCAGCCATGTCGCGCCGATCCGCCTGGACGTCGACGTGGACCAGCTCGACCCCGTCCGCTCCCAGGCCCTCGTCGACCACCCCGAACGGCTCTCCGGCCTCCAGGACGAGGTCACCCGTGACGTCGGCCACGGCACGCTCGACCTGGCCGTACGCTCCGGCGTCGCCGTCGTCTCCGGGGCGACCGCGCTCGGTCTCGCCGTCTACCGCCGCCCGCGCCGCGCTCTGGCGGCCGGCGGACTGGCCCTCACCCTCCTGGCGGCCTCCGGAGCGACGGCCTTCGCGACCTGGAACCCGAAGTCGGTCCTTGAGCCCAAGTTCTCGGGTCTGCTGTCCTCCGCCCCTTCGGTCGTCGGCAACGCGCGCAGCATCGTCAGCGAATTCGACGTCTACCAGAAGGAGTTGGCGCGCCTGGTGACGAACGTGACGAAGCTGTACGACGCCACGTCCACACTCCCCGCGTACGCCCCCGACCCCTCCACCATCCGCGTTCTGCACGTCTCCGACATCCATCTCAACCCGGCGAGCTGGAAGATCATCGCCTCGCTGGTGAAGCAGTACAAGATCAATGTGATCGTCGACTCCGGCGACACCATGGATCACGGCAGCACGGCGGAGAACGGCTTCCTGGACCCGGCCGCCGACCTGGGCGCTCCGTACGTATGGGTGCGTGGCAACCACGATTCGCGGGAGACGCAGAGCTATCTGGAGCGCATGAAGAACGTGCACGTACTGGACGAGGGGCGGGCCGTGTCGGTCGCGGGCCTGCGGTTCGCGGGCATGGGCGACCCGCAGTTCACCCCCGACCGCTCGGAGGCGCAGACCGCCTCGGAGGAGCTGGCGGGCGCCCGCCTGGCCTCCGCGCTCCGCGACCAGGAGGCGGCGGGCACGCCCGTGGACATCGCCGTCGCGCACAACCCGGACGCCGCGCGCGAGGTGGATGGCGAGGTACCGCTCGTCCTGGCGGGCCACCTCCACCATCCGGAGATGGAGGTCATGAAGTACGGCACGCGTCTGCGGATCGAGGGTTCGACGGGCGGGAGCGGTCTGCGCGCGCTGGAGGGCAAGTACCCCGACCCGATCGAGACGTCGATCCTCTACCTGGACCGGGACACCCGCCGCCTCCAGGCCTGGGACGAGATCAAGCTCGGCGGCCTGGGCCTGACCACGGCGGAGGTCAGCCGCCACCTGCCGGAGGAGAACCAGCCGGGCGCGTCCCCGTCGCCGTCTCCTGGCTCCCCATCGCCGTCGCCGGGTTCCCCGTCGCCTTCTCCTGGCTCCCCCTCGCCCTCCTCTTCTCCCTCTCCCTCCTCCTAATCCGTTTTGCCGATCCCTCCCGACATCCCATATGCTGCTGACGTCCCCGACGCGCCGCGAGGCGCCCAGGCAGGCCTCAGTGGCCGACGGAGCCGCGCCCTCATCGTCTAGCGGCCTAGGACGCCGCCCTTTCAAGGCGGTAGCACGGGTTCGAATCCCGTTGGGGGCACCAGCTTACTCTGCGTTATCGCAGGTCAGGGCACACTTTTGACGCTCCATTTACTCAGCGCGTTATGTCGCGCTGGATGATGTCTAGTCCACTGTGGCTCGCGAATCCCCAGGCGGACGTCCCAAGCGCCGATATGTGGCCCCTCTTTCGCTTGCACGGGTTCGAATCCCCCAGGGTATGTCGCGATTGCGTCTTCTCCCGCCTGGTCGGCGAGGCAGGTGAGTACCTTCAGCATCGCTTGGACCTGCTGCTTCTCCAGCACCTCCACTTCCTGCGCCTCTGCCAGGGCGGCTTCCCATCGGACCGGGTGGCGGGGCCTTTGCGAGCCAGCCGTTTGCAGGTGCGGTGGTATGGCCCGTGATCCGATGTTCGCCGTGCGGGCGACGGCGGACCGGAAGCCGGGGCCGTGCGAGAATCCCCGACGGTCTCGGCGCAGTCCGTCCCGGGCAGTGGTGACGACGTTCCCGCGGCAGTGAAAGGAACCGGCCGGTGCCGGACAGGTGGAGGCGTGGAATCCATGCTGGAACAGGAGCTTGCCCGGGCCCGAGAGGTCCGCTTTGAGGCGCTGGCGCGCGCGGTCGCCGTACCGCTGCACCGATATCTGGTGCGCCGGGCGGATGCCGACGCGGTCGATGACATTCTCGCGGAGACGATGCTCGTCCTGTGGCGCCGTCTTGAGGACGTGCCCGGCCTCGGTGAGGGGCCGCCGGTCGACGCCGACGAGGTGCTGCCCTGGTGTTACGGCGTCGCACGCGGCTGTCTGTCCAACGCCCGCCGGGCGCAAGGGCGCCGGCTGCGGCTGGTGGAGCGGCTGACCCGTACGGCACCGCCGCCGGACCACGCGGAAGCCGACCACACCGAACTGCACGCCGCACTGGGCACGCTCAACGCCTTGGACCGTGAGGTGGTGGAGCTCTGGGCGTGGGAGGGCCTGACGCCGCGCCAGATCGCGGAGGTGACCCGGCTGACCGCCAACGCCGCCAGCATCCGACTGCACCGGGCGAAGAAGAGACTCGCCGCCCTGCTCGACCGAAAGAACGCCGACCAGAGCGGACATGAGACGGCTGAAGGAAGGAGCAACCGGTGAACGACGACGAACTGCTGGCCCAGCTGAAGGCCACCGACCCGGCGCTGACCTCCAAGACTCCTCCCCCCGATCTCAACCGTCTCCTGGAGGCCGCCATGACCGCCGACACCATGACCCACACCCCGCACGGCACCGCGACCGGACCCCGCCGCCGCCCCCTGATGCTCGCCGCGGCAGCCGCTGCCCTGCTGGTCGGCGGCGGCATCAGCTGGGGAGTCACGCAGAGCGGTGACACCCCGCCGGCCACCGCCGCCCCGCTGACCCTGACCGTCCAGAAGAGCGACGCCATGACCGCATGCGCTGAGCTGGACGTCGCGACCCTGCACAAGTACACGACCGCTTTCGAGGGCACGGCCACTTCCGTCAAGGGCGACCAGGTCAGCCTCCGGGTGGACCACTGGTACCGCGGCGGAGACACCTCCACCGTCCGGATCACGAAAAACCAGGAGGCCGAGATGGAGTCCTTCGGGCAGGAGTTCGCCGTCGGTGAGACCTACCTCGTCTACGCCAAGGACGGCAAGATCCCGCCGTGCTACGGCGACGCCGAGGCCACCACCGCACTGCGGAGCCTCTACAACCAGGCGTACCCGGCTTCGTGACCGTTGGCCAACGCATGCGCTGGATGTACTCGCGCTCCATACCGGACATGGCCGCCAGCACGGTGAACACGATTGCCGGAGGGATCGTGGGAGCCCTTGAGCTCCCCGGTGAGGAACTCCAGACCGACGTCGCTGGCCTTCAGCTCCTCGGCGAGCATGGCGAGTTCGATGCCGCGGCCGAGCCGCTTGTGCTCGTGGACGACGAGGGTGACGCGTACACCGGAGGAGCGGATCTCTCCGGCGAGTTTGACGGCGGCCTCCAGTTCGGGGCGCGTGGTGGCGCGGGTGGAGATCTCTTCTCGGAGAAGACCCGGGTCACGCCGGCCTCGGCGAGGGAGTCCGGCTGTGCGTCCAGGGACTGCCGGGCGGTCGAGGCTCGGGCGTAGCCGAGGGGGGACGTGGCCGACCGGCTCGGCGCCGGCGCTCACGGGCCATGGAATGTCCCGACCATCATGGCGAAGACGCTGAGCGCCTTCGCGCGCGGAGGGCGGATCGTCAGGCGCCAGGCGGGCGACGATGTCGTCCATGACGACCAGCACACCGTCGGTGAACGTCCGCCTGGTCTCGTCCGCGCAGCGCCCGATCTCGTCGAGCAGAGGCGGCGGACGGGCAGCCGTCCTCGACGTCCGTGTGCGGGTGCGGCGCTTGGTGTGTCCCACGCGCGGCTGCCGGCAGACCTTCCGCGAGCAGATGCCCGGAGTGTTTGAGCGTTACCAGCGACGCACGGCCCGTCTGACCAGGCAAGTCAAGGCTGTGGTCAAGGAGTTGGCGGGCCGGGCGGGATCTCGTTCGCCGGCGATACTCGCGGCGGGCCTGTCTCGCCACACGGCCCTGCGCGCCCTGCTGCGCATCCCGTTGCCCACCGGGCGGACGCCCCGCGTGATCGGCGTTGGGTCGTGTGCCGTGACGGCTCCGTCACGTCCCTGGCGAGCGCGAAGAAACGCTCGACGCGGGCGCGGTTGCTGGGGAAGGCGTCCTCCAGGGCGTCCACGGCGCCGGCCCAGTCGGCGGGCAGGGTCACATCGTGCCGGCCGGGTACCACGGCGCGGTACAGGTCGTGCTCCTGGACGAACTACAGCGAGTCAGCGACGCCCAGCTTCTCGAACAGCCCGCGCAGCGTGTACGACTGGCCTTCGAGGCCGACTCCGGACAGTTGGTGCAGCGCCGTCTCGAACTCGAAGAGGCCTCGTCGGAAGGAGGTGGCGCAGCCGCCGGGGACGTTGTGGCGTTCCACCAGGAGGGTGCGCAGTCCCGCGCGTTGGAGGGTGGCGGCGGTCAGTCCGGCGTTGCCCGCGCCGATGACCACCGCGTCGAAGTCCGTCGTCGTGGTTACTGTTCGGCGGCCTCTCGGGCGATCTGCTCGAACTGAGCGCCCATGGCCTCGCCGAGCGCCTGGGCGGCGGAGAGCGGGCGCACCATCACCGTGAACTCGTCGATCTTCCCGTCGTCGTCGAAGTGCAGGAAGTCGCATCCCTGGAGCTGCTTGCCGGCGACGGTGGCGGTGAAGACGAAGGCGTGATCGCGGCCGTCGGGGTTGGCGATCTCACGGATGTAGGTGAAGTCCTCGAAGACCCGGAGCACGCCGCGCAGGATCGCGGCGGTGATGGCCTTGCCCGGGTACGGCTTGAAGGTGACGGGGCTGGTGAAGACGACGTCGTCGGCCAGCAGAGCGGCCACGGCCTCCAGGTCGTCGCTCTCGACGGCCTTGCGGAAGGGATGCATGAGCCCACCTCTGATACTCAACAATGTGAATAGATGTGGTGGAGATTAGAGGGCTCGTTAGGGCTTGTCTACAGGGAAGGGGTGACTATTAGTCACCTTGTTGACTAATCACAGCGGTGCTAGCGTGCATCCATGGCTTTGCGGAACGCGGTGATGGCCGCGCTGTTGGAGGGCGAGGCGTCCGGGTACGACCTCGCGAAGGCGTTCGACGCGACGGTCGCCAACTTCTGGATGTCGACGCCTCAGCAGCTCTACCGGGAGCTGGATCGCATGGAGGCCGAAGGACTCGTCACGGCCCGCGTCGTCGAGCAGGAGCGCCGCCCCAACAAGCGACTGTTCTCCTTGACGGAGGCCGGGCGGAAGGCCGTCCACGCCTACACCGCCGAGCCCTTGGGTAAACCGGCGGTGATCCGGGACGAGTTGCTTGTCAAGGTGCAGTGCCTGGACGCGGGTGACATGGAAGCGGTCCGGACTGCCATCGCCGAGCGCATGGAGTGGGCCACCGCCAAGCTGGCCCGCTACGAGAGGCTCCGGCAGCGTCTGCTCGACGGGCGCTCGGAGGAGGCGTATTTCGCCGAGGCCGAGCGCATCGGCCCGTATCTCACCCTGCTGCGCGGGATGTCGTTCGAGCGGGAGAACCTCCAGTGGGGGGACATGGCGCTGCGCAGGCTCGAGCAGCGCACGGCCGCGCTCCGGGCCGACGGCTGACTGCGACGGTCCCACCCACACAGTTAGTCAACAAAGTGATGAACTGGACGGGTGTGAGCAGCCCGGCCTCTCAGGGGTCGTCGGTCCATGTCCGAGCGAGGACCGGCTGCGGTTCCTTGTCGGCGGGATTGCGATGCAGTCCCTTGCGGTCGTAGAACCGGGTCACGCCGAAGCCGGAGAGGCACGCGACCGCGAGTCCCAAGCCCAGGATCACCCAGCCTCGGGGCAGTCCGGCGTCGCCCTGGGCGTCGTAGTAGAGGATGGAGCGGACGACGCCGGTGATCTGACGCAGGGGCTGGAACTCGCCGAAGACGCGGTGGAAGCCGGGGAGTGCCTGGAGGGGGACCGTGGCGCCGGACGTCGGTACCGCCATGGCGATGTAGAAGATCGTGATGAACAGCATCCCCGGCATGAGCGTGCTGCTGAGGGCACAAGCCAGAGCATCACACCGATGGGGAGGTGTCCCCAGCGGACGCGGCCACCGGAAGCAGCGCCGGCCGCTTGGCCTGGCGGCCGTCGCCGGAGGAGCGGCCACGCAGGCGGCGGCCGACCCAAGGGCCGAGGAAGGCGCCGGCCCAGCGCAGTTCGGCACCCACGGCCCTCCAGGCAGAGATGTCCGTCCCCTCGGCCGGAAGGGGAAGGGTCCACTTGTCGTCGCTGCCCGGCAGACCGAGCGCCTGGGCCACGGCAGCCGCGATGCGCGTGTGTCCCAGCGGGCCGGCGTGCAGCCGGTCAGCACTCCACAACCGCGGGTCGGTCGCCGCCGCGTGCGCGGCCGTCTCCGCCACCACCACGCCGTGGCGGTCGGCGGCCTCCCGGATGCGCGCGTTGAGTGCGAGAACACGGTGACCGATCGGGCGGGCCAACGGCGTGATACGCCCGACATCGGGAAACATGAGGGTCGCGACGGTGGCGCCCTGCGCCGTGAGGGCGGCGAACATCGCCTCAACATGGCCGGCCACCTCGTCGAGGTCGCAGCCCGGGCGCAACACGTCGTTGACCCCAGCCACCACGGTGGCGAGGTCGGGCCGCATCGCGAGAGCCGGAGCGAGCTGCTCGGCGCGCACCTGACCGGCCTTACGGCCGCGCACCGCGAGGTTGGCGTAGAGCAGGCCGGGGCTGTGGCGGGCGACCTGCTCGGCGAGCCGGTCCGCCCAGCCCCGAAGACCACGGACGTCGTCGCCGTCCCCGAGCCCCTCGGTGTGACTGTCGCCCAGGGCGACATAGCGCAGATACCCACTGCTCGACACGGGGCGGCCGCCTCTCGTCAACGCTGCTGATGGAAGTGGCACACGGCCATCGATAGACAACTGGGCACCTAGTCGCATTGTTGAATATGACGATAGCTGCGGGCTCACCTTCCTGCAAAGTGACGCCGCTCAGGCAGGAGCTGAGGCCGTCGAGGGCGGTCCACCGCCGCAGTCCACCGCCTCGGTCCCGCGCCGACCTCACCGCCCATTCCCTCTTCAGACCTGAGCACCGACCACGGTCTGCGCTGGTACCTGAGCGCCCTGGTCGTCAACGGCATGCACGACGAGGACGCGGTCGGCTTCGCCACCGCCCGCCGTTTCGCGCCGAACCGCCCGTACCGGGTCACCTTCAACGGTGGCGTCCACGGCCCGGCCGTCGCCGACGTCCATCGCCGGCGGCCTGCGGGCCGGTGGGTACTTCAACGTGTGTGCTGATGCGCTCCGACGGCCCGGGCGACAACGCCTACGGCCAGGCCGCCATCCCCCGGCTCACCTCCGGCTCTAAGGTAATCGGCTCCTTCGCAGGCGACACCTGGTCCGGCCGCCGCCAAAGGCCAACTCCAAGTCGCTGACGGTGCGCGTGTCATGTGACGGCGGCCACGCCTGGAATCCGGTCACCGTCCACACGGACCGTACCGGTCGGCGGTACCTGCCCCTCACCCACCCGGCCAGGCCCGGCACGGTCTCCTTCCGAGCGGGTCTGGCCGACACCTACACCGGCACGATCCGCAACGCCTACCGCGCGGTGCGGTGAGCGCTGCCACACGACGTCGAGCGCAGGTCACCAGCTCCTCGCGCCATCCGGCGAACAGCGCCTCGATCTCCGCTTCGCTGGGCGGGATCCGCAGTTGCGGTTCCACCGAGGCCCGCGGCCGGTTCATCTCATCCAGCGGGCACTCGACCACACGGCCGGTAAGGTTGTGCAGCTCGACCTTGTGCCGCAGCTCAAGGAACTGAAAGAACACCGCCAGCGCGCCCGCCCGGTCAACCGCGCGCACGATCTTCACGTAGCAGCCGCAGCGGCAGATGTTCCCGCTCATCCATTCGCGGATCTCGGCGGGGGAGCCCGTGTGGCCCTCCTGGATGCAGCCGACTCCGGACATGATCTGGCCGGGGGTGCAGAACCTGCACTGGAAGGCGTCCTGGTCGATGAACGCCTGCTGCAACGGGTGCAGCCGGTCGCCCTTGGCCAGGCCCTCGACGGTCGTGACCTCGGCGCCTTGCAGTCGAACCGCCGGCGTCAGGCACGAGTTGACCCTCCCCCAGCCTCCGGCCGGGGCCCCCATCTCGCTGCGCTCGCCGTCGACCAGCACCGTGCACGCGCCGCAGGCACCGGCGTTGCAGCCCTTCTTGGTGCCGGGCAGGCCCAGGTCCTCGCGCAGCAGGTCCAGCAGCGAGGTGCGGTTGTCGACCGTGACGATGTGCCGCTCGCCGTTCACGGTCAACGACAGGCGGCCACGCGTCGGCGGCTCGCGGCGGCCGCCTCGGCGTCGAACGGAGCAGGCCCCGCGATCAGACCGCCTGCCACGACGGCACCATCGACGGTCGTGGTGGCGATGAACGTGCGCCGGGAAGGCCGACGCCGAGGCCGTACACCGCTTCCTGGACCAGGTGGCTCCGCTGACCGCCGCGTTCTCCAACTGACCGAACACCACGAGACACTGAAACCGAAGAGGAAGTACCCCATGAGCAAGGTCTGGTTCGTCACCGGCGCCTCCCGCGGCTTCGGCCGCCGCTTCGTCGAAGCCGCCCTGTCCCGCGGCGACAAAGTGGCCGCCACCGCACGCGACACCACCACGCTGACCGACCTCGTCACGGCCCACGGGGAGGCAATCCTGCTCCTGAAGCTGGACGTGACCGACAAGGCCGCGGTCTTCGCGAGTGTCGAGCGGGCCCACGATCACTTCGGCCGCCTCGACGTGATCGTCAACAACGCGGGCTATGGCCTGTTCGGCGCCGTCGAGGAACTGCCCGAACGGCAACTGCGCGACCAACTGGAAACCAACCTCTTCGGCGCACTGTGGGTCACCCAGGCGGCGCTGCCCCACCTGCGCGAGCAGGGCTCCGGCCACGTCGTGCAGATCTCCTCCACCGGCGGTGTGGCGGCCTGGCCGCTGCTCGGCGGCTACCACGCCTCCAAGTGGGCCCTGGAGGGCCTGACCGAATCGCTCGCCCAGGAGGTCTCCGGCCTCGGCATCAAGGTGACACTGGTCGAGCCCGGCGCCTATGCCACCGACTGGGGCGGCCCTTCCGCCGTTCACGTCTCCGCCAACCCCGCCTACGACGGCGTTCGCGAACAACTCGACGCGTTCGTCCAGAGCCTCGACTTCGGCGACCCCACCGCCGCAAGCGAGGCGCTGCTGGAGATCGTCGACTCCGACTACCCGCCGCTGCGCGTCTTCTTCGGCACCCAGGGCAACCAGATGCTCCCGCAGGTCTACGCCGACCGGCTCAAGACCTGGGCCGACTGGGGCGACCTGTCGATCCGGGCGCAGGGCGGACAGGCCGCGTGACCGAGCCGGACCTCTCCGGCCATCCTTCCCGCACACCAAAGGAATCGGATGTAGCTCCCGCTGAGGGAAGATCGCCGTTCAGGTCGTGAGGTCGTAGTTGTGCTGGTCGGGAGTTGCGAAGGACGCGCTCGACCGGCCCGTGACGTCCTCCGGATCCGCATCCCGCTTCACCGGGCCCCGTCCCACGCCGCAGGCCAGAAGCACCCCTCCACCACGAGCCGCCCCACCGGAAAGCGCTGGTCAGACCTGCAACCATCTGCGTACATCCCCGTTGGGGGCACACAATCACTCTGCGTTATTGCAGGTCGGACAGTCTTTTACGCTGAACGCGGCGGCCCCGCTCTCTGCTGCGGTGGCTGATGCCGATCACTCTTCACCCCGCTCCGGCAGGGGCAGGTAGCGGGTGTCCCCCGGCACTTGGCCCTCCGGGGGGTAGTCGCAGTCGAGGGTGGAGAGTTCGTAGTCGTCGCCTTCGTTCTGCTCCTGGTCGACGACCACCGCCGCGGTGCAGGCGCGGCCGTGCTCGTCGGTGAACGTGACGATCTCGCTGTAATCCGTCGGTGCGTTGTTGCATCCCGCGAGCAGCAGCGCCGCCGCTCCGGCGGCCACCGCCACGCCGATCCCCCGTAGCCGTTTCATCCCTCGCCCCTCCATGTCCGCTTCGCCGTCCAACTCGGTTGCCACTCCATAACGTTAGCCGTCAACTACGGTCCGGTCACCGTGCTCATCGACGCCGATCCCAGGGCCGGAACGGCCACGAGCGGCCGAAGAGGGCAGCGATTCAGGGCTTCCGGGTGGGGATGTGCGGGTGCGGGATGTGGTGCGGTTCGTGGACGTACCAGTAGCGGCCGATGAGGGCGCCGCCGAAGACGACGAAGCCGACGCCGACGAGCCAGGACGTCACGATCAGGACGGTGCCGACCGCCCCGTAGGAGACCGCGTTGGTGACGATGAGCGGGGAGAAGACCAGGGAAGAGAACGCGCGCAGGCCTCCCAGGCCCACCATCGTGGCGATGGCGCCCGGCAGGAGGGCACGCCAGGGGATCCGGCCGCCCAGCAGGAAACGCTGCCCCCACCAGAAGAAGAGCACGCCGAACAGCGCGCTCAGCCCGATCCGGACCGATGAGCGCAGGGTTCCCGAGCCCAGGGCTGCCCCGCTCTGCGCTTCGGCGAAGAGGTAGACCGTCAGAGCGGTGAGCCACACCGCGCGTCGCCATACGGTGTGCCAGCGCCCGGCCGCCAGGTCCCACACCTTTTCGTAACCGGTCTGGACACTGCCCGCGAACGGCACACCGAAGAGCGCGAGCAACACCACGCTCAGGACGCTGGTCGTGCTCAGGACCATGCGAGGTGCGGAGAAGACGTCCTGCACGGCGTCGGCGGGGCGCCCGGACAACCCCATGCCGTCCACGACCCACAGGGCGAAGCCGCGTTCCTGGATCGGGGCGGCCGCCGCGACCACGATCAGCAGCGGGGCGATCGTCACCAGTCCCAGGGCGGCGAAGCCCATGGCCCGGTGCATCAGCTCCACTTCCCTGCCGCGCCGCCATACGCGCACCCACTTGGTATGGAGGAATCGGCCCAGTTCCCTCCACCAGTGCCCGCGGCCGCGAGGGTGACTCCTGGGCTCTGCGGGCCCGCCGTCGCCCGGCGACACGACCCCGTGGCGGCGCATACGTGGTCACCTCGTCCTGTTCCCGTGCTCCGACCTGCGGGCTTGTCCCCGCATCGGGCGGACCCTTGCCTCGCAGGTGGCTGCTACCAGCGTCCCCCGCGGGCTCCGGATCTGCTACCGGCTCGGCGGCCCCTGTGGGGTCAGGGCCGGGATCTCGGGATGGTCGCGTAGTGCTGCGACGACCGCGTTCACCGCGGCGCGCTGCGGTGTGCCGCGCCGGACCACGATGGTGACGTTGCGATGGACGCGCGCAGTGGTGCATCCCTGACGTCGGTCGCATGCTTCCCGAGACAGCCCGTGTCGCCGAGGCAACCCGTGTCGCCCCAGAGCGCCACCTCATCCGCTACAGCGGCCATGCCGCGTTCACGCTGGAGGACCTCACGCGCGTAACGCGTCGGGCTCCTCGCCGGTGATCATGGGGCGCGGTTCGCCGCTCTCGAGGATGCGCTGGACCAACCGCTGCCTCAGCTCCACCTGCCTCGACGAGCTGACGGGGCACTATGGCCCGACCGGCAAATGCCGCGCGAAGGCGTGCACGGTCCGGGCCGAAAGCCGTTCGCCCAGCGGCAGTTGGAGGTCCGCTCCCGAGACGCGGACTCGGAGGAGCGGGCCGTCCGCGCGTACCTGCTCGATTCTCGTCCGCGGGATGCAGTGGGTGTCCAGGCCGTGACGGCCGCCGGTTCGCTCGGCGTGGACCGGGTCGGCGAGGACGACGAGTTCGCGGAGCGTGAGTACGACGGCGGCGTACGCGGGGTCCGAGCGCAGGGGTACCGGCAGCGGGCCGGCGACGGCGGCGACCGGGTCGCCGCCGTTCAGACGTGCCGTGTGCGAGGTGAGCAGGCGTCGCCATTTGTACGGGAGCCCGGCGTTCGGCACGGGAGCGTCGGGCAGGTCCAGCTCCGTGGGGGCGACGCGGCGGCGCAGGGACAGCACCAAGGGGTGCAGTTCGTGCTCGGCGACGGCGTTGTAGTGGATGTTCAGGCGGGCATCGGTGGCGAGGATCGTCAGGCGGGCGTACAGCAGGACGTGGGCGGTCTCGATCGCGGCCACTTCCTCCGGACGGAGGGCCACCCGCACTCCGGGCTCGGCGGGAGCACCGACCCACAGGGCCACTCCGCCGGACCCGAAGCCGAGCCACGCCGACCGGTGTCAGAAGCTGCAGGCGGCTGCCCACGAGGCGGCCGGGCCGGGTCTGGGCGGGAACGACGAACACGTCCTGGAAATCCCCGACTCCGACAGCCTGGCGCAGCGCCTCGAGCGCGCCGCCGGCACGTCCTCGGCACGGCGCGGACGGTACGGGAACCCCCGGATGCCGGTGCGGGTATGAGCGCGCGCGGTCTGTTCGTCGACCTCCTGCTCCCACGGCTCGAGCAGTTCGAGCCTCGGACGTGCGGCGGGACGCCGTCGCCGCAGCGAGCGGGGGCTCACGGCGAGACCCGTCAGCCCGTCGATCCGCCAACCAGGACCCCTGAACACGGCCACCTCCCGGGCGAGTTCCAGTCAGTCCGCATCGTCCCTCAACCTACGACGGCCGCGGCGGCAGAATGGCGCCGACCGACAGGCCGTACCAGGGCCGTGACCCAAGTGCCCGGCGCCATCGGTTCCTTGGGCGTACGAGGAGAGGACGACATGGACGACGTGAGCGAGAACCAGGCCGACGGCATAGAGCCGCGCATCGATACGGCGACGGCGCACAACGCCCGCGTATGGAACTACTGGCAGGGCGGCAAGGACAACTACCCCGTCGACCGGCAGGTGGGTGATCATGTCGCCGGGATGATCCCCGTCATCCGCGACATCGCCCGCGCCGACCGGGCGTTCCTGAGCCGTGCGGTGCGTTTCCTGGCCGAGGAGCGCGGCGTACGCCAGTTCCTCGACATCGGCACGGGGTTGCCGTCCCTGGAGAACACCCATGAGATCGCCCAGCGGATCGCACCCGATTCGCGGATCGTGTACGTCGACAACGACCCCATCGTCCTCACGCACGCCCGCGCTCTGCTGACCAGCACCCCGGAAGGCGCCACCGACTACATCGACGCCGATGTGCACGACCCGGACGCCATCCTGCGGATCGCCGGCGGCACCCTCGACTTCACCAAGCCCGTCGCGCTGATGCTGCTCGGCATCCTCAACTTCGTACTCGACGATGCCGAGGCCCGGTCCATCGCGCGCGGGCTCGTGGCGGCGCTCGCCCCCGGCAGCTTCCTCGTCCTGACCCACCCCACCACGGAGCCCGAACTCGGCGGCGATCTCCAGCTGGAGGCGATGGCCTTCTGGAACGCCAACGCCAAGCCGCCGGTCACCGCACGCAGAAGGGAGGAGATCGCCACATACTTCGACGGCCTCACACTCCTGGAGCCGGGCCTCGTCTCCTGCTCACGGTGGCGGCCGGAGGCCGGAACGGAAACCGGGGCCGTTCCCCAATTGGGAGCCGTGGCGGAGAAGGCCTGAGATCAGGGTTTTCCAGTTGTCCCACTCGGCACTGTCGCCGGCTCTACGGAGGGCGGAGTCGGGGCCGAGGACGAGGTCGGTGTCGGCGATGGGGCGCGGGTGGAGTTGGGGATGGGAGTAGAGAAGGTGGAGGTGGGCGGGGGCGACGGGATGTCGGAGGCGCCCGGCGGGGCTTCGCCGATGGGCTCGGGGCTGGTGGGCTCTGGTGTCGGCGCCGACGGGTTCGCCGAGTCGGGCGGAGTGGACGGAGCGGGCGGGGTCGAAGGGCTGGTCGCGGGAGGCGGGGCGAGCGGGGGCGTCGGGGACGCGGGAGCGTCGGAGGTCCTCAGCAGCGGCAGGGCGACGAGGGCGGCGACCGCGCACGACAGGCCGGCCCCGGCCGCGGCGCGGAGCAGTCGGCGGCGGGCCGCGCCGCGGCGGATCGCCTCGTAGCGGCCGGGGGGCGGGGCGAGGTGGTCGGAGGGAGGCCGGAGGATCACCGCGAGGGGGTCGTCGGGGCCGGACTCCGGGCCGCCGTCGTCAAAGCGTGTGGTCAAGGCTTCTCCTCAGGTGGGCGCGGAGCAGTTCTCGGGCCGCGTGGAGGTCGGCCTTGACGGTTCCTTCCTTGCGCCCGGTCAGCGCGGACACCTCCCGGATCGGCATGTCGGCGTAGTAGTGCAGCAGGATCGGTACGCGTAATCGTTCCGGCAGCGACTGCACGAGCAGCCGGACCGTGGGATCGGCCTGCTCGGTCTGCGGGCGGACGGCGGCTTCGACGGTGGCCCGGCGCACGGCTCTTCGCTCGCGCTCCAGTTTGCGCCAGTGGTCCCGGACGAGGTTGGCCGCGGTGACGTAGAGGAAGCCGCGGGGCTCCTCCACGGACGTCCAGCGGGCCCAGAGCCGGGTGAACGCCTCGGAGGCGATCTCGTGGGCCGTCTCGTCGTCGTCGACGAGCCGGCGGCACCAGCCGGCGAGACGTGGGTAGAGGGCGGCGAACAGTTCGGACGCTGCCTTGTCGCGGGACCGTTTCAACGCTCTCCATCGTCGTGAGGGCACTCGTACGGAAAGAGCCCGGGCCGACGGCGTACGTTCCATCGGCCCGGGATCCGCCATGAGCGGGCCGGAGTGGTGGGGTCAGGGGCTCGCGGAGCTCAGCGTGGCGAAGACGATCACGTTGTCGCGGTACCAGTCGCCGCTACGGGGGCCACCGCAGGTGATGAGCCGCAGCTCCGGCCGGTCCACGTCCCCGTAGACGTCGTCCGCGGGGAAGTCGGCCTTGGCGATGGTCCGTACGGTGGTGACGGCGAAGCCCGCTGCCGTGCCGTTCTCCAGGCGCGCCACGATCTGCTCGCCCCGCCGCAACCGTGCAAGGTGACGGAAGACCCCGTCCCCGTACTCGCCGACCGTGACATGGCCGACGATCACCGACGGGCCGACCTGGCCCGGCGTCGGCGAGTGCCGGTACCAGCCCGCCCGGTCGTCTGCCGTGATCGGCGGCACCTGCATGCTGCCGTCCGAGGCCAGCCCCAGCCGCATGACCGGGGTGTCGACCTCGATGGCCGGGATCTGCAACCGGACCGGCACCGAACGGCCAAGGGGGCGGGCCGCCTTCGCCTTCGCGGAGGAGGGCGAAGGTGAAGGCGTGCTCCTGGGGCGCTCGGTCGTGGCCTGGCCGTCGGCTCCGTTGCCGCTGCAGCCCACGAGCAACGAGCCCAGCCCCGCCGTGACGACCGCACGCCTGGACGGCAGGGTCATGCCCCGGTCGCCCGCCGACGCCGTACGACGAAGAACACCGCGCCGCCCACGGCGAAGGCCGCCGCGGCGCCCCCGCCGATCAGCCCGCCCTCGGCCCCGGACTGCCCGGACTCGGCCGCCCCGGTGTCGGGAGCCCCTTCCGGTACGACGGAGACCTGACCCGATTCCGGCACCGAGGGCGGTTCGGTGACCGGAACGGGGGTCTCCGCGTTGGCCGGGCTCGAGGGCACCGGACTCAGGGCCGTGGTCTCCGGTTCGGCGGGAACCGGGCTCGGGACAGCGGAGGCCGGGGCGGAGGGAACCGGGCTCGGGGTCGCCCCGTCGGCGAACGCGGGCACGGCACTCGCCAGCACGGCCGTGCACGCAAGTGCCATGGCGCTGAGGACGGTTCGGCGCATGAATCGCTCTCTTTCGTAGCTCCGCCCACCCACGGATTCAGCGGGCGTGTCGCGGATCGAGCGGAGAGACGAGACAGCGAGGAAGCGGGTTGCAAAGAACAGGCAAAGACGTTCGGAGAGCTACTCAGGCAACCTGAGGGCGTCGGCTCTCCAGCCGCATGTGCAGCTCCTCCTCCTGGTCCCCGGACGCCGTACTGACCTCATGCACGGAGAACAGCGAATCCAGGGTGGACCGGAAGCGGTCGATCGCCCAGTAGCCGCCCTGGACGTCGGCCGTCACGGACGCCGTGAGGTGGGCCGGGTGAGCGGAGCGGGCGCCCTCGTGCATGTCGGCGACGTCGAACGTGCCGAGCCACACCGTCGGGCGCGTCGTCGAGAGCTCCTGGGGTACGTCCTCGGCGCACCGGTCGGAGCTGAAGCAGGCGCACAGGGTGTCGAACACGACGCGGGCGTCTTCCTTGCTGCATCCGCTGAGTTCCACGGAGACGGTTTCCGGGTGCGGTCGTTCCTTGTCCATCGTGATCGCTCCTCTCGTCACCGCGCTGCGGTACCTCGGGGCAGCCCGGCGAAACCACGCCACACTCCCCAGAAAAGCACCATCTGGGAGGTTGAGCACCCGGCGGCTGCAAGCGAACTGCAACCGGCCCGCATCACCATGTGTACTGCTATGGACGGCATTGCGGAAAACCCGGCGCAGGACGCGGCACGGCTGCTCGACGCCCAGACTCCGGGATGGGAACGCGGCCTCAGCGCGCTCAACTTCGAGCTGCTGCGCAAGGCCCTGCGCCGCTGGGCGGCGGATCCCGACCTCGAGACGTTCGATGTGTGCTGGGGGCGGTTGTACGGGGTGGCGAGGGCCGCGCTGTACGGACAACTGGCGTACGTACTCGGCAACATGACCTCCAGCCAGATCAGCATCGAGTTCTGCCGCCGCATCCTCGCGCACGAACCGGGACCGTCCGCCGAGGACCGGGACGGGTACCGACGGCTGATCACCACGCTGGAACCCGCGCTGAGGGCCCACAGGCTGACCGTGCCCTCACGGCAGAGCCCGCCGGGGCCCTCCTCCGCCTCGCTCCGCCCGGCGCCGCCCACGGCGCGCTCCGTCCGAGTGTTTCGCCCCACAGGTGCGGCACACCCGTCGCTGGCGCTCGTACGCAGGGCCGTGCTGAGCCTGGCCCACGGCGACCGGACAGCCGCCGCCGGCATCCTGCGCCCCCTGCTGGACGACCCGGACCTGGCGGGCGACGGCATCGGCAACGCCGTACGGCTGGTGGCCGCCGCGGTGGAGCCGGACGACGCGGCGGTCGTACGGGCGGCACGGGAGCTGCTGAACCGGCACCGGCACCGTTGGACGGAGTACTCGCCGGTGGGTGCGGAGCTGGTGCTCGCCGCCGCGGCCCGGACCGATCTCAAGCTGTTCGAGGAGCTGGTGGCCGCGGGCGAACGGAGGTCCAGCCTCCCGACCTGGCCCGATCGGGCAACCCTCCGCCGCCTGTGGGCCCGGCCCCTCCGCGCACGCCTGGAGGAGGCGCTGCGCCGCGCGTCCGAAGGCGATACGGCCGGGGCCCTGGACGCCCTCGACGCGCTGCACCGGCTGCGGGACGGCTGGCCCGCGCCCCAGGACGAACCGACCGCCGCGCTGGAGGAGTTCGCCGACCGGCTCCGGTCCCATCTGACCGAGCGGCTGGCGGCAGAGGCGTACGCCCGGCTCGAAAGGGACGGCGAGATCCACCCCTGGTCGGCCGAGTCCGTACGGCTCTGGGAGCGCATCGCCTCGCCGACTCACAGCCACCATCTCGCGATCGCCCACCACGCGCGGGCGTACGAGTTGCAGGGGACCGCACAGGCCGGAATGCAGGCTGCCACCGAGACACGTAACGAGTGGACGGAGGCCTTACGCCACTGGGCCGTCGTGCACGGCGACGACGCGTACTGGCGCGACCTGCACCGCCGCCTGGAGGCGGCGACCGGCAGCAGTGTGCCGGTCGCCGTCGTCGACGCGGTGCGCGAGCGGCTGCCCCGGGGCCTGCTCGAACCGCACATCGCCCTCGCGGCGCGGATGCACGCCACCGATCCGCTGCGCGCCCGGGACCACCTCGCCCTCGTCACCTCCTCCGGCTTCCCCGAACAGGACATCGCCGCCGCCCGCCGGGCGCTCGTCCGCGAGGCCGTCGACGCCGCACTGGCCGCCGTACAGCAGCAGGAGTACGAGGCCGCCTCGGCCGGACTTCAGCCCTGGCTGCAGCTCGACCCCGACAACCCGGATCTGCTCCGCACCGCGCTCATCGTGGCGCGCCACCAGGTGGAGACCGGATGGTTCGACGCCGGGCGCCGACACGAGATGGTCGCGCTGCTCACCAAGGTGGAGGGGTTCGCGGAAAGTCTCGGCTCACAGGCCGCACGGGAGGATCGTGAACTGGCCGGGGAACTCGCGCGGTTGGCGTTCTGGCGCGCCGTGGAAACGCATCAGCGCCTCGCTGGCGCCTCCGGCTCGGAACTCCTGGTCCTGGTGAGGCAGATCAGCGCTCTCGCCGAGAAGGTGGTCGAGCTCGATCCCAATGTTCCGCTCGCGGGGGTGTACCGGGAGCTGGAAAGCTTGGCGCCGCCCATGCACGCGCTCGCCGCCCGCCTCACGGCCGCGATGTGGGGCGGCGACAGTGCCGTACGCCGCTATATCGAACTTGCCGCCGCGAGGGACCACTTGGGACCCGTGACGAAATGCCATCTGGTGGCAGCGCTGCTCGATCTGGACCTGCCTGAACGCGAGGACCGGACGCGGGCATGGAGGCTCCTCATGGAAGTGCGCGAGGACCCCTCGGACGAGGCCCGGCAGTGCCGCGACGAGGTCGCGAGATTCGGCCGCATTCTGGTGTCCCGGATCCTGGCCGTGGGCCAGCGGCTGCCGGGAGAGCCCCCGCTCGAGTGGCTCGCCCTGCGGAGACTTTGAAGCAGGCCGGTTTGGAGCAGCCCGTTCAAGCAGACCCGTTGCAGCCCGTCGGAGCCCGTCGAAGCAGAGCGGAGGACCCACGTGTCGTACGGCGATCACGACAATCCCTGGCAGTGGCGGGACGGGCACAACCCGTACTACCGCACGCCGCTGCAGATACTCGGCCTCGACCCCGACCGGACCGGGCGGGCGGCCGTACGGGCCGCGGCCCGGCGCAGGCGCCTGCGCGTCGAGCGCGGCGCGGACCGCTTCCCGGTGTTCGGCCGCCCGCTGGAGATCGCGGAGGTCAACGCGGCCGAGGAGGAGCTGCTCACCGCCACCGGCCGCCTGCTCGCCGAGCTGCGCACGCACCGGCCCGTACGCCACCAGGAGGCCGACCTGCGGGCTCAACTCGACGAGCTGGCGGCCGAGTTCGCCCGGCTTCCCGAGCCGGAGCTCCCCGAGCCGCGTGTGGTCGCCCGGCCGGAGGCGCTGCTGGGGTGGCTGCCCCGCAGGCCCGGTGAGTCCCGGTGAATCCGTCGGAGCCGCCGGAGCCGTCGGACCGCCGACGAAGGCCGTGGCCGAGTCCGCGGACCAGGCCCGTGGCCGCATCGCGCAGCGCCTCGGCCGGACCACGCGGGCCGCGGCTCTCTCGTACGGAGCCCCGGAGGCGTACGGACTCGACGGACCGTACGGACTCCGTGGACGCGCCGGACGTGCCCCGCACCGCACCGGCCCATCGATGGAGGCGGCCCCTGCGGCTGCGTACCCGCCCCATGGCCGCCTCCGTCAGGACGCGGATCACCGAGCGGCCACGCCCCGTGCCGGACGGGTCGCCGCCGCTGCCGCAACGTCTCGTTCATCAGCTGCTGGCCGACGCGGAGCGCGACCGCGGCGTACTGCGTGAGCAGGCCCGCGCGAGAGCGGCCGAGGACCGTGAGCGGTACGCCCGCCTCGCCGCGGACGTCGCGAGCGCCCTGCACGAACTGCGCGGCTTCCTCGCCGCGGCGCCATCCGCCCACGTCTCCGACCGCGACCCCGATGGCCGCGACCCCGATGGCCGTGACGAGGTCCTCGCCGCCGTCGCCCGGCGTTTCGCGTCCGCGCTCGCACAGGCGGGCGTACACCTGGACGACCCTCTCGGCCGCCCGTACGCGGAGGTCGCCCCGTACGTCGACGTGGGGCACGCCCCGGCGGCCCAGGAGGCGTCCGAGCTGGTGATCGGCAGGACGGTGCGGCCGGGGGTGCGCCTGCACGACGGCACATGGATACGCCGGGCACAGGTGCTGCTGGAGCCCGGGGAACAGCCTCGGGAAAAGCGGGACAAGGGGGAACGCACATGAGCCTCATCGTGGGCATCGACCTGGGGACCACCAACAGCTGTCTGGCGCTGCCCGCCGACGCGCCGGTCCCCCGCAAGGAGCAGCTCATCGCGGACGGACGGCTGCGTCCGGTGGGTGACGCCCTGCTGGTCGTCCCGCCGGACGGATCGCCGACCGTGCCGTCCGCGGTGTGGGTCGGCCCGGACGGTGCTGTACAGGTCGGGCTGCTGGCCAAGCACCGGGCGCGGATGCAGGGGGCGCCGCCCGCCATGTTCTTCAAGCGGAGCATGGGCACGGACCAGCGGTTCACGGCAGGGCACGCCGAGCTGACCCCGCTCGAGGCCTCCACCGAAGTGCTGCGGCACCTCAAGAGGACCGCCGAGGACGTGCTGGGCGTGCCGGTGGAGCGGGCGGTGGTCACGGTGCCCGCCTTCTTCGAAACCCGTTCGAAGAACGACACGACCAAGGCCGGTGCCGCGGCGGGCCTGGAGGTCGTGGAAACCCTCATCGAGCCGGTCGCGGCGGCCCTCGCGCACGCCGGGGAGCACCTGGGAGACGACCCCCGCACCTTCCTCGTGTACGACCTCGGCGGCGGCACCTTCGACACCTCCGTCGTGACCTGGGACCCCGAGGAGGGGTTCGAGCACCGCGCCTTCGGCGGCGACCGCTATCTGGGCGGCTACGACTTCGACCGGGCGATCGTCCACTGGATGGACGGCAGGCTTCCGGCGTACGACCTGAAGTTCGACCCCGACCGGCCCGCCGACGCCCGCTCGTACGCCGCTCTGCTCTTCCTCGCTGAGGAGTGCAAGCAGGAACTGTCCCGGATGCCCGTGACCGAGATCGTCAGCCAGCACGGCGAGGACCGTACTGGCACCCCGATGAACCTCCATCTGCCCATGCTGCGCACCGAGTTCGAGGAACTGATCCGCCCGTCGCTGGAGGCCACCGTCGGCCACTGCGAGCGCACTCTGCGGCAGGCGGGCATCACCGCCGATGCCGACGCCGATGGCACGAACAACACGGCCGACATCGACGAGATCGTCATGGTCGGCGGCTCCTCCCGTATTCCGCTGGTGGCCCGGCTGTTGGAGGAGCGCTTCGGCCGCACGCCCGTGCTGCTCCACCCGGACCTCGCCATCGCCGCCGGTGCCGCGCTGAAGGCGGCTGCCGCGGCGCAGCGCGGGGTGCATCTGGAACTCGACCGGCCCGAGGCGATCGGCGGCTTCGCCGACATCGCGGGGCGGGTCCTCGCGGGCGGCGCGATCCCCGAACCGCTCGGCACACCCGTCCTGCTGGTCTCGGACGACGGAGTGCACCGCGCCGAGGAGCTGGCGGGCGCGGACGGTTCCTTCGTCTTCCCGGACGTACCGCTTCAGGAGGGCCGCGAGAACGGCTTCACCGTGCGGGTCATGCGCGACGGCCGGGAGGCCGAGGCGCGGCACGTCACCGTCGCGGCCGGGGCGCCCGCCGCCGCGCCGGTCTCGGGCGATGTGCTGGCCCACGACTTCTCCGTACAACTGGCCACCGGACTGCATCGCATCGTGGCCTCGGGAGTACGGCTTCCGCACCGCACGGGCTTCCGCCTGCAGACCGCCAGCCAGGGCAGGCGGCTGTCCATCCAGCTCTACGAGGGGCTGATGCCGATCGGCGCGGTGGAGATCGACGACGTACCGGCCGGGCTGCCCGTCGGCACCGATGTGGAGGTGGGCGTCACCTTCGAGGCAGGCTGGACCATCGCCGCCGAGGTCGCGATCCCCGAGATCGGCGCCCGGGCGACCGCGTCCATCGACATTCCGCTGCGTACGATCCCGGCCTGGGACGAGCTGCGCCAGGCCCACCGGGACGCCAAGGGGGCGTGGGCGGAGTTGTACGGCGAGCTGCCGCCCGCCGAGGCCGACGAGGCGGCGACCGCCGTGAACCGGCTGCTCGCCGAGACCGACGGCCTGTTCGCCGAGGGCCAGGACCGGGCGAAGGCCCACTACAAGCTGATGGAGACCGAGACCCTGCTCCAGGGTATGGCGGAGCAGCGACAGTGGGCGCAGACGCTGCATCCACCGCTGCACGAGTTCGAGGCCCAGCTCGCCGACAGCCGCTCGCTTGCCGAGGAACTGGCCCGCGTCGATCCCGCCAGGAGCGCGCGCTACGGGACCGAGCTGACCGAACTGGAGGCCGCGGGCCGCGCCGCGTACGCCGACCTGAACCGCTACGACTGGCACCAGGCATGCACCCGCCTGGACGACCTGCTGCACGGCATCCAACGGGACCTGTACGGGCCTCTCCCGGGCCAGAGCCTCGACGACTGGACGGTCCGCGAGCTGGCGGCCGCCTTCCGCGAGGAACTGGAGGACCTCAGGCGTACGGTCCTTGCCGCCGACCGGGACTCGGACCAACGTCACCGGGCCGAGGCCGAGGGCTTCCTGAACCGGATCGACACGACCGAGCGTGAAGTGGGCGCGACAGCGGCGCAGTTCGCGGACGATGACGAACTCAAGCGCCGGCTCATCGGGATCTTCACCAGCCGGATCAAGCCGCTGCGGGTCCAGATCGAGAGCTGGCTGCGCGGGCTGCGCAGCAGCGAGGGCATCCAGGTGGTGCTGCCGCGCAGCCGTACGGCCGGGCAGGGGGAGTGATGCCGAGATGCTGAGCTGCCCCATGTGCCGCAAGGCGCTGCCGGGTACGCCGACCCGCTGTTACGCCTGCCGGGGCGACCTGAGCGCCCTCCGCCACCTCCGCGATCTGGCCGACCAGCACTTCAACGACGCGGTGCGTGCCGCCCGTACGCAGCGGTGGGACCTGGCAGCCGAACTCCTCGCCGTCGCCCTGGTGTTGAACCCCGCCGACGAGGAGGCGCGCGGGCTGCTGCGGAAGGTACGCCTCCACCAGAAACGGGTGCGGAAGGGGGCACGGAACGGGGCATTCCGACGTTGAATGCTCAAGGACGGCCAGGGCGGCGCATATCGAGGGGGGCGATGTGTGTGATGTGGTTCGAGATCCTGGGTCCGCTCGGGGTGCGGGGCCCCGACGGGCTCGTAGCACTCGGCACTCCGAAGAACCGTGCCGTCCTCGCGGTGCTGCTGGCCCGCCGGCAGCGGCCGATGTCCGCCGCCGCGCTGGCCGACGCGGTGTGGAGCGGGCGGATCCCCAAGAACGGGCCGAAGAACATCCAGGTCAACGTGCACCGGCTGAGGCGCGCCCTCGGCGGCGGCGACCGCATTCGCTTCGCCGACGGCGGCTACCAACTCGTCCTCGCGGACGACCAACTCGACGCCTGGCACGCCCAGTCACTCGCCCGCCGAGCCGAACTCGCCCACTCCGGCGAGGAGGCCGGCCGGCTGCTGCGCGAGGCGCTCGCGCTGTGGCGGGGCGACCCCTACGTGGGTTACGAGGACCTGGCACCGGTCCGCCCCGAGGCCGAGCGCCTGACGGAGTTACGCATGGCCCTGCTCGAACGCCGCATAGACGCCGACCTGACGACAGGCCGCCACACCGACCTGATAGCCGAACTCTCGGCCCTGACCACCGAACACCCCCTGCGCGAACGCTTCCACGCCCGTCTCATGCTCGCCCTCTACCGTTCCGGCCGCCGAGCCGACGCCCTGGCCAGATACCACCAGGCCCGCCACACCCTGATCACCGAAATCGGCCTGGGCCCCGGCCCAGAACTCCGCTCCCTGGAACAACGCATCCTCACAGCGGACCCGTCCCTACTGCACCCACCCCCGGCCTGCACCTGCACCAACACACGCGTACGGACACCCGAGCCCAGGGCCGCACAACCCTCTGCCCCCGGCCCTGAGCGCGCGCCCCTCCACCTGGTCCCGACGCCACCCCGGCCGACCTCCCAGGTCTCCGCCCCTCTACTCCCCGCCCCACTGACACCAGCCCAACTGCCCCCGGGCCGCGACCGTGCCGACGACCCCGACACCGCCCAGCCCTCCCCCGCCGAGCCTCCGCCCGCGCACCTTGAGCCGGGCCCAGCCCCACCACGACC